>NZ_JASHKY010000011.1:0-165427 GCF_030056935.1 Rhodococcus sp. IEGM 1302 | reverse complement strand
CGGTGTCGGGCAGCCGGTTCCGGCCGCGCCGATCCGAATCGACAACCTCGCCTACATCATCTACACCTCCGGATCGACGGGAAAGCCCAAGGGCGTCAGCATCACTCATCGTGGCCTGAGCGCGTTGGCGGCCGAGCAGACGGCGCGTTACGGCATCTCGGCGCAGTCGCGGACGCTGCACTTCTCCTCACCGAGCTTCGACGCATCCATCCTCGAACTGCTGCTCGCAGTCGGTGAAGGCGCGACGATGGTGATCGCCTCTCCCGACGTCTACGGCGGCCAGGACCTCGCCGAATTGGTCACCGATCACCAGGTGACCCACGCGTTCATCACACCGGCAGCGCTGACCTCGGTCGATCCCACCGGGCTGGACGTCTTGCAGTCGATCGTTGTCGGTGGCGAGGCATGCCCACCCGAACTGGTCCGTAAGTGGGCACCGGGTCGCCGATTGTTCAACGGCTACGGGCCGACGGAAACCACCGTCATGGTCTGCATCAGTGATGCCTTGAGCGTGGGGGAGACCGTGACCATCGGCGGGCCCGTCCGCGGCGTGTCCGCGGTAATTCTCGACGGCTCGGCTCAGCCGGTACCCGTCGGGGTCACCGGTGAGCTCTACATCGCCGGCCTGGGACTTGCCCGCGGCTACCTCGACCAACCCGCCTTGACGGCGACGCGATTCGTGGCAGCGCCGTTCGGCCCGGCCGGCACCCGCATGTACCGGACCGGTGACTTGGTTCGGTGGACGCCGCTCGGGACGATCGAATACGTCGGACGCTCCGATCACCAGGTGAAAGTGCGCGGATTCCGCATCGAACTGGGCGAGATCGACTCCGTCCTCAGCACTTACCCCGGCGTCGAGTTCGCGGTCACCGTGGGCGTCGACGCAGCTTCCGGTGAGACGATGTTGGCGTCGTACGTAGTGCTCGGCGCCGATGCGGTCGAGATGGACGAGTTGCTGAGCCATGCGCGCCGCTCACTGCCCGCCTTCATGGTGCCGTCGGCGATCACCCCGATCGATCACGTACCGCTGACCCCCGTCGGGAAGCTCGACCGATCGGCGCTGCCGGCGCCGACACTGCGTTCGTCCGAGCGAAGTGTCGAGCCGCTGACGACCGCGACCGAACTCCAGGTTGCCGGCGTCGTGGCGGAACTGCTGGGTATCGAACAGATCAGTGCGTCGGACAGTTTCTTCGAACTCGGTGGCAACTCACTGCTCGCCACCAGACTGGCCCAGCGACTCGGCGAGTCGTTGGGCAGGCAGGTGCCTGTCCGAATGCTGTTCGAGCACGCCGAAATTCGGGAACTTGCCACCGCGCTCGACACATCCGCCGGGGCGAAGGCGCTTCCACCGATCACCGCCGTAGACCGCCCCGAGCGAATTCCGCTGTCCTACGCGCAAGCACGCATCTGGTTCCTCAACCAGATGGATCCCGGCTCACCCGCGTACAACGTCCCTGCTGCGATCTCCCTCGACGGTGCACTCGACGTGCCGGCCCTCGAAGCTGCGGTCCTCGACGTGATCGAAAGGCACGAAATCCTGCGCACGGTGTTCCCCGACTCCGGCACCGGTCCACACCAGGTGATCCAGGATGCATTCACCTCGCTCGAGTACGGAAATGCGGACACCCGTGAACCGGCAGAGCTCGCCAGAGAATTCGCGTCGCGTGGATTCGACATCACGACCCAAGCTCCCGTTCGCGCGCTCCTGCTCGAATCGACGCCGCAGCACCACACACTTGTCATCGTGATCCACCACATCGCGGCGGACGGATGGTCGATCGCGCCGTTGATGAAGGACGTGCTCACCGCCTACGTCGCGAGAAGTTCGGGACACGCTCCCGAGTTCACCCCGCTCGAAGTGCACTACGCGGACTTCGCCATCTGGCAGCGGGAAGCGCTGGGCTCGGTGGACGAATCCGAGAGCGTGCTAGGGGCACAGGCGTCGTACTGGCGGGAGACGTTGCGGGGCGCACCTGAATTGATCGACCTTCCGAGCGATCGAGCGCGTCCGCTCACCCAGTCGTTGAGCGGTGCCCACACCGCGGTCTCGCTTCCGGCGCACACCCGGATCGCGGTCGAGGCGGTTGCCGGAGCCAATGCGGCGACGCCGTTCATGGTGTTGCACGCTGCCTATGCCGTCCTGCTGTCCAGGCTGAGTCGAAGCACGGACATCGTGATCGGATCTCCGGTCGCCGGGCGAGGACACCGCGTTCTCGACGACCTCGTGGGAATGTTCGTGGGCACGGTCGGACTGCGCACGACGGTCGACCCCGGGTCGACGTTCGTCGACGTTCTGCGTACTGTCCGCTCCGTCGATCTCGACGCCTTCGCCCACGCGGATATTCCGTTCGAGCAGGTCGTGGACGTGGTGGCGCCGACCCGGACCACCGACCGTCATCCGGTGTTCCAGACGATGATCTCGTTCCACGGCGCCCACCCGACGACGTGGGACCTGCCTGGACTTGCCGTTCGTGCCCACGAGATCACACCGGACATCGCCAAGTACGACCTGCAGTTCACCGTTGTCGAACAGACCGCGGAGGAAGGCGGCGGCTACGAGGCCTCCCTCACCTACGCGAAGGATCTCTTCGACACCGATACGGCGGAGTCGTTTGCAGTGATGCTGGAAACGATCGTCGAGACACTGACTGCCCAGCCCTCCGCCGTCGTCGGTGACGTGGATCTTGCGGGACGTCGCCTGCGTGCGTTGCCCGGACGTCCGGCCGACGATGCTTTGACCCTGCCGGAGTTGCTGCTTCGCGGCGCTGCCGATCCGCACGCCCCGGCAATCGTCGACGTCGCCACATCCGTCACGCTCACGTACGGCGAACTCGACCGACGCTCCGACGCTATGGCGTTTGCGTTGATCGCTCGCGGAATAGCGCCGGAAATGATTGTGGCACTGGCGCTTCCGAGGTCGGCCGACTATGTGATCGCGCTCTGGGCCGTAGCGAAAGCCGGCGGAGTGTTTCTTCCCGTGGATCCGGCGTACCCCGCCGAGCGGATCGAGCACATGCTCACCGACAGTGGAGCGGTACTCGGTATCACCAGGGGCGAGTATGCGGCCGACCTTCCGGGCGTCACATCGTGGATCGAGTTGGATGCGATCGAATTCACCACCGAAATCGAGGCAGTCCATTCCGAGACACTGCCGGACGCGCCACTCGAGTTCGACAACCCGGCCTACTTGATCTACACCTCGGGCTCGACAGGAAAACCCAAGGGCGTGTTGGTCACTCACGCGGGACTGGCAGCGTTTGCCGACGAACAGCGGGAGCGTTTCGGCGTCACCGCGCACTCTCGCGCTCTGAGCTTCGCCTCGACGAGCTTCGACGCGTCGGTTCTCGAGCTCCTTCTGGCTTTCGGCGCCGGCGCAACGATGGTGATAGCGCCGCCGACAGTTCTCGGCGGTGTCGAATTGCACGAACTGCTCGACGAGCAGACGATCACCCATGCTTTCGTGACTCCAGCCGCCTTGGCGACTGTCGATCCCGCCGGGCTCGACCATCTCGAAGCCGTCGTCGTCGGCGGCGACGCCTGTTCCGCCGACCTCGTATCTCGGTGGGCACCGGGGCGCCGAATGTTCAACGCGTACGGCCCGACCGAGGCCACCGTCGCAGTCACCATCAGTGATTCGCTGGTCGCGGGGGAGCCCGTGACGATCGGCGGCCCGATCCGCGGCGTGGACGCGATGATTCTCGATTCCCGACTGCACTCGGTTCCCGGCCAGGTCGTCGGTGAGCTCTACGTCAGCGGCGACGGTCTCGCCCGCGGGTACCTCGGCAACCCCGCACTCACAGCCGCGCGCTTCGTCGCCGACCCGCATGGACCCGAAGGCGCTCGGATGTACCGCACCGGGGATCTTGTGCGCGAAGATCGCTCAGGGGCACTGATCTACCTCGGACGCGCAGACCACCAGGTCAAGATCCGAGGGTTCCGAATCGAACTCGGAGAAATCGACGCGGTGCTGGCAGCGGAAGCGTCCGTGCATTCGGCTGTCAGCGTCGTCGTCGGGGAGGGCGTCGACGCTCGGATCGTCGCGTACGTCGTCCCGGCACATGCGGACTTCGACGCCGCCGCGCTACGCCGTCACGCAGGTATATCGCTGCCTGCGCACATGATCCCGTCCGCTGTTGTCGTGATCGGCGCAGTCCCGACCACACCGGCGGGCAAGCTCGATCGCAGCGCTCTGCCTGCTCCCAACTGGGAGTCGCCGAGTGGACGCAGTCCGGAAGGCAGCGACGAGATCGCGATCTGCGCTGCTTTCGCAGAGGTACTCGATCTGGCCGACGTAGACACGTACGCCGATTCGAGTTTCTTCGAACTCGGCGGCAACTCACTCATGGCAACGCGTTTGGTCGCTGCCATCAAAGAACGCACCAGCATGACCGTCCCCGTCGCGTGGATATTCTCCGACCCGACTCCGGAGGCATTGGCGCGCAGACTCTTCGAACTCGAGGCAACAGTTGTGACAAGTGACGCGGATACCTCCGCACTTGCGGTAGTCCTGCCACTACGTCCGGAAGGCCGCGCC
Organism: Rhodococcus sp. IEGM 1302; assembly: GCF_030056935.1. NCBI lineage: Bacteria > Bacillati > Actinomycetota > Actinomycetes > Mycobacteriales > Nocardiaceae > Rhodococcus > Rhodococcus sp. IEGM 1302. The sequence continues at coordinate 160,893 of NZ_JASHKY010000011.1, read as the reverse complement.
GAGCCACTGTTCTGCATCCATCCGGCCATCGGATTGGCCTGGTGCTACGGAGCGCTCGATCGCTACGTCGACTCCAGCCGGCCGCTCTACGGCCTGCAGTCGCCGGTCCTGACGGACTCCGAATTTCGGGCGGAGCTGATCGAGGACTTCGCGGCGCGGTACGTCGAGGAAATTCGCGGAGTTCAGCCGCACGGTCCGTATCACCTGCTGGGGTGGTCGATCGGCGGATTGATCGCTCACGCGGCGGCGGTGCAGTTGCAAGCCGCGGGTGAGAGCGTCGCCGACCTGATTCTGCTCGACAGCTTCGTTCTCGAAGACCCGACGATGGCGGGCGCGCAGCCTTCTCTCGCCGAACTGATCGGCGGGTTGGGGATCTCGGTCCCGGACACCGGCGAGCGTGATCTGACACCCGAGGACGCCGAAGCACTCTTGCGCGAAGCCATCGGCGATCACCCCTTGGTCTCGAGCGATCGGATCGAGCGACTGTTCGAGGAATACTCCGCAGGCGCCGAACTGGCTCACCGATACCGCCCGGGCAAGTTCGTGGGCGATCTGCTGTTCTTCTCGGCACACGCCGACACCTTCGACCCGCTGCGAACCGCGTCGGCGTGGCGACCGTTCGTCTCCGGGGTGATCATCGACCGTCCGGTGCCCACGTCACACGCCGAAATGTTCACCGAGGCAGGTCTGGAGGCGATCGGACCCGTGATCAACCTTGCGGTCGGAACGGGTCGTCACGCGGCCCCGGACGTCGACGCAGAGTTGGACGCTCTGATCGAGGTCCAAGACGTGCGCGGCTGACTCAGGCTCGTTTCTTCCTCGGTGTGGTCGACTTCGACGAGCCGGCCTTGGAGGCGTTCGACTTCGCTTCGTCCACACTGCGCTGCAGTGCGGCAACCAGGTCGACCACCTCCGCATCGGTGCCCTCTTGGTCGACCTCGGCGGCGGGGATGACCTTCTTGCCGCCGTTCTCGATCATCTCGTCGAGCAACTGCCGCAGTTGGAGCTGGTAGTCGTCGGTGAACTCGGTCGGATCGAAATCGCCCGCCATGCTCTCGACGAGCGTCTGCGCCATCTTCAGTTCCTTGGCCTTCGGCTTCTCCACGTCGTCGAGCGAAGGGAACTCTGCTGCGCGAACTTCGTCGGGCCACAGCAACGTCTGGATCACCAGGACGCCGTCGCGAGCGCGCATCGCGGCCAGGCGCGTCTTCTGTCGCAGAGTGAAATGCACCAGTGCCGTTCGATCACTCTCGGTGAGCACAGTCGAAAGCAGGACGTACGCCTTCGGCGACGCCGAATCGGGTTCGAGGAAGTAACTCTTCTCGAACAAGATCGGATCGATCTGATCGTTCGGCACGAATTCCAGCACCGGAATCTCGTGCTTCTCCGCGGCCGGGAGTTTGTTGAAGTCCTCGTCGCTCAAGATGACGCGCGATCCGTCTTCCGAGTCGTACGCCTTGTCGATGTCCGCGAACTGAACCGTGTTTCCGCACTCGGAACACACACGGTTGTACTTGATGCGGCCACCGTCTTTTGCATGGACCTGGTGAAATCGGATGTCGTGGTCCTCGGTCGCCGAGTACACCTTGACCGGGACGTTGACCAGACCGAAGGCTATCGAGCCTTTCCAAATCGAGCGCATGCCTCCCATGATGGTCGCCGCCGGCCGTTTGCGCGAGGCAAACGATCACGGTTGATCCCGAACCGTTGCGTGTGGATGGGTCGGTTCGGGGCGTATCGAGCGGGTATCCGCTTCGAGAACCCGACTCGCACACCTGGGGGGACGCTCCGATGAGAATCCGAACCTACCGTCGACGCGTCACCGCGGCGCTGGCGATTTCACTGGTTCCACTGCTGTTTGCGCCTTTGCCCGCGAACGCAGATCCGGCACGCACCGTAACCATCAGCGTCCACTCCGATGCGATGGGCCGCGACATTCCACTCGAGGTGATCCTCCCCGCCGACACGAGCGCCCCACGGCCCACGTTGTATCTGCTCAACGGCGCCGGTGGTGGCGAGGACAGTGCAACGTGGGAAGGACGGACCGATGTCCTGGATTTCTTCGCCGACAAGAATGTCAACGTCGTGACGCCGCTGGAAGGAGCGTTCAGCTACTACACCGACTGGCAGAAAGACGATCCCGTACTCGGGCGCAACAAGTGGCAGACGTTCCTCACTCGCGAACTGCCGTCCGTCATCGATGCGCAGTTCGGTACCAACGGGGTCAACTCCATCGCGGCGATTTCGATGACGGCGACGTCGGTACTCAATCTCGCGATCTCGGCACCAGGGCTTTATCGGAGTGTCGGGGCGTACAGCGGGTGCGCGGAGACTTCCACCCAGCCGGGTCAGGACTATGTGCGGTTGGTGGTCGGCGCGCGGGGTGGCGCTGATCCGACAAACATGTGGGGACCGTTCGACGGTCCGGGGTGGCGCGAGAACGATCCGGTCGTGAACGCGGAGAAGTTGCGGGGGACCGCACTGTACGTTTCCACCGGATCCGGGCTGCCAGGTCCGCACGACAACCTTCAGGCACCCGATGTGAACGGAAATCCCGGAGCCCTCCTTAATCAGATCGTCGTCGGCGGCATCATCGAATCCGCGGTCAACGGGTGCACGCACGGCTTGGCGGACCGACTGAACGCACTGGGCATCCCCGCGACCTTCGACTTCAAGCCGACCGGAACCCACTCGTGGGGCTACTGGCAGGACGACCTACACAATTCCTGGCCGATGATCGCCGGCTCGATGGGAGCGCAGTAGTCGGTCCGGAGTGCTCACCTCAGAAACGGCGCGCGCATCAACGTCTTTCGGACGTGCCACGGTGACGATCGGAACAGGGTTGCCATCACCTTCGCCGTCGCGGACGCGTCCCGCCGATCGGACAGGTAGGACCGCTGAGCCTCGACCGGTAGATCGAAGAACGTGTCGAAGAATGTCGCGACCTCTCCCGAGCCGAGGGTGAGAAGTGCGTTCAGGCCAACGCGGCGAAGGGCAGACACCGCCTTGGCCGACCGCGGCCAGAGCGCCGCGTTGGGATCTCCACCGTCGGCGATTGCTTTGGCGACAGCGTCTGCCTCGGCGAGTGACGAGGCAACGCTGTATCCGGTTCCCGGATGCATCAGACCGCCTCGCCCGCCGAAACGGAGTACACCGTCGGGGAACGACTCCTTCGGGCCTTCGACTGCAAAACGGACCCGCTCGACCGGTGCGTCGTCGGGGACTTCGCAGCCCCGATTGCGAAGCCGGGTGCGCAGACGCGCTTCGAGTTCGCGGAGCCCCAACGCCGGCCGGCCGACGAGGCAGGTCTCCTCGAGGAGAACTCGCTCGTCATCGAGTGGGACCGCATAGAGAAACGACGGAGTGTCGGCGTCGGAGGCGCCGTTGTCTGTTCGCCAGTCCATGAACCAGGCTTCGCCACCACCCAGAATCGGATCGGCCAGAGCGCGGTCGACGATCACTCCGAAGGCGGTCTGCTGGGCGGTTGTCACCGTCAGATCGGTGCCTCGGGCGTCGATGACGACGGATCCCCTCAGCTGCGATCCGTCCACGCACAGGACGGCGGTAGGTGACAGTGTTTGAGCACGCACGGCTCTGAACTGTACGGATGTGCCCGAGAGAAATGATTGCAGTAATGATGTATTCAATACGCAATATGTGCGATCAAGCGTTTTCTGTCTGCGGGTCCACACGCTCGGGCGTTGGATCCGGCTTGCGATTACATCGACGGGCAGCCACGACGGCAGCTCGTCAGCCCACGCCGAATAGGTCGGCGTCCACACCCGATGGGGATGCGGATCGACAACGACGACGGTGAGTTGCCGGGCGATACAGCGGGTGGCGAGTGCCCGCCCGGCCGGGCCGCCACCGACGATCACCACGTCGGCGGAGGAGTTGTCTGTGCTCACGACCGGCGCACTACATCGATCCCGTTGCGAGCAGACCGCCGTCGACCCGGACCGTTTCGCCCGTGATCCACGCCGCCGCGTCGGAGACGAGGAAGCCGACCAGACCGGCAACGTCCTCGGGGGTGCCGAGCCGCTTCATCGGGTAGCCCGCCGACGCCTTGTCCTCGCCGGCAGCGACCAGGGCTGCCGCGAACTGCGTCTTGACGATCCCGGGAGCTACGGCGTTGACACGAATCTTCGGTCCCAATTGCCAGGCCAGTTCTTCCGTCAGGCGGATGAGCGCAGCCTTCGACGCGCCGTACGCCGCGATGACGCCCGTCGACCGGATCCCGGCCACACTTGCCAGGTTCACGACGGCTCCACCGTGTTCGCCCATCCATGCCCGATGTGCTTGCTGGACGTAACCGAGGGCGGCAACCACATTCACGTCGAAGATCTTGCGCACGGCGTCGAGGTCCGCTTCCATGAGCGAACCGAAGACGGGGTTGATTCCGGTGTTGTTGACCAGAATGTCGAGTGAACCGAATTCGGACACGGCGCGGTCGACGGCACCGGAGCGGGCTTCGGCATCGGCTGCGTTGCCCGCGAATGCGACGACCTTTCCGCCGTGCCCCAGAGCGGACAGCTCGGATGCGGCGGCCTCGAGGGGCTCCGGCTTGCGGGCTGTGATCAAGACGTCGGCACCGCGAGCGAGGAGTTCGGCGGCGACAGCTTTGCCGATTCCGCGACTTGCGCCGGTGACGATGGCGGCACGGCCTTCGAGGTCGCGAGGACGAGTGCTGTTTTCGCTAGTCATGTCCCGAACGTTAGCGGACTCACACGCTGCTGGTCGGAACGACCGTCAGGTCACGGTAAAATCGATAGTTCTTGTGTCTGTAGTCAGGCATTGTTTACCCGTATTCGTCGTTTTTCCTGAGGAGTTTGCTTGATTACCGCCACTGACCTCGAAGTTCGTGCCGGTGTCCGCACCCTTCTCACGGCTCCCGGGCCTTCGTTGCGCATCCAGCCGGGCGACCGGATCGGACTCGTCGGACGTAACGGAGCCGGAAAGACGACCACACTGCGCATCCTCGCCGGCGAAGGTGAGGCATATGCCGGAAGCGTCGTACGTACCGGTGAACTCGGATACCTCCCGCAGGACCCCAAAGAGGGCGACCTGAGCGTCCTCGCCAAGGACCGGGTTCTCTCCGCACGTGGCCTCGACACGATGCTCCGCGAGATGGAGAAGCAGCAGATTCTGATGGGCGAGGTGCTCGATCAGGAATCGCAGGACCGCGCGGTCAAGAAGTACGGCCAGCTCGAGGATCGGTTCTCGGCCCTCGGCGGATACGAAGCCGAGAGTGAAGCTGCACGCATCACCAGCAGCCTCGGTCTCGAAGACCGCATTCTCGGGCAGCCGCTCAGCACGCTGTCTGGCGGTCAGCGTCGTCGCGTCGAATTGGCGCGCATCCTCTTCGCCGCCTCCGACGGCAGCGGTGCCCGCTCGGACACGACTCTGCTGCTCGACGAGCCCACCAACCATCTCGACGCCGACTCCATCACCTGGCTGCGTGGCTTCCTCCAGAACCACGAGGGTGGACTGGTGGTCATCAGCCACGACGTCGACCTGCTCAACGACGTCGTCAACCGCGTGTGGTTCCTCGACGCCGTCCGCGGTGAGGCCGACGTATACAACATGAACTGGAAGAAGTACCTCGACGCTCGTGCCACGGACGAGCAGCGTCGTCGCCGCGAGCGCGCCAACGCCGAGAAGAAGGCCGGTGCGCTGAGGATTCAGGCCGCCAAGATGGGCGCAAAGGCAACCAAGGCCGTCGCGGCTCAGAACATGGCCAAGCGAGCCGACAAATTGATGGCCAACCTCGATGCCGAACGTGTCTCGGACAAGGTTGCGCGGATTCGTTTCCCCGAACCCGCCGCTTGTGGCAAGACTCCGCTGATGGGCAAGAACCTCACCAAGGTGTACGGCTCGCTCGAGATCTTCACCGGTGTCGATCTCGCGATCGATCGTGGGTCTCGTGTGGTGATCCTCGGACTCAACGGTGCAGGTAAGACCACACTGCTCCGCATCCTCGCGGGCGCGGAGAAAGCGGACGCTGGTGAGCTGATCGCCGGTCACGGACTCAAGGTCGGCTACTTCGCTCAGGAGCACGACACCCTCGACGACGACGCGTCCGTGTGGGAGAACATCCGCCACGCCGCGCCGGACACAGGGGAGCAGGAACTGCGTTCGCTGCTCGGTGCCTTCATGTTCACCGGCCCGCAACTCGAACAGCCGGCCGGAACGCTCTCGGGTGGTGAGAAGACGCGTTTGGCTCTGGCCGGTCTGGTGTCTTCGGCTGCCAACGTTCTGCTTCTCGACGAGCCCACCAACAACCTGGACCCGATCTCACGCGAGCAGGTGCTCGACGCGCTCCGCAGCTACACCGGCGCCGTCGTCCTGGTCACCCACGATCCGGGTGCTGCCGAGGCCCTCAACCCCGAGCGAGTCATCCTCCTGCCCGACGGCAACGAGGACCACTGGTCGCAGGAATACCTCGAGCTGATCCAGCTCGCCTAAACCCCTGTGCGCCTTTTTGGTAGTGGGAACTACCAAAAAGGCGCACAGGGGCGAAGCCCCTCAATCTCTCCGCCGCACCGATTCCTCGACCAGATCGAGAACCGCTGACAGGTTGTCGACGCCGTGGCCGGAGGCGATTCTCGCGACCAGGCCGTCCATCACCAGATCCAGGTATCCGATCAGAATTTCGGTGGGGACGTCGTCACGGAGTCTGCCTGCCGATTTCTGTCTGGCGAGACGCGCACTGGTCGCTTCCGTCAGTTCTACGGAGCGCTGTGACCACTTCTCGCGGAAATCGGCGTCGTTGCGCAGTCGACGCGCTATCTCCAGTCGCGTTCCCAGCCAATCGAATTGGTCGGGCTGCGCGAGCATGTCCCGCATGACCTGGACGAGGCCCTCTTCGGCGACGACATCTGCCATCCGGCTCGCATCCTCGCTTGCGAGAGCGAGGAACAGGCCGTCCTTGTCCTTGAAGTGATGGAAGATCGCTCCGCGGGACAAACCGGTGACTTCTTCGAGACGGCGAACTGTGGCGCCGTCGTAGCCGTATTCCGCAAAGCAGCGGCGGGCGCCGTCAAGGATCTGACTGCGCCGTGCCGCGAGATGGTCTTCACTGACCTTGGGCACGGGCATCCCTCCTTTGTCGGGTTGCCTGTGAACACTTTCGGCCGTAGGCGCTGAATGTCGACTCAGTGCACAAAGCGCTCACGACCACCGATGAAACCTGGTTCGCCTTCCGGCGAAAGTGGTCGTGAGCGCTTTGTGACCCGTCAGGGGCCGAAAGTGCTCACAGGCACGTAGTGCCTACTAGCCGCGGATCATGTTGCGAAGCACGTACTGCAGGATGCCGCCGTTGCGGTAGTAATCCGCTTCGCCGGGGGTATCGATGCGTACGACTGCGTCGAACACGACCTTCTCGCCGTTCTCGCGCGTCGCCGTGACCTTCATGGTCTTAGGGGTGACGCCCTCGTTGAGCTTCTCGACACCTTCGATGTCGAAGGTCTCGGTGCCGTCGAGCTTGAGCGAACCTGCGGACTCGCCGACCGGGAACTGCAGCGGGACAACGCCCATGCCGATCAGGTTGGAGCGGTGGATGCGCTCGAACGACTCGGTGATGACGGCCTTGACGCCGAGCAGGCTCGTGCCCTTGGCTGCCCAGTCACGCGAGGATCCGGAGCCGTACTCCTTGCCGCCCAGGACGACCAGCGGGATGCCGGCTGCCTGGTAGTTCTGCGACGCGTCGTAGATGAATGCCTGCGGTGCGCCTTCCTGCGTGAAGTCGCGGGTGTAACCACCCGAGACGTCGTCGAGGAGCTGGTTGCGCAGACGGATGTTCGCGAACGTTCCGCGAATCATGACCTCGTGGTTACCGCGACGCGAGCCGAGCGAGTTGTAATCCGCACGCTCGACGCCATGGGAGTCGAGGTACTGCGCAGCGGGGGTACCGACCTTGATCGGACCTGCCGGGCTGATGTGGTCGGTGGTGACCGAGTCGCCGAGCAGTGCGAGGACGCGAGCGCCCTTGATGTCCTTGACCGGAGCCGGATCCATCGTCATGCCGTCGAAGTAAGGTGGCTTCCGCACGTAGGTGGAGTTCTCGTCCCACTCGAAGGTGTCACCCTTCGGGGTTTCGAGGTTCTGCCAGCGGCTGTCGCCCGCAAAGATGGTTGCGTACGACTTGCGGAACATGTCCTGGTCGATCGAGGACTTGATGGTCTCTTCGATTTCCTGCGTGGACGGCCAGATGTCCTTGAGGTAGACGGGGTTTCCGTCGGTGTCGTTACCGAGCGAATCGGTCTCGAAGTCGAAGTCCATGGTTCCGGCGAGGCCGTAGGCAATCACGAGCGGCGGGGAAGCCAGGTAGTTCATCTTGACGTCGGGGGAGATACGTCCCTCGAAGTTACGGTTACCCGAGAGCACCGCGGTGACCGAGAGGTCGTTGTCGTTGATCGCCTTCGAGACTGCCTCGGGCAGCGGTCCGGTGTTACCGATGCACGTGGTGCAGCCGTAACCACCGAGGTAGTAACCGAGCTTCTCGAGGTACGGCCACAGGCCGGCCTTCTCGTAGTAGTCGGTGACGACCTGCGAACCGGGAGCCATGTTGGTCTTGACCCACGGCTTGGTGGCGAGGCCCTTTTCGACGGCGTTGCGTGCGAGCAGTGCAGCGCCGAGCATGACCGACGGGTTGGACGTGTTGGTGCAGGAGGTGATACCTGCAACGACGACGGCGCCGTGGTCGAGAACGAACTCACCGGCGTCGGACTTGACGACGACCGGCTTGCTCGGACGGCCTTCTGCACCGTTGGCAGCAGAGAGAACGTCGACCGCTCCGTCGTCGGCAAACGACAGAACCGCGGGATCGGAAGCCGGGAAGGACTCTTCGACGGCCTCGTCGAGCTGGGTGTGCTCGGTCGGGTGGTTCTCTTCCACGTAGTTGTGGATGTCCTTGCGGAACGCAGTCTTGGACTCCGACAACAGGATTCGGTCCTGCGGGCGCTTCGGGCCGGCGATCGAGGGAACAACGCTTCCCAGATCCAGCTCGATGTACTCCGAGAAGACGGGTTCCTTGTCGGGGTTGTGCCACAGGCCCTGTTCCTTGGCGTACGCCTCGACGAGAGCGAGCTGCTCGTCGCTGCGGCCGGTGAGGCGCAGGTATTCGATGGTCTCGGCGTCGATCGGGAAGATCGCTGCGGTGGAACCGAATTCGGGGCTCATGTTGCCCAGCGTCGCGCGGTTCGCGAGCGGAACCTCGGCAACACCGTTGCCGTAGAACTCGACGAACTTGCCGACGACGCCGTGCTTACGGAGCATCTCGGTGGCGGTGAGCACGACGTCGGTTGCGGTGACGCCGGGCTTGATCTCACCGGAGAGCTTGAAGCCGACGACGCGGGGGATCAGCATGGAGACGGGCTGGCCGAGCATTGCTGCCTCGGCCTCGATGCCGCCGACGCCCCAGCCGAGCACGCCGAGGCCGTTGACCATCGTGGTGTGCGAGTCGGTGCCGACACAGGTGTCGGGGTATGCCTGTCCGTTACGCGACATGACGGTGGGTGCCAGGTACTCGATGTTGACCTGGTGAACGATGCCCATTCCCGGGGGGACGACCTTGAAGTCGTCGAATGCGCCCTGGCCCCAACGGAGGAACTGGTAACGCTCGCCGTTGCGCTCGTATTCGAGGTCGACGTTGCGCTCGAGTGCGTCGGCCTGGCCGAAGACGTCGAGGATGACCGAGTGGTCGATGACCATGTCGGCGGGGGAGAGCGGGTTGACCTTGTTCGGGTCGCCACCGAGGGTGGTGACGGCCTCACGCATGGTGGCGAGGTCGACGATGCAAGGAACGCCGGTGAAGTCCTGCATGATCACGCGGGCAGGCGTGAACTGGATTTCGATGCTCGGCTCGGCTGAGGGATCCCAGCTTGCGATTGCGCGGATGTGATCCGCGGTGATGTTGGCGCCGTCTTCGGTGCGGAGAAGGTTCTCGGCGAGAACCTTCAAGGAATAGGGCAATTTCTCGGTGCCGGGGACGGCCGAGAGGCGGAAGATCTCGTAAGAGTTCTCACCGACCTCGAGGGTTCCCTTGGCTCCGAATGAATCGATACTGGTGCTCACGTCTGCTCCACTCGTCTATGAGGGTCGCTACCGACGGGGCTGTGTCGGCAGCTGAAGCGAGGTACTTCGGCCGGGAAGATCCTCCGTAGCTCACGCCAATCGCACAGTTCGCGTGAGAACTGTCCGAACATCGGAGCTGCAGTAGAACCTGTCCTGACCGGTGGTACCTCTTGGTCCAAGTCTAACAGTACGCTTGTCCTGTGAGAATTCAGGGCAAGTTGACCGAAACAATCTTCATGCAGACTGCGGGCCTGCGCAACGCAGGCTTGGCTGGGTGACCGCACCCACAGCTACCGCTCGGGCGGCACGCGCGGCGGTTGTGTGTGACGCCTGGTGGCAGTCGACCTGAAGTAGGGTGCATGCAGGCCCGTCGCGGGTCGGCCGCCGAAAAACGACCTCGGAAGAACTCCCCGCATCTCAGCGGTGGACGGAATCCGAACAGCACCCGGATGAGAGATGTCTGCTCCTACAAATCACGCTTTTGCGCCTGTGCACGTGAAGTCCCCGTTGCACGTCGCTGTTCCGTCGGACGTCGATCTCGACGACGTGCTCGCGGACATTTCGACGGACGGCGTCTCCGCCCCCGCGGATGATGTTGCGGGGCTGACCGCGGTGGTGACCGACGCTCGTGAACGTGGTGTCGACTTGAGCGTCGTAGTAGTCGACGCAAATCCGGGCCGGCCGTCCGATCTTCGAGACCTGGCCACGACGGTCGGCAAAACAGAAGGCGGAACGGTTCTCGTTCTGAGCCCTGACTGGATGGGTAGCTACAGCGATTCGATCAGTCGAGTGCAGCTCGAAACTGCACAGGACCGATCTTTCGGCGAAAGCGCAAGCGTGACCGCGGACCGCTTCTCGCACGAGATCGTGGCGCCAGGTCCGCCGTGGACGCTTTACACGGTCCTTGTCATCGCAGTGGTGGCGGTTATTGCCGGAATTACCTTTGCCGTCAAGTGGCGGCGAGAGCCAGAAAACGCGCAAACCAGACATATCGCCTCGACTTCGGAAACACCAGCACCATCCGACCACCGGGCCGATTCCGTCTGACCTTGGTCCTTTTGCGAGATTTTCAGTAACTCGTCGAAAACAGGTACTCACTGCTGTTTGCGGTGAGTACCTGCCCTTTTTGGTGCCTGCATGCCATTCGACCAGCTCAAATACCGTTTGTGTTATTTGTGGCTAAAGTTTCCAAAGAACGCTTGAGTGTCGTACGGTACAACTGGCACTTTTTGGGGAAGAAGTGTCGCAGACAGGCTGATGTTGTTCGACGCGTACTTGTCGGTTGCCTCGTTCTCGAGGTGTCGACGGTGGCGTTCGTACGGCACGTCCAGGTCGACGAGCAGCTCTCGGGCTGTGGGCGACCGGTGCTTGGTCTGCGCATTCCCTCCCCGCACGGATCGGCGACCCAGCGGGCCGTGGCGTTACACGCGAGGGAGAGTTATTTGTGAGGCAAGTAACACGTGGCGGCGAGTCCCGTCGTGGTCCTTCCCGTAAATCGATGCGCCTGGCGCAACTGGTCATCGGATTCGGCGTCGTCGGATCCCTGATCGTCGGGACGCCGGCCATGTCCTCGGCCGTACCGCCACCGCCGCCGAATCCGAGTGACTCGGATATCGCCGCGGCAGATTCGCAGGTCTCGTCGAGCGTCGGCACCGTCAGCGCGCTCATCAATCAAGTCGCATCGGCAAACGAACAGTTGTCGGCACTCGACAACGAAGTTGCGATCAAGCGTGAAGACGTCAACAAGACTCTCGTGGATCTGCAGAACGCTCGCGGCGCCGCAGACTCCGCAGCGCAGGCCGTCGGAGTCACGAAACAAGCTCTGAAGGACGCGTCGGCGCAGATCGAGGTCGCTCAGACGGACTTCGACAAGTACGCACGCTCGAGCTACGTCAAGGGCACCAATACTGCGTCGATCTCGTCGTTCCTCGACGCCAAGGGTCCTGGCGACGTTCTCGACCGCGCGCAGGTCCTCAAGCTTCTCGCCAATACGCAGAGTGCAGTGCTCGACGGTCTCCAGCGAGCACGTACCGAGCAGGCGAACAAGGATTCCGCGACCCGCCAGGCCAAGCAGCAGGCCGATGCCGCCGCCGAGGTCGCCGCGCAGCTGAAGGATCTGGCGGAGCAGGCGATTCAGATCGCGCGCAACGCTCTCGATCAGCAGGTAGCCAAGAAGGCCGCGATCGAAGCCGAGCGCAACTCTGCCCAGGCTCAGCTCGACGCCGCCCGCAACGCCGTCGCCGGCTTGCAGGGTCAACGCCAGGCATACGCGACCTGGGACGAACAGCGCCGTGCCGAGGAAGCTCATCAGAAGGCTCTCGAAGCCGCGGCCAAGGAAGCGGCCGCTCAGGCCGCCGCCCGTGCCGCAGCCGACCAGGCAGCCAAGGATCGAGCTGCCGCACTGGCAGCGGCCCAGCGTCCGCACACCGCGGTCGAAGACCCGACTCCGACCGTCATCCCGGACGACGACGACACCTGGACTGACGAAGAAACAGGGACCGACGAGGAAACAGGCACGGACGAAGAGACCGGCACCGACGAGGAAACGGTCACGACGCCCAAGCCCACCACCCCGAAGCCGACGACGCCGAAACCCACCACTCCGAAGCCTTCCGTTACCGGAAGCGCTGCAATCGAATCCGTCATCGACCGCGGAATGTCTCAGCTAGGCGTGCAGTATGCCTGGGGCGGCGGCGACGAGAACGGACCGACGCGAGGCATCCGTGACGGCGGCGTCGCTGACAGTTACGGCGACTTCAACAAGGTCGGGTTCGACTGCTCCGGCTTGATGATTTATGCCTTTGCCGGCATCGGGATCTCGCTGCCGCACTACACCGGCTACCAGTACACCGCAGGCACTCAGGTTCCGTCTTCGGAGATGAAGCGCGGCGACATGATCTTCTACGGCCCCAACGCCAGCCAACACGTGGCGCTCTACCTCGGTAACGGTCAGATGCTCGAGGCACCACAATCCGGTTCGAGTGTCATGGTCTCACCGGTTCGGTGGGGCGGAATGACGCCGTACGCCGTCCGACTGGTGTCCTGACCGTCAGAGGAAATGCCGCTGACACCCGCATTGTCAGGGAAGTATCAAGTTCCCGACGTGGTGTTACGGCATCGAGCGCAACTACCTGGAATAGTTGACGGGGAACACGTTACTGTCGGTACTTTTCTAGGTGAAAGCGATGGATTCTTGGTGACCTCACGTGAAGATTCGGTCGGAACGGTCGACGTAAGCAAGGCGAGTGGAAGTGCGGACGGAGCAGCACCTTCCCTGGCAGCCGACGTTCAGACCTTGGAACGAGCGATTTACGAGGTCAAGCGAGTCATCGTCGGGCAGGACCGGCTTGTCGAGCGCATTCTCGTCGGACTTCTCGCCAAGGGGCACGTCCTCCTCGAAGGCGTACCCGGTGTCGCCAAGACGCTGGCCGTCGAGACTTTCGCGAAGGTCGTCGGCGGTTCGTTCTCCCGCGTCCAGTTCACCCCGGACCTGGTGCCCACCGACCTGATCGGCACGCGCATCTACCGTCAGGGCCGCGAGGAGTTCGACACCGAACTCGGCCCCGTCGTCGCCAACTTCGTGTTGGCCGACGAGATCAACCGTGCCCCGGCCAAGGTGCAGTCCGCGCTCCTCGAGGTGATGGCAGAACGCCACGTCTCGATCGGTGGCAAGCGGTACCACATGCCCGATCCGTTCCTGGTGATGGCGACGCAGAACCCCATCGAGAACGAGGGCGTCTACCCGCTCCCCGAAGCGCAGCGCGACCGCTTCCTGTTCAAGATCCTCGTCGATTACCCGACAGTGGAGGAAGAACGCGAAATCGTCTACCGGATGGGCGTGGCAGCGCCGGAGCCGCACCAGATCCTCGGTCCGGAGGAGTTGGTCAGGCTCCAACGCGTCGCCAGCAACGTCTTCGTTCACCACGCGCTCGTCGATTACGTTGTCCGGGTCATCGCCGCTACGCGTACTCCGCGTGAAGTCGGACTCGAGGACGTCGCAGGCTGGATCGCGTACGGCGCCTCACCCCGCGCGACGCTCGGCATCATCGCCGCGTCGCGGGCCCTCGCTCTCGTCCGCGGGCGCGACTACGTAGTGCCGCAGGACGTCATCGAGGTGATCCCGGACGTGTTGCGTCACCGTCTCGTTCTTTCCTACGACGCCATGGCCGACGAGGTGACTCCCGACGCCGTCATCGCCCGGGTGCTGCAGACCGTCGGACTGCCGCAGATCGCCGCGCGGCCGGTCCCCACCGTTCCCGGTCCGCCCCAGCAGGGCGCACCACAAGCACCGCAGTTCAACGCACCGGGCACAGCTAACCCACAGGGCACAGCTAATCCGCAGGGCAACGGCGCGCCGATCGCGACCGCTGAGACGATGAGTCGCCCGCAGTGACCGAAGGCCGCGACGGTGGCCAGGCGACACCCGCCGGATCCACCGGTTCTCCGCCGTCGTTCCGATCCGGCGAGCTCAGCGACCCGAAACTCACCGCTGCGCTGCGCACCCTCGAGCTGACGGTTCGCCGCCGCCTGGACGGTGTGCTGCACGGCGATCATCTCGGCCTGATTCCCGGTCCGGGTTCGGAGCCGGGAGATGCCCGCGAGTACCAGCCGGGCGACGACGTGCGGCAGATGGACTGGTCCGTCACCGCACGGACGACGCACCCACACGTGCGTCAGTCTGTCGCAGATCGTGAGCTCGAGACGTGGCTCGTCATCGACTTGTCCGCAAGTCTCGACTTCGGGACCGCTGGATGCGAGAAGCGCGACCTGGTCGTCGCCGCAGCCGCGGCCATCACTCACCTGACCAGTTCGGGCGGTAACCGCGTCGGCGCCATCATCTCGACCGGCGCACAGACAACTCGAATTCCGGCCCGCGGTGGGCGAATTCACGCACAGGCGATGCTCCGCAAGATCGCGACGACTCCGCACGCGCCGGACGGGGTACGCGGTGATCTGGTCGGCGCGATCGAAGCGCTCAGACGCCCACAGCGTCGGCGCGGACTCGCGGTCGTCATCAGCGACTTCCTCGGACCGATCGACTGGGAACGCTCGCTGCGCGCCATTTCAGGACGGCACGACGTGCTCGGTGTGGAAGTGGTCGATCCGCGAGACCTCGAACTGCCCGACGTGGGTGACGTGGTGCTCCACGATCCCGAGTCCGGCCGGACCAGAGAATTCACCACGACGCCGCAACTGCGCGCCGACTTCGCCAGAGTCGCCGCCGAGCACCGCGTCGAGGTCAGGCAAGCTCTACGTCGTTGCGGCGCACCGCTCATGTCCCTGCACACCGATCGGGACTGGATCGCCGACGTCGTGAGATTCATCTCGGCACGCCGACACAGTTATGGTGCCGGCGCCGGAACTGGGGGCGTTCGTTCGTGAGTCTTTCTCAATTCACCGCACCGTGGTGGCTGCTGTTCCTCGCTGTCATCGCCGCGTTGGTGGTCGGTTACGTACTCGTGCAGAAGCAGCGAGCCAAGCACACACTTCGGTTCACGAACTTCGCACTGTTGGAGAAGGTCGCGCCTTCGCGGCCCGGGCGGTGGCGTCATATTCCGGCGATTCTGATGGTCATCGCATTGGTGTTCTTCACCGTCGCCCTTGCCGGTCCGACGGCAGACAAGAAGGTCCCGCGAAACCGCGCCACGGTGATCCTCGTGATCGACGTGTCGCTGTCGATGCAGGCCACCGACGTCGAGCCGACGCGATTGGCAGCAGCGCAGGAAGCTGCGAAGTCGTTCGCCGACGGTCTGACTCCCGGCATCAACCTCGGGTTGGTCGCATTTGCCGGAACGGCTTCGGTTCTGGTGTCGCCCACCACGAATCGTGACGCGACGAAGGTCGCCATCGACAACCTCAAGCTCAGTGAGCGAACGGCGACGGGCGAAGCGATCTTCACCTCGTTGCAGTCGATCGACACGCTGTCGGCTGTTCTCGGCGGTAGCGATCAGGCGCCACCGGCGCGCATCGTGTTGCTGTCCGACGGTAAGCAGACCGTTCCCGAAAACTCGGACGATCCGCGGGGCGGATTCACCGCTGCCCGTCAGGCCAAGGACAAGGGCGTTCCGATCTCGACCATTTCCTTCGGAACGACATACGGGCGAGTCGAGATCGAAGGAGACCGAATCCCCGTCCCGGTCGACGACGCGTCATTGAAGGAGATCGCCAACCTTTCCGGCGGAAGTTTCTTCACGGCATCGAGCCTCGAAGAACTGCGCCAGGTGTACGACACGCTCGAAGAGCAGATCGGTTTCGAGACGACACGAGGCGATGCGAGTCGACCGTGGTTGGTTCTCGGCGTCGTGTTCGCGACCGCTGGTCTGACGATTGCCCTGGTACGCAGGCAGCGTCTGCCCTGATCGAGAGCAGTTCCGAATTGTCCAAATACCGCTGGTACGCGGCCCGCAGAGAATTGATAGGTTGATCGCCATGTCTACCCCTCCCACGACAGTGGTTTCCGAACGGACCGTCACCACACCGCGCTCGGTGCTCGTCACCGGCGGTAACCGCGGAATCGGCTTGGCCGTCGCTCAGCGGCTCGCCGCAGACGGCCACAAGGTAGCCGTCACGCACCGCGGTTCCGGTGTCCCCGAAGGGTTGTTCGGCGTCGTGTGCGACGTCACCGACACCGAGTCGATCGACCGTGCGTTCAAAGAGGTCGAAGCGCACCAGGGGCCGGTCGAGGTCATCGTCGCCAATGCCGGCGTCACCGACGACACACTGATCATGCGAATGAGCGAAGAGCAGTTCACGAGCGTCGTCGACGCGAACCTCACCGGTACGTTCCGCCTCTCGAAGCGTGCGACCCGTTCGATGCTGCGCGCGCGTTTCGGACGGTTCATCTTCCTCGGCTCTGTGGTGGGTCTGGCAGGACAAGCCGGCCAGGTCAACTACGCCGCGTCCAAAGCAGGCATCGTCGGTATCGCTCGTTCCCTGACAAGGGAACTCGGCTCACGTTCGATCACCGCCAACGTCGTCGCTCCCGGGTTCATCGAGACCGACATGACGGCAGCACTGGGCGACGACGTCAAGGACAAGGCCACCGAGTTCATCCCGTTGCAGCGGACCGGAAAGCCGGAAGATGTTGCAGCAGTTGTCAGTTTCCTCGCCTCCGACGATTCGGCCTACGTCTCGGGTGCGGTCATCCCCGTCGACGGTGGACTCGGCATGGGGCACTGACCCGCTTTTCGTACACACACCTTTCTCGTACGTCTGAAATCAGGAGGACATCTCATGGGCGGCTTGCTCGAGGGTAAGACCATTCTTGTCACCGGCATCATCACCGATTCGTCGATCGCGTTCCACGTGGCCAAGGTCGCGCAGGAGCAGGGCGCGAAGGTACTGATCACCGGATTCGATCGTCTGCGCCTCATCGACCGCATCGCCCAGCGCCTGCCGCAGCCCGTGCCGCCGGCAATCTCGCTCAACGTCCAGAGCTCGGAGGATCTCGCCTCTCTCGCCGAGCGTGTGCGCGAGCTGGCTCCCGAGGGTATCGACGGCGTCGTCCACTCGATCGGCTTCGCTCCCCGCTCCTGCCTGGGAAGCCCGTTCATGGACGCGCCGTGGGAAGACGTGGCGGTCGCACTCGAGGTGTCCGCCTACTCGTACAGCGCACTGGCCAAGGCCTTGCTGCCGGTGCTCAACGACAACGCGTCCATCGTCGGAATGGACTTCGATCCGGCACGCGCAATGCCCTTCTACAACTGGATGGGTGTCTCCAAGGCAACCCTCGAGGCCGTCAATCGGTACGTGGCCAAAGAGGTCGGCGTCCGCGGCATCCGCTCGAACCTGGTGTCCTCCGGCCCGATCAAGACCCTGGCCGCCAAGGCCATTGCCGGCGACAGCACCGGTCCGGGCGCGGAGTTGGACAAGCTGAACACCGCATGGGACGGTGCTGCGCCCATCGGCTGGGACGTCGACGATCGCGAGCCGGTCGCCAAAACGGTCTGCACCGTTCTCTCGGATTGGTTGCCCGGCACGACCGCGTCGATCATCTACGTCGACGGCGGCTTCCACGCGATGGTCGGCTAGTAGCACCCCTTCTACTACGCAGGTGAGTACCCGGGTGACTCCCGCCGAACGGCATCGCGCAAGATTGAACTCATGACCGTAAGTATGGACATGCAGTTCGATGCTCTTCTCGTTTTGTCGTTCGGCGGTCCCGAAAAACCCGAAGACGTACGGCCGTTCCTCGAAAACGTCACGCGCGGTAGGGGAGTGCCACCGGAGCGGCTCGACGCCGTCGTCGAGCACTACATGCATTTCGGTGGAGTTTCGCCCATCAACGCGCTCAACCGAGACCTGATCGAACGGGTCGAAGGTGAGCTGGCAGCAGCCGGCGTGGATTTGCCCGTGTACTTCGGCAACCGCAACTGGCACCCGATGGTCGAAGACACCGTTGCCAAGATGCGCGAGGACGGTGTCCGCAACGCCGCCGTGTTCGCCACGTCGGCGTGGGGTGGTTACTCCGGATGTCGGCAGTACCACGAGGACATCGCCCGTGCCCGTGAGGCGGTCGGTGACGGCGCACCGACGCTGACAAAACTTCGCCAGTACTACGACCATCCGCTGGTCGTCGGCGCGTTCGCCGACGGTGTGCGCGCGGCCCGCGCAGAGTTGCCCGAAGCGACTCGCGATGCTGCGCGCCTGGTGTTCACCGCGCATTCGGTACCGAGTGCCGCAGACCGCAATGCAGGGCCGCCGGCAGAGGGCGGAAACCTCTACAGTCGACAGGTCGCCGAGGCCGCGAAGTTGGTTGCCGAGGCCGTCGGCGTCGAGGATTTCGATCTGGTGTGGCAGTCGCGATCAGGCCCGCCGCAGGTTCCGTGGCTGGACCCCGACATCTGTGATCACCTGGATACGTTGTCCGCCAAGGATGTTCGCGCCGTGATCGTGTGCCCCGTCGGTTTCGTCTCCGATCACCTCGAAGTGGTGTGGGACCTGGACACCGAGGCCAAGGACAAGGCAGCCGAACTCGGGATGGATTTCGTTCGGGCAGCAACGCCCGGCCGCGATCAGCGTTTCGCGCAGCTGGTGCCCACGCTCGTTCGGGAACTGGCCGAGGCCGAGCAGCCACTGCGACTGGGGGTCGAGCCGCTGCTCGGCTCGACCACCAACGGTCTCTCGTGTGCGGTCAATTGCTGCGCGGCCGTTCAGCGTCCCCGCTGACCGTCCGACGCTCAGGTGTTCGGATGCTTGAGCTTTCCGCAGGGCCCGGGAACGGTGGACGTGCTGCGCGAGGTGAGGAGCGTCTCGACGATCTGTCGATCCTCGGGGCTCAGTGACGGGTCGATGTAGTTGAGTTCGGGCGCGCCCAGTTCGCGGACTCGCCCGGCGAGGGTCGCGACAAACGAGACGCGTTCTTCGTCGTCGTCGTTGACGTCGTGGATCTGCAGCACCGACACCGGAAACTTGCGCAGCGTCACAGGCAGGAAGCGGGCGCCGAGCACATGGTCGACGTTGAATCCCGCCCACTGCCCCTGGTTGGCCTCCACGCATTCGGCATCGGAGTGAATTGCGCTCTCGCCGATGTACTTACGTGCGGGCAGCATCTTCTTGGGGGCAAGTTCGGATGCGCCCTGCTGAAGGACGGGAAAGTCGCCGTCCGAGTACAACCAGGGCTGGTTGGCCATCTTGATCAACCGACCGGCGTCCAGATCCGGGAGATAGCGAGACTTGAGGAGAAACGCGACGCTGTCGACCGAGATGCCCAGCAGTTCTGCGGCCTTCTGTCGGCTCATCGCGAACGTCGGGGCATTCTTCGGGGCGATCTGGATCAAATTGACCATGCGAACTCCTGTAAGTGTTCAATTGTTGCGGGCTTGGTACAGCTGACATGACAATTCGCCGATTATCAACCTCTAGCTGATTTCCGACTTGTAGATGAGTCGGTTGTCACCATCCGAGTTCACGCAACCGGGGATCTCCGATCCCGAAGTGGTGGCCGATTTCGTGGATCACTGTTCGGCGAACTTGCTCGATCACCTCGTCTTCGGTGCTGCAGATCGCACAGATGGCCCTGCGGTAGATCGTGATGCGATCGGGAAGGACGCCGGCGTACGTGGTGGTTCTCTTGGTCAGTGGGATGCCCTGATACAGCCCGAGTAGCCCCGGTCGTCCACCTTCGAGTTGAACGGTCACTGCGACATTGGCCATCTCCGCACCCAATTTCGGTGGCAGGCTGTCGAGCGCCCGCTTGACCATGTCCTCGAACTGGCTGTCGTCCACGTCGATCATCTGCCCATTGTGCGTGCGGGGGCGGGATCCGGGTGTGTCCATGTGGAAACAGTGCAGCTTACGGCTATGTTCATTGCGTGGCCGAAGACCTCTATCACCGTTACGAATTCACATTCATCGTTCAGATGCTGACAGTCTCGCAAGAGCAGGCGATCGAAGAGAGCTTGGGCGGAAGGGTCGAGGACCGACGCGGGCTGCAGCTGCTGACGCTCACCTCGGAAGGTATGCGAGCGGCGACAACGGCTATCACCGTGGTGGACCAGTTGGTGGCTGCAGGCGTGCGTCCCCAGCGGACACATCCCGATCTGGTGTCACGTCAGGACATTGCCGACCGTGCGGGGGTGACGCGGCAAGCTGTCGGGCAGTGGGTGCGAGGGGTCCGGCAGGCGGCTACGCCTTTCCCGATTCCGTACAACTCGGTTGCCGGGGGGATCTGGTTCTGGGGCGACGTCCTGGATTGGTTGCGCCGTCAGGGGTACAGCCAGGACACCGGTTTGCGCTACCCGACGCTGGATGAACATATTCGCATCGACCGCCATATCGCGATCAATCACAAGACTGTGGGTTGATCGATCGAAAGGTTTGCTTGAAAATAGCTATTGAAACAAACCGACGGTAGGTATAAAGTCCCTAAATACCTCAATCAATCTATCGGTGCGTCGGTCCTGCTCTGGGGGGAGTCTGGTCTGCGCTGCAGATACCCGAGCATGCGAGCAGGAATTCATGGTTTCGACCCCCGAAGTACGACCGATGCCCAAATCGGCCGCGCTCACGACTTCTGTGGCTATTTCCAGCGATGGAGCAACGGCGAAGCTACGTGAAGGTGTATCGGGCAGGGGCCGTCTGCGAGCGGCGACGGCGGCGCTGTTCCGGCGCTCACGCCCACGTACGACCTTCGCGCCACCGTTGAGCGTGCTTCTTCTCGTCACCTCCGACAACGGTCTCTCGCAGCGGGCCGGTCTTGTTCTTCGCGAGGCGGGACACCAAGTCCGTACAGCCGTCGTCGCCGACGCGGACGCAGTGCTGGCCGCGACTTCTTCGGGAGATTTTGACCTCGTCATCTGCCCGTTTTTGAAAGCCTATGTCCCGGAATCTGTTTGGCAGCGGTGGACAACGATCATCATCCATCCCGGCCCGCCCGGAGATCGCGGGCCGTCGTCGCTGGACTGGGCGATAACGGATGGCGAACCGATCTGGGGTGTCACGGCATTGCAGGCCGCTGAGGAACTCGACGCCGGGCCGGTGTGGGCCTGGCGGACGTTCGAACTCCGGAACGGGGCAACCAAATCCTCGGTATACAACGAGGAAGTCACCGACGCGGCGATGGAGTGCATTACGGAGGTCGTCGAACATTTCCGTACTCCTGACTTCCAGGCGATCCCATCGGACCGAGTTGCGCGGCCCGTGGCTTCGACCCGATCGCGGCCGAGCATGAAACAGGCCGATCGCGTTTTCAGCTGGGAGGAAGACGCGTCGAGCATCGTCCGCGCCGTCAACGCCGCCGACGGGTTTCCCGGCGTCGCCGTTCAGTTGGGGCTCGACCGGGTCTACGTCTACGACGCTCACCTCGATACCCACGTCGATGCAGCGCCCGGCACCATCGTCGAGTACTTCCACCAGGCAATACGTGTTGCCACCGGTGCGGGCTCCGTATGGATCGGACACGCGCGGCTTGTCGGCACCGGCAATGTCAAACTTCCGTCGACCGCGGTCGTACGTCCGGACGTGTTCGTTCCACAGGTCTGGGAGAGTCGTTACCCCGAGACCGACTATCACCGCGACGGCGAAATCGGATATCTCTCGGTCCGCTTCTACAACGGTGCGATGAGTACGAAGCAATGCGCGCGACTGGCCTCCAGGCTCCGCTGGGCGATCGCGCAGGACACCAAGATCCTTGTCCTGACGGGTGACTACGACAGATTCAGCAACGGTATCCACCTCAACGTCATCGAGGCCGCGTCGGATCAAGCCGGAGAAGCGTGGGCCAACATCAAAGCCATCAACGAGATCGCGAAAGCGATCGTCACCTGTACGGAACAGGTTGTGGTGGCGGCATTCACAGGCAACGCCGGTGCCGGCGGGGTCATGCTCCCGCTTGGAGCCGACGTAGTCGTGGCCAGGGACGGTGTGGTTCTCAATCCTCATTACGCCACGATGGGCCTGTTCGGCTCGGAACTGCACACGTACACACTTCCGGCTCGGGTCGGCGAGCAGCAGGCCCGCAGTCTGCTGGCCGAGTGCAGTGCGATAGGCATCCGTCGAGCCTTGGACATCGGACTTGTCGACGCGATCGGCCCCAGGCGGCCGGATCTGTTCGAGGCGTGGTTGCGCGAGGTCGCCACCGACTTGCTCGAAGGAGATCGGCTGGAATCGATGCTGGAGCGCAAACGTCTTCGACTGGAACGTGATCCGGTGGAGCCCTACGAGGAGCGTGAGCTCGAAGAGATGAAGATCGACATGTTCGGTGACCGCAACGGGTTTGCCGAGAAACGCCGGAACTTCGTGCTCAAGCTCTGATCGACACGCTGTTCGCCGACGCGACACGGGCAGTGCGAACAACGTCCCACAGTCGTCGCAGCAGGTCGTCACGCCTCTGCGCAGTGGACACGCTCGGGGCCTGGTTGGTCGATACCGACGCAGCCACGGTGAGAATGGCTGCCACGTTGTCGGCTGTGTCGATCACCTGTAGATGGCGAGGTGACAGTGTCGACGGCCAGCGGTGTCCGGCCTGTGCCTGCAGGGCTTCGGCGACCAGCGTACGAGCGTCGTTTCCAGGCATTCCGGTGGCTACGGCCGGAAGCCCGCCGAGCACCTCGGCTGCGTCCCGAACAGCTTGGCGCAGTTCGTATTCGGCTTCGCGGAGTCCGATCGATTCGGCGCTGCCCGCCACAGTGGGAATGGAGAAGACCGTCCATCGCAGGACGTCCGGGCCTTCCTTCGACGGCACGAGTCCGACTCCGGGCTTGCCGACGGCGCCGATCTGTATCCCTTCACCCGTTGCGATCGCAGCGCGCGCGAACTCGGTCCCGGTGGGCAGACCACGTACATCACCGGCCGTGGGAAGGACCAGGCGGACCTCGGCAGCCTCCGAGCGCGCGATTCTGAGCAGGGTGGGCACACCGGAAGCCGTGACTCCCGGCCACTCGAGATCGTGGCGGACCGCGGTTTCCGCATCGGCGGCGCCGATCAGGTGCATCGGTGCCCACGCGGCAAGGG
Source organism: Rhodococcus sp. IEGM 1302 (assembly GCF_030056935.1). Classification (NCBI taxonomy): domain Bacteria; kingdom Bacillati; phylum Actinomycetota; class Actinomycetes; order Mycobacteriales; family Nocardiaceae; genus Rhodococcus; species Rhodococcus sp. IEGM 1302. The sequence goes on along the minus strand of NZ_JASHKY010000011.1, from coordinate 137,367 downwards.
CGTCGATGACGTCGTCCGGCGCAGCGTCGCCGGCGAGCCATGACGCTGCCCACACGGTGAGGGTTGCGCTGGGAGAACTCATGACCGTGAAGTTTAGTTCGGCGTGGCGACATGCGCGGCCCCGGCGTTGTGACCTAGCGTGATCCGGCGTGAGCGGTGGCAACGGATACGGTGACATTTTTGCGGGTCATACCCGCAAACAGAAGCGCGTGACGCCTGAAGTCGCGGCCGAGCGTGATCTTGTCGTCGAGGATGCGGCGACGGGATTCTGCGGTGCGGTAGTCGGTTTCGAGCGCACGTACGACGGCGATTTCGTGCGGCTCGAGGACGGTCGTTCCCGAACGCGGTTGTTCGCGATGCGCGAGGCGGCCTTCCTCATCGACGGCGCACCGGTCACCCTCGTACGCCCGGCCCCCAAGCCCGTGTCCACCAAACCCGCACGGTCGGCTTCGGGTTCGACGCGAGTCGAAGGCTTACGCGCCCGCACGGCACTGCCCAGCCGGATCTGGGTGGAGGGAGTACACGATGCTGCCCTCGTCGAGCGGGTGTGGGGTCACGATCTTCGCGTCGAAGGTGTTGTCGTCGAACATCTCGAAGGACTCGACAATCTGGGGGAGCGGCTTGCCGAATTCGGGCCTGGTCCCGGCCGCCGCGTCGGGGTCCTGGTCGACCACCTGGTCACCGGTTCCAAGGAAACCCAACTGACTCAGGGCCTCGGCCCGGACGTGTTGGTGACCGGGCACCCGTACATCGACGTGTGGGAGGCCGTTCGTCCCAAATCTGTCGGAATCGCCTCCTGGCCGAAGATTCCACGCGGCGAGGATTGGAAGACGGGAATCTGCCGCGAACTGGGCTGGGGGACACCTCAGGAGGGCTGGCGGCGGGTCTACAACTCGGTCGAGAGCTTCCGCGATCTGGAAGCTCCTTTGATCGGTGCAGTCGAACAACTTGTCGATTTCGTTACCGAGCCGAACTGACGTAGCGGCGGCCTGGGTCACACATTCTGGTTAGATGGTGTTGTGGCTGCACTTATTTGGCTGATCGGAGCACTGGTGCTCGCCGGGGCCGAAGCGCTGGTGGGGGATTTCTTCCTGCTGATGCTCGCCGGTGGGGCGCTCGCTACTGCCGGTGTCAGTGCTGTCACCGACTTCCCGGTGTGGGTCGACGCCGTCATGTTCGGAGTGTTCTCCGCCGCCCTCGTCCTGGGCGTGCGACCGATCATGTTGCGTCGCTTCGGTAGTCCGCCGCCGACCCCGACCGGAATACAGGCACTCGAAGGTAAGCACGCTCTGGTTCTGGAAGAAGTGGGCGAGCATTCCGGGCAGGTCAAGTTGGACGGCGAGGTGTGGACTGCCAGGCCGTACGACACCACCGAGGTGTACCCGCCGGGTACCAAGGTGACGGTGATGGAAATCAACGGCGCAACAGCAGTCGTCTGGAGGGGACCTTAATGGCAGCACTCATAGTGCTCGGTGTGTTGGTGCTATTCGTGATCTTGGTGGTCGCGAAGTCGGTAGCACTGGTACCGCAGGCAGAAGCCGCGGTGATCGAGCGGCTCGGTAGGTATTCGAAGACGGTGTCCGGGCAGCTCACGTTCTTGATCCCGTTCGCCGATCGTGTGCGCGCCAAGGTGGATCTTCGTGAGCGGGTGGTCTCCTTCCCACCGCAGCCGGTGATCACCCAGGACAACCTGACACTGTCCATCGACACGGTGGTGTACTTCCAGGTCACCAATCCGCAAGCTGCGGTGTACGAGATCAGCAACTACATCGCTGCCGTCGAGCAGTTGGCAACCACCACGCTGCGAAACGTCGTCGGCGGAATGACCCTCGAAGAGACGCTTACCTCGCGTGATTCCATCAACGGTCAGCTTCGTGGTGTCCTCGACGAGGCGACTGGTCGCTGGGGCCTGCGAGTGGCCCGCGTCGAGCTCAAGAGCATCGATCCGCCGCCCTCGATCCAGGAGTCGATGGAAAAGCAGATGAAGGCGGACCGCGAGAAGCGCGCGATGATTCTGACGGCTGAAGGTCACCGCGAATCCGCTATCAAGACCGCCGAGGGTGCCAAGCAGAGCCAGATTCTTTCTGCCGAGGGAAACAAGCAGGCCTCGATCCTGAACGCCGAGGGTGAGCGTCAGTCCCAGATCCTTCGCGCTCAAGGTGACCGCGCGGCCAAGTACTTGCAGGCTCAAGGCGAGGCCAAGGCCATCGAGAAGGTTTTCGCTGCAATCAAGTCCGGTAAGCCGACTCCGGAATTGCTTGCATACCAGTATCTTCAGACGTTGCCGCAGATGGCGCAAGGCGATGCGAACAAGGTGTGGCTCGTACCCAGCGACTTCGGTGACGCGCTGAAGGGATTTGCCAAAACGCTTGGCGCGCAAGGGCAGGATGGCGTTTTCCGGTACGAGCCGCCGGCCGCCGAAGAGAATCTTCCCAATCCTGAGGACGATTCAGCCGAGGTGGCGGAGTGGTTCGAGACCAAATCCGATCCGGCTATCGCGGAAGCAGTGCGCGCTGCTGAAGTTGCTGCACGCACACCGGTCGAAGACCCGGCAGCTGCGGTCAGGCACCGCCGTGAGAGTGCGCCCGAGCAGCCTGGATTCGTAGATCCCGCGTTGCCACAGCAGGGCGAAAATCCTTGGCCGGGTCAGTTGCCGCTGCCGCCCGAGCGTGAAGATTTCCAGCAGAAGTACCCGTACCAGGGGCAGCCGCCCGAGGGTGGCCAGCGCCAGTAGACGCCTCTCGTAGCGAACGTTGATCGGGACGGGCACTCATCACCTACGTGATGAGTGCCCGTCCCGTTCCGCATACGGCGATCGCCCAGAGGACACTGACGAAGGTTCCCATGATGAACTGCTCGGACGCATGAGGTTCGCGAAGTTCCGGGTACCGCGCGAGCCCCTTGACTGCCAAGACGATCGCGATGCCTTCCGGCCAGGTTGCGAGAATCGATGCCGCCACCGCGAGCCGTTCGAGGATGCCGATCACACGTCCGCCGCGAAGAGGTCCGGCGTCCGGTGCCGGGCTCCCGTCCGGTTGGCGACGAGCGATCTTGAAGGTGGCAAGTACCAACGGTGCACCGGCCGTGGCGGCGGCAAGTACGCACAGGACAAGCGTCGCCCCGAGAGCGAAACCGGTGACCGGGGTCGTTCGGGTCGATGCCAGTGCGGCAACACCCAGCGCCGGAAGAGCCACCACGGACGACGCCCATTCGGGGACTTCGAGTCGACCACGACTGAGCGGTCCCAGTGCCGCTGCAACTGCTGGTGCCGCGGCGGCGACGGCGAGCGCGATCAACGCCAGAACGACCATGTATTCGAGCCCCCTGCTGTGTCGACGAGTTTGTACCGGTGCGAGCGTGAGCAGTCTAGGGCTGGAGTCTGACCAAAAGTCGTTCTGCGAGTCTGCGCCCGGCGAGTTCTGCGTGCCACCCGGCTGTCAGGAGTCGCTTGGACATGGCCTGTTTGGTGATTCCGAGGTGGGCCGCTGCGCTGACCTGAGTGAGTCCGCTGTCCATCAGGGCGATGGCTTCGCGTCCGTCCTTCGTCTGTCTCGTGACGATCGTTCCGAGCAAGGTGAACGTGGCATCGACATCTGCGGCGAGTTCGTCGCGTGAGCTATCCGCCGGCGCCTGTTCGACGGCAATTCTGGCCGGAGCTCGCTTGGCTCGCTCGACGGCGATCCGAGCAGCTTCGAATGCCGGTCCGCGTCCGGCCCGGGTCTGCCGTGGGAGAGGCTGCTCGACGGGACCGATCCCGATCCCGACACTCCAGTGCTCGCGCCGAATCAGCTCGAGTGCGACGAGGACGAGTAGCGCCGGATCGTCGGTCACCGCTTGAATCTCGTCGCCCGCTGTGCGCTCGAACGGCCGCAGGAGCCTGCGATCGGCCATGTCGTCGATGATGTCCCCGACGCGGTCGACATCGCGTCGGCTACCTCGCTGATCCACTGTCAGTACGAACATTAGTCAATGCTAGATAGTTGACTTTCAATAGTCAATCGTTTTGGGTTGACTCAATCAAATCAACCTCTTGAGGTTGACCGTTGTCAACGATGGTTTCGCCCGGTGAAGGCTGACGGCGAGCGTCGAACACCAGACCGGCGATGCCGATCGCAATGCAGATCCCGGACAGAATCAGGAGACGAGGATCGGCTTCGCCGGAGAGCGCATCGCCCAGAACGACAATCCCAACAGTGCCGGGCAAGATGCCGACGACGGTGGCAAGGATGTAGGGCACGATCCGGATCGACGAAATGCCGCAGCAGTAGTTCACCACCGAGAAGGGGACAAACGCGATCAAGCGCAGAGAGCCGACGGCCAGCCACCCCCGCTTTTCGATCCGCTCGTCCACCCGCCGGATCGTCGGACTCGAAATCCGTTGCCACACGACGTCGCGGCCGATGGCGCGGACCAGGTAGAGGGCCAGAACGGCGCTCACAGTCGTTGCCGCCACGGTAAGAGCGATGCCGGTCACCGAGCCGAAAAGGACCCCCGCGCTGAGCGTGAAGACGGTGCGCGGGAACGGCGCGACGGTGACTATCGAATGAACCAGGAAGAACACGAGGGGAAACGCCGGGCCAACCGAGTCCGCCCACTCTCGCACCTGGGACACCGTGGGATGTGGGGCGAGGAGGGCTGCGAGGAACAAAGCGAGCACTACCAGGACTATTGCGATCAATCTTCGGTCCAGCAGGCGTCCCATCACAGGTCACAAGGCTACCTGCGAACGGTGAACCGGGCCGACTGCCGACCCGCAATCGTGAGTCGAACATCGCCACGGGGGCGGGAAAGCGACGTGCTCCAGGCGACAATGAAACGGCGCTGTGACGAAAACCACTAGGCTTTCGGAGTGGCCTTCACCTGCAGTCCCGACCAGTGAAACGAACTCGCGGGTAACCCGTAAACATGCTGAACAATCGCTAGGTAAGGGCCGGTTACACGTGCACGAACGACCGAATCCGCACGTCGCCCGGCCGGTCGGAAAGTGGCCACGAACAGACCTGTGAAGAACATGACGTGATCCTCACGATATCTGGGCTCAACCGCGGGTTAGCATCACAGAACTAACGAACAAATCCGATTATCGGTAAAGCGCTCACGCAAAAAATGAGAGGGAGCGGACACAGTGTCATTAGCTTCAGAAGCCGAGGCTGTCGAGCAGGCGTACGCGGAGTGGCAGCGCTCCGTAGCCGGTGTGCTCGCCAAGTCCCGCAGAGTCGATGCGGCAGAACTGGGCCCCGAGCCACAGAAACTGCTCGAAACCGTCACCTACGACGGTGTCACTGTCGCACCGCTCTACAGCCCACGCGACGAGCGTCCCGAGCAGAGCTTGCCGGGCACGTTTCCGTACGTGCGTGGCGTCGACGCTCACCGTGATGTCAATGCCGGTTGGTTGGTTTCCGCTGCTTTCGGAACCGCTTCGGCGGCCGAGACCAATCGCGCCATCCTGGACGCCCTCGAAAACGGAGTCAGCGCACTCTGGTTGAAGGTGGGCGCCGACGGCGTTCCGGTCACCGACCTCGCCGCTGCGCTCGAGGGCGTGCTTCTCGACCTCGCACCGCTCACGCTCGATGCAGGCGCAGCGACAAACGATGCAGCCCGAGCACTCTTCTCTCTCCTCGATGCTCGCGGCGAAGCCGGCGACGGTGTCAGCGATCGCAGCAGTATCCGAGTTCACCTCGGTGCAGCGCCGCTGACCAGTTCGTTCTCCGGCGCAGCCGACGTCGAACTTGCAGGCGCAGTCGAGTTGGCCGCCCTCGCCGCAGCTCGTGCGGAAACCGTGCACGCGATCACCGTGGACGGCACGGCCTTTCACAACGCGGGTGCCGGGGATGCCGAAGAACTCGGAGCCGCAATCGCCGCCGGCCTCGAGTACCTCCGTGCACTCACCGCCCAGAGCGGCCTGACCATCGGTGCTGCGTTGTCGCAGTTGGCTTTCCGCTACGCGGCAACCGACGATCAGTTCCAGACCATCGCGAAGTTCCGCGCCGCACGTCTCGTATGGGCACGCATCGCCCAGGTCTGCGGAGCTTCCGATTTCGGTGGAGCGCCGCAGCACGCAGTCACCTCCGCCGCGATGATGGCTCAGCGTGATCCCTGGGTGAACATGCTGCGCACGACCCTCGCCGCATTCGGCGCCGGCGTCGGCGGAGCAGACGCGGTGACTGTTCTTCCGTTCGACGTCGCCCTGGCCGACGGCACCCTCGGTGTCAGCAAGTCCTTCTCCTCGCGCATCGCGCGCAACACACAGCTGCTCCTGCTCGAGGAGTCGCACCTGGGCCGTGTCCTCGATCCGTCGGCCGGGTCTTGGTACGTCGAGGACCTGACACAGCAGATCGCCGCCACCGCGTGGGAGTTCTTCCAGGAAATCGAAGCAGCCGGAGGGTATCTGGCGGCACTCGAAGCGGGAATCGTCTCCGGTCGCATCGCTGCCACGAAGGCCAAGCGCGACTCCGACATCGCACACCGCAAGACCACGGTCACCGGTGTCAACGAGTTCCCGAACCTCGGCGAAACGCCGCTGTCCGCCGAAGCCGTCGAGCCCGGCCAGTCCGTCGCCCGCTACGCAGCTGCATTCGAAGCGCTTCGTGACCGTTCGGACGCGTTCCTCGCCGCCGGCGGCGCCCGTCCCACTGCGCTTCTCGCGCCGCTGGGCTCGGTTGCAGAACACAACGTGCGCACCACGTTTGCGTCCAACCTGCTCGCTTCGGGTGGTATCGATGCAGTCAACCCCGGCCCGCTCGAGGTGGGCGCCGAGGCCATCTCCGCTGCAGTCAAGGCTTCCGGTGCCACCGTCGCCGTGCTGTGCGGCACGGACAAGCGCTACGGCGAGAGCGCCGCAGCGGCCGTCGCCGAACTTCGCGCCGCCGGCATCACCAAGGTGCTGCTCGCAGGACCGGAAAAGGCAGTCGCCGACGCGACCGGCGATTCTCGCCCGGACGGATTCCTCACCGCCCGCATCGACGCAGTGTCGGCTCTGACCGAACTGCTCGACTTCATCGAGACGGGAAGCTCCAAGTGACGACACGAGAGGTCAAGCACGTGATCGGCAGTTTCGCCGAGGTCCCACTCGAGGACCCGCAGTCTCCGGCACCCACACCGCCGTCGGTCGAGCAGGCCCAGGCGCTCATCGAAGAGGGCGCCAACGCCAACAACTACGCCGCCGAGCAGGTTGTCTGGTCCACCCCCGAAGGCATCGACGTCAAGCCGGTGTACACCGGTGCGGACCGCACGGCCGCCGCCGAGTCGGGTTACCCGCTCGACAGCTTCCCGGGCGCAGCGCCGTTCCTGCGTGGTCCGTACCCGACCATGTACGTGAACCAGCCGTGGACCATTCGCCAGTACGCCGGATTCTCCACTGCCGCGGAGTCGAATGCGTTCTACCGTCGTAACCTCGCGGCCGGTCAGAAGGGCCTCTCGGTCGCCTTCGACCTCGCCACACACCGCGGCTACGACTCCGATCATCCTCGCGTTGCCGGTGACGTCGGAATGGCCGGTGTCGCAATCGATTCCATCCTCGACATGCGTCAGCTCTTCGACGGAATCGACCTCTCGCAGGTGTCGGTCTCGATGACGATGAACGGCGCCGTGCTGCCGATTCTCGCGCTGTACGTCGCTGCGGCAGGCGAGCAAGGTGTCACTCCGGACAAGCTGGCCGGAACGATCCAGAACGACATCCTCAAAGAGTTCATGGTTCGTAACACCTACATCTATCCGCCGAAGCCCTCGATGCGGATCATCTCGGACATCTTCGCGTACTCCAGCGCGGAAATGCCGAAGTACAACTCCATCTCGATCTCGGGCTACCACATCCAGGAAGCCGGAGCGACGGCCGATCTGGAACTGGCGTACACCCTCGCCGACGGCGTCGAGTACATCCGCGCCGGCCTCGACGCCGGTATGGACATCGACAAGTTCGCACCTCGCCTGTCCTTCTTCTGGGCCATCGGCATGAACTTCTTCATGGAGGTCGCCAAGCTCCGCGCCGGACGCCTCCTGTGGGCCGAGCTTGTCGCCAAGTTCGACCCCAAGAGCGCGAAGTCTCTCTCGCTGCGTACCCACTCGCAGACCTCCGGCTGGTCCCTGACCGCGCAGGACGTCTTCAACAACGTTCCGCGTACCTGCGTCGAAGCCATGGCTGCCACCCAGGGCCACACTCAGTCCTTGCACACCAACGCACTCGACGAAGCGATCGCATTGCCGACGGACTTCTCCGCCCGCATCGCCCGTAACACCCAGTTGCTGCTGCAGCAGGAATCCGGCACCGTGCGTCCCATCGACCCGTGGGGTGGCTCGTACTACGTCGAGTGGCTCACCAACGAACTCGCCAACCGGGCTCGTAAGCACATCGAAGAGGTCGAGGAAGCCGGCGGAATGGCTCAGGCCATCAACGAAGGCATCCCGAAGCTGCGCATCGAGGAAGCTGCCGCCCGCACCCAGGCACGCATCGACTCCGGTCGGCAGCCGCTCGTCGGCGTCAACAAGTACGTTCCCGACGAGGTCGACACCATCGAAGTTCTCAAGGTCGAGAACTCCAAGGTCCGCAAGGAACAGCTCGAGAAGTTGGTTCGCCTTCGCGCGGAACGTGATCCGGAAGCCGTCGAGGCCGCACTGGCGAACCTCACTCGCGCTGCCGCATCCACCGAAGGCGGCATGGAGAACAACCTCCTCGCCCTCGCTGTCGTCGCCGCCCGCGCGATGGCTACCGTCGGCGAAATCTCCGACGCCCTCGAAAAGGTGTACGGACGCCACCAGGCCGAGATCCGCACCATCAGTGGTGTGTACCGCGACGAGGCAGGAACGGTGAGCAACATCAGCAAGGCGATGGAACTGGTCGAGAAGTTCGCCGAGGACGAGGGACGTCGTCCCCGCATCCTCGTCGCGAAGATGGGCCAGGACGGTCACGACCGTGGCCAGAAGGTCATCTCCACCGCCTTCGCGGACATCGGATTCGACGTCGACGTCGGACCGCTGTTCCAGACCCCCGAAGAGGTCGCCAATCAGGCGGCCGACAACGACGTCCACGTAGTCGGTGTGTCGTCGTTGGCAGCCGGTCACCTCACCTTGGTGCCGGCGCTGCGGGAGGCTTTGGCTGCGGCCGGTCGTCCCGACATCATGATCGTCGTCGGCGGCGTCATTCCGCCCGGTGACTTCGACGAACTCTACGAGGCCGGCGCTGCTGCCATCTTCCCGCCCGGCACCGTCATCGCTGACGCTGCCAGCGGATTGTTGGAGAAGCTCTCCGCCCAACTGGGTCACGACAACAGCTGAGAAGGGGGTCACTGAAGATGGCACGTCAGCCCATCGACATTGATTCCCTCGCCGAGGCGGTGCGCGGAAATCAGCGTGCCGGCCTCGCTCGGGCGATCACCCTCGTCGAGTCCACCCGCGACGACCACCGGGCCCTCGCGCAGCAACTTCTACTGAAGTTGCTGCCGGAGGCCGGGGGAGCGCACCGGATCGGCATCACCGGCGTTCCCGGCGTCGGCAAGTCGACCTTCATCGACGCGCTCGGAATGTACTTGCTGGGCAAGGGACATCGGGTTGCGGTGTTGGCGGTCGATCCGTCGTCCACCCGCACCGGCGGCTCGATTCTCGGCGACAAGACACGCATGGCTCGGCTCACCGTCGAACCGAATGCGTACATCCGGCCGTCACCGACGTCCGGCACGCTCGGTGGTGTTGCCAAGGCAACCCGCGAGACCATCGTGCTTCTCGAAGCTGCCGGTTTCGACGTCATCCTGGTGGAAACGGTGGGTGTCGGCCAGTCCGAAGTCACTGTTGCCAACATGGTGGACTGCTTCACGTTCCTGACCCTCGCTCGTACCGGTGATCAGCTCCAGGGCATCAAGAAGGGTGTCCTCGAGCTCGCAGATCTGGTGGCGGTCAACAAGGCCGATGGCAAGCATGAGCGCGAGGCAAAGGGCGCTGCCCGCGAATTGGCGGGTGCGCTTCGCCTGATCTACCCGCACGACGCCATCTGGAAGCCGCCCGTCATCACGATGAGCGGTCTCGAAGGTGTCGGGCTGGACGAGTTCTGGGGAACTGTCACCAAACACCGTGAGGTGCTCACCGAAGCGGGACAGTTCGAGGAGAAGCGTCGCAAGCAACAGGTCGATTGGACCTGGACGATGGTCAACGATCAGCTGCTACGCAGGCTCTCGAGCAACGATCGGGTGCGTGCGATCCGGGCCGACGTCGAGCAGAGCGTGCGTGACGGTTCGCTGACGGCAGCGTTGGCGGCGGGGCGAATTCTCGACGCGTTCGACGGAAGCAACTAGCGCGGAAAGAACGAAATCCCGGGTATCCGAGCGCGGATACCCGGGATTTCTTCTGTGACGAGCTATCGTTCGCGTTTGACTGCAGGCTCGGTGAGTTCGGTCTCGACAGCGAGTTCGACTCCCGTGAAATCGCCTTCTGCCTCGGCCGGGGTGAGCGTGGACCGCTTCCACGCGTAGAACAGCAGCGCTGCCCACGCGCCGAGAATGGTCAGGTAACCGGCCACTGTGACCGCCCCGGTGATGTCGAAGGATTTGAACAGCTTCTGTGCGTTGGTCAACACGATGACGCCGCCCACCGCCGTTCCGAGCAAGGTTGCAGGTACGCGGCTGACCAGCCACGCCGCGAACGGAGCTGCGATGACACCGCCGAGCGCGAGACCGGCGACAACGAGGAGGTTTCCCGCCGACTCACGTCCCAATCCGACAAGGAATCCCAGCGACGCGGCTGACGCGACCAGAAACTCCGAGGCGCTGACCGAGCCGATCACGGTGCGCGGCGCGGTCTTTCCTCGTGAGAGCAGCGTGCTGGTGGTGATCGGACCCCAACCACCACCGCCGGATGCATCGATGAAACCACCGAACAGGCCGAGTGGGGACAGGAAACGTGCAGTGTGCGGGGTGGTACGAGCGTCCGCGACGGCCGGTGGGCGGACCGAAAAGCGTAGTGCCACATAGATACCGATGGCCAGCAGGATCGTCGCCGTGATGGGGACTGCCGCTTCGGTGGACAGACCCGAGAGCACAGTTGCGCCGATGAATGCACCGACTGCGCCGGGCACACCGAGCTTGGCGACGAGCTTCCAGTCGATGTTCTTGAACTTCCAATGCGACACACCCGAAGCGAGGGTGGTGCCGACCTCGGCCAGGTGAACAGCGGCGCTGGCCTGAGCCGGACCGAGGCCACCGATCATCAACAGAGTGGTTGCGGTGACACCGAAGGCCATACCGAGGGCGCCGTCGACGAGCTGGGCGCCGACGCCGACAAGGGTGAACAAAAGAAGGTTGAACATGAGAAGACAGACTCCGAGCGAAGAAGCGACAAAGTCAGGGGTGCAGGCAGCGAGAATCGCCGCTCAGCAACACGCCTGATCGAAGCATGCGCTACGACGAGTGGGCCAGAACGCCATCAATCCGAGCGCAAATGCCGGGGAGGCATCGTGGCTGGAAATCTGCACGTCAGGTCCTTTGTTCTCGTTCGTTGGTGTTCTGTCCATGCGAGCATAGCCGGTGACCGGCTCGGTCAACCCACGACGCGGGCGTAATTTCCCACTCGGTGGACAAGTCGATCGAAGAATTCCGCCGGATCGGTTCTGACCGCGATATCCGCGTTGGGCTCACGCTGCCAGTGCCCGACCCAGTCCGCGACCGTCGTTCCGATCAGCAGTGGACTCTCGGTTTCGACATCTACCGTTGCCGGTTTCAGCGTCGCCAGGCTCGGATCGAGCGCGACGGCAGCAGCGAAGGGATCATGCATGTGAGCAAGAAATCCCTGGTCGTATTCACGATGGAATTCCATGTAGAACCGGATTGCGTCGGACATATGCCTGATCACGCTGTTGGACGCGGAACTGCGGACGTCGGGACCGTCGTCAGGCGAGATGATCTCTTCCGGGGTGCTCCCGGCAGCTTCGGCGAGCCGACGCACATGTTCGGGGAACATCTCGATGGATTCGGTGACGTTGAGGCCGCAGATGATCGGGCGCCGGTGCGCGGGTACGACGGAGAACGCGTCGAACACCTCCTTGGCGGCGTGCGGATCCACCGAGACGTTCCACTCCGCGGTCGGCGTCGTGTTGCCCGGATAGTTGAACGACCCACCCATCACTACCAGTCGCTTCAGCAGAGACGGCAGATCGGGTTCACGTCTGATCGCCAAGGCCAGGTTGGTGAGCGGCCCCGTCACCAGCCCGGTGAGTTGTCCGGGGTACTCCCGGACGAGATCCACCCAGAGGTCGGTGGCGGTTCGGACCGAGCGCTTGCGACCCGAATCGGGGAGGACCGCATGGCCGATTCCTTGCGGACCGTGAGTCTCCTCGGTGGTGCGCAACGGTATGACCAATGGCTCGCGGGCGCCGAGTGCAACCTCGATGTCCGGGGCGCCGCAGAGCGCAAGCCAGTTCAAGTTGTTGGCCGCGACCTGTTCCACCGGAACGTTGCCGGCGGTGCTCGCAATCCCCAGTATCTCGGCTTCGGGGCTGGCAAGGAGATAGAGAAGCGCCAACGAGTCGTCGATACCGGTGTCGACGTCGACGATGAGCTTGTGCATGTCACTCATCGGTGGCCACCAGGATCGTCGGGGAATGCAGGACGGGGAAGTTCACCGACCGAGCGATGAAGCACTTCGTGTGTGCGGGGCCGTGAAGCTCCTGGGCCTTCTCGACCATCGACGCCTCCGCGACCAACACCGTCGGATTCAACGTCACTTCGATGAACTGGCCGCCGCCATCGGATTCCTCGATCATGCTGCCGACCGGCTGATCGCTGTAGTCGAGAACGACGACCCCAGCGGCAGCTGCCAGCCCGAGGTACCAGAGCATGTGGCACTGGGCGAGGGAGGCAACGAGCAGTTCCTCGGGGTTCCATCGCTGCGCGTCACCGCGGAACGAGGGATCGGAGCTGCCGAGAAGTTCCGGCTTTCCGACCGCGGATATTGCATGATTGCGCGAATATCCCTGCGTGCTGGACGTTCCGGTTCCCAGATCGCCCGTCCACTGAAGGTCGAGTGTGTAGGTATGTGACTTCACAGGTCCATCTTGCCCTGAATGTGCCGGTCCCTCAGTGTGCCCACTCCGCGCGATCCGATCCCCACGGATGGGCTGGTTCGGGGTAGTCCTCGAACTCTGCCAGCGCGGGTCGTGCGGTGGTCACGTCGGCATGGTTGACAACAACATTCAGGCCGGGAGCCGTCGGCAGACCAGGATGGGCGGTTCGGCCGGGTGCGTCGAGAAGACGAGCGCCTGTGCTTGCCAGCGACACGTCGACGTCGCGGCCACGGCCGTCGTGCGAGCGCAGTGTCAACGCGTCGAGGATCCCCGCTGCCAGGAAGTATCCGGTCGAGTGGTCGAGTGCCTGCGCCGGAAGTGCGCCAGGGTTCTCACCACCCTCGAGGAACGAAATGCCGGACGCGGCCTGCACGATGCTGTCGAAGCCACGGCGATTCGCCCACGGACCTTCCCATCCCCATGCGCTGACGCGCCCGTGAATCAGGTGGGCGGGAAGATCCTGCCCGATGAGCGCTTCGAGTGCACCCGGCCGGTAGCCGGTGACCAGTACGTCTGCGGTTTCGAGGAGTTCTCGGAACGCTGTCGCTCCCGCCGAGGACTTCAGGTCGAGAAGCGCCGACCGCTTGCCCTGTCCACTGTCGAGGTGCTGCCATCCGATCTCGGGGATCGCCGGGGGATCGATCCGCAGAACGTCAGCGCCGACCAACGCCAGGGCGCGCGTCGCGACCGGACCGGCGATGACGCGGGTCAGGTCGAGAACGCGTGGGCGCGTCGGATGCGTGCGGGGTTTTCCCTCGTCGCGTGCTCGGATGGATACCAGAGGCGCAGACCTCGCAGCTGCGCACTGCTCACTCAGGCGCCACTCGGTCTCGGTACGAACACGGACCGCGATGGCTCCGATCTCGGCGGCCTGCTGCTCGATCTCGATGGTGCTGAGTTCGGATATCCGTTGCGCCACTGCATCTTTGGGTGATCCGTGATCGAGCTCGAGGACGGCGAGCAGGCGGTCGCGATGGTGCGGATAGTTGCCGTGCGTGCGGACCCAACCGTCGCGGGCGGCAAAGAACCCCGAGTGCTCGGAGAACCCGTTGATCGGCTCGCCGCCGATCCGGAACAGTCGATCGCTCGAGAAGGACGCGGCGATGCGCTCGGGATCGAGGGTCCAGTGTCCGTCGCCCGGGCCGGTTGACCGATGAATCGCCGAGGCGAACGCCGCTACCGAGCCCGCAGCGAGGTCGAACACCGGCAAGTGCGCCGCAAGGAAACCCGCCGAGTCCGGGCATTCGATGTGCCCGCGTCGGTCGTCGGTGTGCACCCCGACGTCACGCTGGTATTCGTCGAGATAGAACCCGTACCCGTGATCCATGCGACGCCTTTCGGCAGTTCAGTGGCCGAGAAGCTCCCGGCACTTCTCTGCCAGCGTATCGCGGAGCGGCGCAGCACGATCCGCCAACTGTTGTTGCTGACGCACGTATTCGGCGCGGCCCGCGGGAGTTTCGATACGAATGGGGGAGTACCCGTACTCGGCAAGGTCGTATGGGCTCGCGCGCATGTCGAGTTCACGGGCCAGGAGCGCGTGTTCGAAGCACCGCATCACCAGGTCGGAATCGACGAGTGGCAACAACTTGAAACTCCACTTGTACAGATCCATACCGGCGTGCAGGCAGCCCGGCTGTTCGTGATCGATCTGAGTTTCGCGTGCAAGCGGGAGCGAGTTCTTGGGGGCCGCGTCCGGTGTGAAGAACCGGAACGCGTCGTAGTGCGTGCATTTGAGTGGCAGGGATTCGACGACCGCGTCGGTACCGGCGAACCCGAGTCGCAGCGGCACCGACTGGTGACGGATTGCGTCCTCGCCCCCGCGATAGACCATCGCCCATTCGTGGAGGCCGAAGCAACCCAGCACAGCGGGCCGCGCAGACGTCTGATTCAACAGATTCCACACGAATTGGACTGTGTGACGCCGACGCTCCAGCACTGAGGCCTCGACCGTCGCGGTACCCGACCCGTCGACGCGGTAGCCGGAGAAGGCTGCGTATTCGGCGGCGTTCTCGAGCGCGACTCCGTACCCGGGGTGCCAGCGGCGCAGTTGGGCGGGTTTGAAGTTGTAGTACGTGAAGAGGAAGTCGTGCACCGGGTGAGAGATACCGGCGCTACGACGCGCTCGGTGCGGCTCGACGAGCTTCTCCACCTCCTCGAGGTGAAGTGCCCGCCGAGCCGTCCACTCGCTCTGCGCGAGTGCGAGTGAATGCACCGAACGTGTCATCGATCAGCTGTTTCTTTGTCCGGGAACAGCATCCGTGCCGCGATGCGTGCCATCGCGGACCGTTCCGACGTACTCCTCGAGGAGATCCTCGAGCGCGACGATACCGATCACCACTCCGTCAGCGTCCGTGACAGCGCCGAGGTGCGAGCTGGCCCGACGAAGGCCGGCCAACGCTTCGGCCAGCGGTGTGCTGAGCGGAACGATGGGCAGCGGCCGGATATCCGACGTCGGAACGACGGTGTCCGGTCCAGCGGCCTCGTCGAGCACCTCGTCGAGCACGTCCTTGAGGTGCACGTACCCAGCCAGCGATCCGTCGCTCGCTCGCACCGGGTAACGCGAGTATCCGGTCTCGATGACCGCACGCTCGATCTCACCCAGTGTTGTTCCCGACGGTGTGAGGGGAATGGTCCGCACCTTGTCGAGAGTGATCAGGACCTCGGAGACGGTCCGATCGGTCGATTCGAGTGCCTGCTTCAACCGCCGGTGTTCTTCGGCGTCGATCAGACCTTCGGATCGCGATTCACCGATCATCGCGGACAACTCCACCGCCGAGACCGTGACGTCGAGTTCGTCCTTGGGTTCGACGCGCAGGAGCTTGAGCACTCCGTTCGCGCACAGGTTGTAGAACGCGATGATCGGGCGAGCGATCTTGATGAACGCCAGATGCACGGGAACGAGCAGCATGGCCGTCTTCTCGGGGCCGGCCAACGCGATGTTCTTGGGCACCATCTCGCCGAGCAGGATGTGCAGCACTACGACGAGCGACAGCGCGATGGCAAACGAGATCGGGTGCAGCAATCCGTCGGGCAGGCCGACGGCTTCCATCGGCACCTCGAGGAGGTGCGCAATGGCGGGCTCGGCGACCTTACCGAGGAGGATCGAGCAGATCGTGATGCCCAGCTGAGCCGCCGCAAGCATGAGCGAGAGGTTCTCACCGGCCTTGATGACTGTGAGCGCCCGCTTCTTGCCTTGCGCGACCAGTGCTTCGAGGCGGTCACGTCGTGCGGAGATCAGTGCGAACTCCGCACCGACGAAGAATGCATTGCCGGCGAGCAGCACGACGGTGAGGAGTACACCGAAGAGGTTATTCATCGTCGGACTCCTTCTTGCTGTCGTCTGCGGATTCGGGTTCGACGTAAGCGGGGACCGGCGTGATGGTCACCCGGTCGATACGGCGGCCGTCCATGCCGGTCACTCGTGCAATCCACTTTCCGCGCGAATCACCGGACGAGTCGACGTCGGGCAATTCCACCTCGTCACCCTCGTCGGGGATGCGGCCCAGTTCGGTGAGCACCAAGCCGCCGAGCGTGTCGTAGTCGCCTTCGGGAGCGGTGTACCCGGTAGCCGAAGTGACCTCGTCGATGCGCAGGAGACCGGAGCACGACCATCCGTCGCCGACGCGCTGTACGTCGAGTTCGGGTTCGTCGTGTTCGTCGCGCACATCGCCGACGATTTCCTCGATGAGGTCTTCCATCGTGACGATGCCGGCAGTTCCGCCGTACTCGTCGACGACGAGCGCAACCTGCATGCCGTCGGAGCGGATCCGCTCCATGACGGTGTCTCCGTCCAGGCTCGACGGCACGACGGGAACACGTTGAGCCAGACTGTCGACGCGCGTCGTGCGCCTGCGCTCGGCCGGAACGGTGAACGCGTGCTTTATGTGTACGACGCCGACCGTGTCGTCGAGATCGCCGCGAACGACCGGGAAGCGCGAATAGCCGGTCCGCGACGCCGTCACGATCAGGTCTGCGACGGTGTCCGAGAGTTCCAGCGATTCGATCTTCACTCGCGGAGTCATCAGCTCTTCTGCCGTGCGGTCACCGAACTGCAGTGAACGGTCGACGAGCATCGCCGTGCCCTTGTCGATGGAGCCGCGCTGCGCGGACGTCCGCACGAGGGACCCGAGTTCCTGCGGTGATCGCGCGGAGCGCAATTCCTCCGCGGGTTCGATGCCCAGGCGTCGCACGATCCAGTTGGCGGTTCCGTTGAGGCCGTTGATGGCCCACCGGAAGATCAGCGAGAACCCTGCTTGCAGGCCCGCAGTCGCGCGGGCGGTGGGCATCGGCTTGGAGATTGCGAGGTTCTTCGGTACGAGCTCACCGAAGATCATGGAGAACGAGGTCGCGATCACGAGCGCCAGGATCAAAGACGTTGTCGAGGCAGCGGATTCACTGAGCCCGACGGCCTTCGTGACCGGTGTGATGAACCGTGCCAGGACCGGCTCGGCCAGGTAACCGGTGATCAGGGTTGTGATCGTGATGCCCAGCTGAGCGCCGGAGAGCTGGAACGAAAGAGTCTTGTGCGCGTGTTGAACCTGCCGCGAGCGTCGGTCGCCGCCACGAGCAGCTTCGTCGACGGTGCTGCGTTCGAGCGCGGTCAGTGAGAATTCGGCCGCCACGAAGAGGGCGGTGCCTGCAGTCAGCGCGATGAAGCCGACCAGGCTGAGAATGGTGAAAACGATGTCCATGTGTCATCGCCACCTGAGATGTGCACGGGGGCCGCCGGGTTTGTCTCCCGGCTCGCTAGAGGAGCCCTCCGAACCGGCGGAATCAGAAGATTCCTCGGATAAAACGACGGGTGTAGCGCCGGGTAAGTGTGTGGGTGCCTCGGGCACCGGGTTCCTTTCGTCAGAGCCGAGTAGTTCTCGGCTGTAGCGGGCTCGGTCGGGTCGCCGAAGGGCACCCGACCGAGTTTTGTTTTCTGTTTACGGATCCAATGATACCGGCGGGTGCCCGGGAGTAGGGACCCGAGCACCCGCCGACAGTCACAGAACGTGGTTCACCAACCAGACGGAAGCGGCCGTCCTTCGGCAAATCCGGCGGCGGACTGCACGCCCAGAACGGCCTTCTCGTGCAGCTCCTCGAGAGAGCGCGCACCCGCGTACGTGCAGGTACTGCGCACGCCGGAACAGATCTGATCGATCAGGTCCTCGACTCCGGGGCGCTCGGGATCGAGACGCATCCGCGAACTGGAGATGCCTTCCTCGAACAATCCCTTACGAGCGCGATCGAAAGCCGTTTCGGTGGCCGTGCGAGCGGCAACAGCGCGCTTGGAGGCCATACCGAAGCTCTCCTTGTACGCGTTGCCCGCCTGATCGACTTTGAGATCGCCGGGGGACTCGTACGTGCCGGCGAACCACGAGCCGATCATGACGTTCGACGCGCCCGCCGCGAGGGCGAGTGCAACGTCGCGGGGGTGTCGAACGCCGCCGTCGGCCCAGACGTGCTTGCCGAGCTCACGTGCCGCTGCAGCACATTCCGCGACGGCCGAGAACTGCGGGCGTCCGACGCCGGTCATCATGCGAGTCGTGCACATGGCTCCGGGTCCGACGCCGACCTTGACGATGTCCGCGCCTGCGGCGATCAGATCACGGGTTCCCTGTGCGGAGACCACGTTGCCTGCAACCAACGGGACGCCGAGATCGAGCGCCTTGAGGGTGGTGAGCGCATCGATCATTCTCTGCTGGTGACCGTGAGCCGTGTCCACGACGATCACGTCGGCACCGGCGTCGACGAGTGCCTTGGCCTTGGCGCCCACGTCACCGTTCACACCGACCGCCGCAGCGACCCGGAGTGCGCCGCGCTCGTCGACTGCGGGGTCGTAGATGCCGGCACGGATCGCGCCGGTGCGGGTGAGGACGCCGGCAAGAGTCCCGTCTTCGTTGACGATGACCGCCAGCGGATCGTGCTTGGTTTCGAGCAGTTCGAAGACCTCACGCGGTGTGGCGGTGACCGGGGCCGTGACGAAGTCGGTGATCGCGACGGTACGGAGGCGAGTGAACCGATCGACATCCGCGCAGGCAGCCTCGGTGACGACACCGAGAGGCTTACCGTCCTCGACCACCACGACCGCGCCGTGAGCGCGCTTGGGAAGCAGCGCCAGCGCATCGGAGACGGCGTCGTCCGGACTCAGCGTGACCGGCGTATCGGCGACGAGGTGGCGGCTCTTGACGAACGCCACGGTCTCGGCGACAGCGTCGGTGGGGACGTCCTGCGGAATGATGACCAGTCCGCCGCGGCGGGCGACAGTCTCCGCCATGCGGCGGCCGGCGACTGCGGTCATATTGGCGACCACGACGGGAATGGTCGTTCCGGATCCGTCGGAAGAATTGAGATCGACGTCGAACCGAGAGGTGACCTCGGTCCGGTTAGGGACGAGGAAGACGTCGTCGTAGGTCAGGTCGTATGGGGGGCGTTGCCCTTCGAGGAACTGCACGTTTCACGAGCCTACCGTCGATTCCGCCGTAGCGCCCTCGGTATCGCGCGCTTGTGAGCGGGAGAGGGCGATCGTGGTCATGATCATGACGGCGACGGCGCACCCGATGAGAGCAATTCCGGGACCGTCGACGCGGAGGCGTTCGTCGAGCACTGTCATCCCCAGGAAGATGGCCGCGATCGGCTCGCCGATCGTCAGGGCGGGTAGCGACGCCGACAGCGGCCCGACCTGGAACGCGCGCTGTTGCAGGTAGACCCCGATTGCGCCCGAGGCGATCAGCGCCCACGTCTGCCATGCCGAAATCACCCCGATGACGCCGTGGCCGAGTAGGTCGGTGACGTACTTGGTGAATGCGACGGCGACGCCGTAGAAGATGCCTGCCGCAGAGCCGAGAAGCAGTGCGCGCCAGCCGCCGTCGAGTTTGGACAAGCCGCCGACAGTTGCGGCCACGGCCACTGCGACCGTAATCGTCAGGGGCACAGCCCAATCCGACCATGGAGCATTGCTGTCTCCCTCGGTGGGATCGCCGACGACGAGGAAGATCGCCAAGGAAATCGCGAGCATGATCGCCAGTGACCACGCGGAACGGGTGATGCGGATTCCCGAGAATTTGGCCGAGAGAGGCAGCGCGAACAGCAACGAGGTCACGATCAGCGGCTGCACCACCAACACCGAACCCAACGACAGTGCAACGGCCTGCATGACGTACCCGCCGCCGTCACCGATCAGCCCGGCCCACCACCGAGGACTGCGAATCAACGACGCCACCAACGCCTCGCCCTCGGGAACCGCGGACGCCGCCCGTTGCTGAGCGACCGAAGCGCACGCGAAGAGCAGTGCAGCGAGAAGTGCGCAGAGAACCGAGATCAGTGGAAGATCACCCATTCCCTCAGTGTGCGCGCTTGCCCGCCCGATTTCCGGCAGACGGCTTTCCTGCGCCGGGTGCGCCGCGACGCGGGGTCAAGCCCTTGGACGCCAGACGCTCCGAACGGGTCGGGACCGGAGTGCCGTCCGCACGGATCTTCTTCACACTCTTCGGATCGGTGACGCGCCGCGAGGAGGCGGCGCGCTTCTCGCCGTCCTTCTTCATCCGGCCTCCGGCAGCGGTCCGGCCTGCAGTGTCGTGTTCCTGACGGCCACGCTTGGCGGTGTGCTTGACGGCAACCGTCGTATCGGGAGCCTCGACCGGAATTCCCGTCGGCTCCATCGCACCGGTGATGCGCGTGAGTTCAAGATCGTCAGGACGAACCCGCACACCGTGAACCTTGATGCCTGCCTGCTTGGTCAACTTCTCGACCGAATCACGTTCTTCGTCGGTGACGATGGTGACGACGACGCCTGATTCCCCGGCGCGTGCCGTCCGGCCGGCCCGGTGCAGGTAGTCCTTCGCCTCGGCCGGGGGATCGACGTGAACGACGAGCGTCACGTCGTCGACATGGATTCCGCGCGCGGCGACATCGGTGGCGACCAGGACCGGTGTTGTCCCGTCGGAGAACGACGCGAGGGTCTTGGTCCGATTGTTCTGCGTCTTGCCGCCGTGCAGAGCCCCGGCCGAGACGCCGATCAAATGCAGTTGCTGCGCAAGACGATCCACACCGTGCTTGGTCTTGACGAACATGATGGTCCGCCCCGCGCGCGAAGCGATATGTGCGACAACGGATCTCTTGTCGTCGCGGTCGACGAAAAGCAGGTGATGCTCCATGGTCGAGACGGTCGCAACCGGGGGAGCAGTCGAGTGCGACGCCGGATTGCGCAGGTAACCCGCGACCAGATCGTCGACCTTGCCGTCGAGTGTCGCCGAAAAGAGAAGACGCTGACCGTCTTTCGGAGTCGTGTCGAGAATCTTCGCAACCTCGTCGATGAAACCCATGTCTGCCATGTGGTCGGCTTCGTCGATGGTCGTGATCACGACGTCGTCGAGAATCACCGACTTCTGGTCGAGTAGGTCGAGTAGGCGCCCGGGGGTCGCAATCAGCAGATCGACGCCGCGGGCAAGGATGTCGGCCTGACGCTTGATCGGAACGCCCCCGACCGCATTTGCCACACGCAAACCGATCTCGGTAGCGGCGTCGTCGAGTGCCTTGTGGATCTGGATCGCCAGCTCACGGGTGGGAGCGAGCACCAAACCGCGCGGACGATTCCGCTGGCTCGCCCCACCCTTGAGGCGCACCAGCATCGGAAGCCCGAAGGCCAGAGTCTTTCCGGAACCCGTCGCACCGCGCCCGAGTACATCCCGACCGGCAAGAACATCGGGGATGGTTGCCGACTGAATGGGGAAGGGGGCATCGATGCCGCTTCGGCGCAACGCGTGCACCATCACGGCGGGGATTCCGAGGTCGACGAACGAACGCCCTTCGGTCGAGGTGGGCGAGTCGATCGTCGATTCCTGCATTTGTCCAGGCTACCGGGTATCGGTAGACGCAGATGACCGCATCTACCGATACCCGCTGTGAATCAGGCCTCGATTTCGCTGCGGTCACCGCTCCACAGTGTGTGGAACTTGCCCGGCTTGTCGATGCGCTCGTAGGTGTGCGCGCCGAAGAAGTCGCGCTGACCCTGAGTCAGGGCGGCCGGCAGACGCTCCGCGCGGAGACCGTCGTAGTACGACAGCGAGGACGCGAACGCAGGTACCGGAATGCCGAGCATCGTCGCGGTGGCGACCACGCGGCGCCAGCTGTCGATGCCTGCCTCGATGGCCTCGCGGAAGTACGGCGCCAGAATCAAGCTCGGCAGGCTCGGATCCGCGTCGAACGCGTCCTTGATGCGGTTGAGGAACTGCGCACGGATGATGCAGCCACCGCGCCAGATCGTCGCCAGGTCGGCAGGCTTGAGGTTCCAGTCGTACTCGGCGCTGCCGGCAGCGATCTGATCGAAGCCCTGCGCGTACGCCACGATCTTCGACGCGTACAGCGCGGCCTGGATGTCGGCGGCGAACTGCTCGGCGTCAGCAGGCTTGTCGCCGAGAGAGCCGGCAGCCAGACCCTGCGCCTGAGCTGCAGCGCGCTGATTGCGGCTACCGGACAGTGCGCGAGCAAACACGGCTTCGGCGATACCGGTGACCGGCACGCCCAGATCCAGAGCGGACTTGACCGTCCAGCGGCCCGTGCCCTTCTGCTCGGCAGCGTCGACGATGACGTCGACCAAAGGCTTGCCGGTCTCGGCGTCGACCTGGCGGAGCACCTCGGCGGTGATCTCGATCAGGTAGGACTCGAGGGTGCCCTTGTTCCACTCGGTGAAGACGTCGGCAACCTGACCGGCGTCGTAGCCCAGAGCGTCGCGGAAGAGGTTGTACGCCTCGCCGATGAGCTGCATGTCGGCGTACTCGATGCCGTTGTGCACCATCTTGACGAAGTGACCGCTGCCGTCGGGGCCGATGTGCGTGCAGCACGGGGTGCCGTCGACGTGAGCGGAGATGGACTCGAGAAGCGGGCCGAGAGCCTCGTAGGACTCCTTCGGGCCGCCCGGCATGATCGACGGACCGTTGAGTGCGCCTTCTTCGCCACCGGAGATACCGGCGCCGACGAAGTGCAGTCCGCGGGCGCGGATCGCCGCTTCACGACGGATCGTGTCGGTGTAGAGCGAGTTGCCACCGTCGATGATGATGTCGCCGGGCTCCATGGCGTTTGCGAGCTCTTCGATGACAGCATCGGTCGGGGCGCCGGCCTTGACCATGATCAGGACGCGTCGCGGCTTCTGAAGTGCGGCAACAAACTCCTCGACGGTCTCGGTGCGCACGAAATCGCCCTCGGAACCATGCTCGGCGATCAGGGCATCGGTCTTCGCGATGCTGCGGTTGTGCAGGGCAACGGTGTGACCGTGGCGGGCGAAATTGCGGGCAATATTCGAACCCATGACGGCCAGGCCGGTGACGCCGATCTGAGCTCGGGGTGATTCGGTGCTAGTGGTTGACATGCTTACAGCTTTCCCTCTCGGTCCGCGGCTGTGAAATCCTGCGCTGTGCGCAGCCGAAAACGGTGCGGCCGCGACGCGCGTGAACATCAGACCGTGCATACAAAACACGGATGCAGATCACTTTAATTGCAGTGACCTGCATCCGTCTCGATACAGCTTCCGGCACAGCCGGAAGGTTCTCAGTGTTCAGTTGTCGAGCCGCAGCTCAGCGCAGGTATTACCGCTGATCGCGCTTCGGGCCGTCGAATCCGTCATAGCTACGACGGTCGGTGCGGCTGCGGAAGCCGCCACCGCTGGTCGAGGCTGCACGGTTGTCGCCGCCGTCGCGGTTGCCCTGGTAGCCACCGGAAGAGCGGTTGCCCTGGTAACCGGTCGAGGGGCGGCTGTCGCGATCGCCGTACGAGCGGTTGTTGTCACGGCTGCCCTGGTATCCACCACCGGACGAACGGTTGCCCTGGTATCCGCCGCGGCTCTCGCCGTCACGGCTTCCCTGGTATCCGCCCGAAGAGCGGTTGCCCTGGTAACCCGTCGACGGGCGGCTGTCGCGGTCTCCGTAGGACGGACGGCTGTCACGGTTACCCTGGTAACCACCGCTGGAGCGATCACCCTGGTATCCACCGGAAGAGCGGTTGCCCTGGTATCCGCCGCGGCTCTCGCCGTCGCGGTTGCCCTGGTAGCCACCCGAAGAACGGTTGCCCTGGTATCCACCGGACGAGCGGTTGCCCTGGTAGCCGCCACGGCTTCCACCACGATCACCGAAGGAACGCTCGCCACGAGAAGAGCTCTCGCGCAACGGTTCTCCGGTCGGCTTCTTGGCGCCGGTGATGCGAGCAAGTTCAGCAGAACCCGGGGTGACGGCAACGGCTGCGGCATTGACGCCGGCCATACCGGTCAGACGCTTGAACTGACGCTTCTGGTTCGGCAGCACGATGGCGACAACGGTGCCCTTCTCGCCGGCGCGAGCGGTACGACCAGCGCGGTGCAGGTAGTCCTTGTGGTCGGCCGGGGGATCGACGTGAACGACGAGGTCGATGCCGTCGACGTGGATTCCGCGTGCTGCGACGTCCGTTGCGACGAGGACCGGGGTGCGGCCGTTCTTGAAACGCTCGAGGACGCGGGTGCGCTGGTTCTGTGCCTTGCCGCCGTGAAGCGACTCGGCAGCGATGCCGACTGCGCGGAGGCGGTCGGTGATTCCCTCGCAACCGAGCTTGGTGCGGGCGAACATGATGGTGCGTCCGTCGCGGGCACCGATCTCGGCGAGGACTGAATCCTTCTGTCCACGATCGACGAGGAGAACGTAGTGCTCCATCGTGTCGACGCTTGCGCGGCCGTCTTCGGTGGAGTGGGTGACGTGGTTGGCCAGGAACTGACGAACCAGCGACTGGACCTCACGGTCGAGGGTTGCCGAGAACAGCAGACGCTGTCCGTCTGCGGGGGTCTCACCGAGGATCGAGCGAACCTCGGGCAGGAAGCCCATGTCCGCCATCTGATCGGCTTCGTCGAGTGCGGTGATTTCCACCGAGTCGAGGATGCAGGTGCCCTGACGCAGGTGGTCGCCGAGACGACCCGGCGTTGCGACGAGGACGTCTACGCCGCGGCGAAGCTGATCGACCTGCTTGGCGAACGGCGTTCCACCGACAGCGGGGCGAACCGTGAGTCCGAGTGCTCCGGCGTAGGAGTTGAGGGAGTCGACCACCTGGAAAGCAAGCTCACGGGTGGGGACGAGCACGAGTGCGCGGGGACGCTTGGCGGCCGGGCGATCTTCGTGGCGTGAGAGGCGGGTCAGCATCGGCAGGCCGAAGGCGAGGGTCTTGCCCGATCCGGTCTGTGCGCGGCCGAGAACGTTGGTTCCGGCGAGCGCGTCCGGGATGGACTGCGCCTGGATGGGGGACGGGACGGTGATGGAGTTGCGCGCCAATGCGGCAACAAGTTGCTCGGGCAGGCCGATCTCGGCGAAGGTGATACCCGGCTCGGTGGCGACTGCTTCTTCGGCAGCGGGGGTGTTGACGGTGGGGTCTTCGATGTTCTCGGAAGACGACATTTGGACAGCGTTGGTCACGCGGAAACCTCTCCGGACTACGGGCACGTCGCGGAGCGGAAGAAGCCATGCTGAAATACACGACACAGTTCGCAAAGGGACGAGCCAGGGCACATGTCACCTGGCAATCCGAACGCATACTGCGGGGAATTGGGCTGTGTGCCGTTATATGTTGACGGACCACGTTGGTGGCCGTGATCCACTCTACGCCACCGGGGACACCGAAGTCAGGTAGCCCCGCCTGTGACCTGCACTACTACACGGGGTTACGCAGGTCAAGACTCAGTATGCGTTGAAAAGCAGTCGAAGTTCGGTGAGCCAGGGCACAGCCACCGCAACCGTGGGAACAACGAGAATCGCGACCGCCCCGAGATACGCAAAAACTGCGATGCGGGGATCTGCGTCGTCGGCCGAGAGGCGTTGCACTCGGATGAGCGTCGACGGCCCGCCCGCTGCCATTGCCCCGCGGGGTGCCGTCGATCCGGCACACGCGACAAGCGCCCGCGCGAGGGGAGTGGGACCGGTAGCCCGCACGGCTGAATCGTCGGCGAGCAACTCCACCAGTAGCTGCACCGATCCCAGGGCCGACTTGCTACGAACGAAACGGGGGAACGCGTGGTTGACGGCAGTGAAAGCCTCGAGGACCAGATCGTGACGAGCTCGCAGGTGGGAACGCTCGTGCGTCAGGATGGCTTTGACCTCGGCATGATCGAGGTTCTGCAGAGTGCCTTGACTGAGAACCACGCGTTGACGCAGACCTGGCAGGCAGTATGCGATCGGTTCGTCGACGTCCAGTACCCGCAGATCGGGTGTGCGTTCCACCGACGCGGGCATGGCGCAGTCGTCGAGAAGGTCCACCAACACGCGGTGACGTGCACGGCGACGTCGGGTTCGCACAGCGACCTGGATGATCGAGAAGATCAGCTTCGCGCCGATCAGGAGCGTCAGGGCAAAAACAACCACGTACAGAATCCACAGTGGGAGCCCGAGTGCATCGATTTCGGCGGTCGGGGCCGTCGTCGGCCTACCGTCAGCGCCGGGAACGAGCAGCTGGCTGGCAATGGCCAGGCCCGAGCTGAATGCCGACAACACCGCAGCAATTGCGACGGCTTGCCACAGGACCAACGCCGCGCGTGGAGCGCGGTACGGCCACGTGGAGCGGCTCAGGAGTGCGGGAACCGGACCGGCCAGCAACAAGGCAAGCAGTCCGAAAACCAGTGCAGTAGTGGCGTTCATGTCCTACACATCATGCACGACGAAATCAGTTCGGCCTAGAAATTCCGGGCTGCGCAGCCTTTTTCGCGGACTCGCGCACCTCGAGGGCAGCGAGCGCTTCGCGGAGAGCATCGGCTTCGTCAGCATTGACCTGTCCCACGAAGTGGACGAGCGCCGCAGCGCGACCGCCGGACTCCGGAGCCTGGGCCAGCGCGTCGACCATCAGACTCGCGACCAGTTCTTCGCGCTTGTTGACGGGAAGATAGCGATGTGCGCGATCGTCACGCTGCTGAATCACCAGATGCTTCTTCGCCAGGCGCTGCAGAACGGTCATCACCGTCGTGTACGCCAATTCGCGATGCGTCGCGAGTGCTTCATGCACCTGTCGCACAGTTTGCGGTTCCGATGTGGACCACAAATGATCCATCACCGCGCGTTCGAGTTCACCTAGACCTGCCATTCTTCGATTCTACGGACTTCCACGACGAAATACGTACTACTGGTAGTAGTAACCACCTCGGTGGGGGTGTGGTATTGGCCATAGTGATCTGCGTGACGGTTACGGTGGTGTGAGACGACGAAAGTCCCGACAATGACGATGCCCGATAATTGCAAGCCAAACAGTCGATCCGCAGAAAGTAGCCGCACGTAGATGACGATCGACAGTTCGCCGGGCACCGAAGAATCGACATCACGGGCGCGGGTAGTCACGCAGAAAGCTGCCGGCATCATCCGTTTCGGCATTCGCGACGCACCGTTGACGGTCGTTCTACTTCTCACCATGTGGATCGTGGGTGCCGCAACCGGCAGCCTCGTTCACGGACCGTCCCGCGATCTCGAGCACACGATCGGTGCCGGAATGGGCTCGATCCAGCACGGCCGCATCTGGACGCCGCTCACGTCCGTGCTGTGGGCAGGAAACCTGCTCGGGTACCTCGGCGCGACCGTGCTCCTGATCGCAGTCGCCGCACCCCTCGAACGCCGAATGGGAACGATCAAGCTTGCGATCGCCGGCGCAAGCACTCAAATCCTGGGAGTCCTGCTCGGGCTCGGCTGGGCGTCGTTTGCGAAGGTGTTCGATTCCAGTTGGGGATTCCGCCTCCACGTGGGCTCCGCGGTCGGAGCCAGTGCATGGATCGTCGGCGCTGCGATGGCCGCCAGCTCGAACATGGGCACCCTGTGGCGCCGTCGCATTCGCGTCGGAACTTTGGCGTTGACGATCACTTTGGCCTTGTTCAGTGGTCAGCTGCAAGACGTCATCCGATTCTTTGCCGCTGTGGTGGGTTTGGTGATCGGTCAGTGGATCGTCGGACGATCGGCGCGCGGTGAGCGCATCGCCGGGACACAGCGAGAGGGTCGCGTCCTGGTCGCCATCGTCGTCGCGGCGAGTGCGATCGGCCCGATGATCGCCGCATTGTCCCCGCAGGCGGTCGGCCCACTCGCGGTCCTCCGTGACCTCTTCCGCGGAGTTCCCTGGACTGTCGCCGAGGTTCGAGAACTGTGCGAGGAGTCCTCGTCGGATCCGGACTGCCGACGAGGACTCCTCGAGCTCAGACTCTCCGGTATCGGCCCGACTCTGCTCTCGCTGATGCCGTCGATCTTCGTTCTCGTGTTGAGTGACGGGCTCCGTCGTGGCCGCAGATTCGCCTGGATTGCGACAGTGTGTGCTCAGGTCGTCCTACTCGTCCTCTCGATCGGGAACTTCGTCATCAGGTTCGTCGACGCCGTCGACAGTGACAGCTTGTTCTACGGAATCAGCGATCCGAACGTGTACCGAACTCTGGTGCCGTTCCTGACACCGCTCTTCGTACTGATCCTGCTGATCGCGACACGTCGATACTTCGACGTCGCGGCCCCGGCCAAGACATACCGACGTCTCGGTGCTGCGATCGTGACCTTGCTCGCGGTCCTCGCCGTGATCTACGTCGGCGGCGGAATGCTCGCCAGGCACGGGTTCGATCGCGAGCCCACCGTAACGATGTTGCTCGCGGACTTCCCTCAGCGCCTTGTACCGCCCGTGTACCTGCAGTTGATCGATCCGCGTCTGCTTCCCGTGGACATCGAGTCGACGTTGCTCTTCGAGTGGACCGGCGTCGTGTTCTGGGGCGTCGCCGCCGTGTTGGTGTTCGTGAGTTTCCTCAAGCCGGTCAAGACCGCCGATCCCAAAGCCGCCGAACGAGCACGATCCATGTTGATCGCCGGTACCGGCAGCCCGTTGTCCTGGATGACGACGTGGAAGGGAAACACATACTGGTTCAGCGCGGACGGTTCGAGTTACGTCGCGTATCGCGTCATCGCCGGTGTTGCTCTCACAACCGGTGATCCGGTCGGTCCTCCAGATCGCATGCGCACGGCGATCGAGGAGTTTGCCGAGTTCGCTTCGTCGAACGGTTGGATTCCCTGCTTCTATTCAGTGACCGACGACGCCCGAAGCATCACTGATTCCATGGGCTGGAGCGGCCTGCAGGTCGCCGAGGAAACCGTGCTCGACCTCGGACAGGTCGCGTTCACAGGAAAGCGGTTCCAGGATGTGCGAACAGCACTGAACCGGGCGAAGAAGTCCGGGATCACGGCCGAGTGGATTTCCTTCCCTCATGCACCTCTCGCGATCAAGGATCAGATAGTTGCGATCTCGGAGGAATGGGTGGCGGACAAGGGGATGCCCGAGATGGGATTCACCCTCGGCGGACTCGACGAGATCGACGACGAACAAGTGCGGTGCCTGATCGCCGTCGACGAGGATCGCACCGTGCACGGTGTCACGTCGTGGCTACCGGTGTACCGCGACGGCAAAGTCGTCGGGTGGACACTCGACTTCATGAGGCGACGCTCCGAAGGATTCCGTCCCGCGATGGAGTTCCTCATCGCCTCCGCTGCACTGAAATTGGAGGAGGAGGGCGTCGAGTTCCTCAGTCTGTCCGGTGCACCGTTGGCAACAATCGCCGGTGACTCCGAGAGGAATGCGAACGAACCGGAGGCCACGACTTTCTCGGCGATGATTGACAGCGTGCTCGACCTACTCGGTCGCACCCTGGAACCGGTGTACGGATTTCGTTCGCTGTTGGCCTTCAAATCGAAGTTCCAGCCTCGGTACGTGCCGATGCACATGACCTTCGCCGATCCAGCCGCGTTGCCGAGCATCGGGAACGCGGTCGGACGGGCGTACCTGCCAACCGTGACGATCGGTCAGGGATTCAAACTTGTTCGGACGATTCTGGGTCGCTGATTCGCGATCGTCACGCAGGCTTTGCCGGCCCGCCGACGGCGCCGAACACGTGCCGGGTTCCGATCGGAACGATCAGCGGCCGATCCGAGACGGGATCGTCGATGACCGCAGCTTCGAGACCGAACACCTCGAGCAGAAGTTCCGCGGAAATGATGTCCTTGGGGACACCAGAAGCGACGACGGCGCCGTCGCGCATCACGATCAGATGATCGCTGTATCTGACCGCGAGATTGAGGTCGTGCAGAACCATCACCACGGTGCGCCCCATTTCCTCGTGGAGTTGATCCACCAGGTCGAGGACTTCCATCGAGTGCGCGAGGTCCAGATAGGTAGTCGGTTCGTCGAGAAGCAGAATGTCGGTTCCCTGGGCGAGAGCCATCGAGATCCAGGCCCGCTGGCGCTGACCGCCGGACAATTGATCGACGGGTCGATCGGCGAGATCCGAGACACCGGTCAGCTCCAGCGCTTCGGCGACCTCGCCCTCGTCGTCCGCGGACCACTGCCTGATCCACGACTGGTGCGGGTGGCGCCCACGTGAGACCAGATCGGCGACCGTGAGTCCTTCGGGCGCAACCGGAGTCTGGGGGAGCATTCCGAGCACCCGTGCGACTTCCTTGGTCTTCATCGAACTGATCGCCTTGCCGTCCAGGACGACCGATCCGCCCTTGGGCTTGAGCAGACGACCGAGCGCACGCAGGAGCGTCGACTTGCCGCAACCGTTGGGGCCGATGACCGTCGTGATCACGCCGGTAGGGATCTCGAGATCGAGTCCGTCGACGATGATGCGGTCCCCGTACCCGAGCGTCAGGTTCTTGGCGACGAGACGCGAAGGAGTATCGGTGGACTGGGCGATGGTGGTCATGCTGTGACCTTCCGATTGTTACGAACCAACAGGTAGAGCAGGAACGGACCACCAAGTGCGGAAGTCACGATTCCGACGGGGAGTTCCACAGGCAGAATTGTTCGAGCGATGACGTCGCTGCCGACCACCAGTACAGCACCGGTCAGCGCGGACGCCACGATGGGCGGGCCGGCAGAGCGCACCAGACGCATGGCGACCTGTGGCGCAGCCAGGGCGACAAAGCCGACCGGACCTGCTGCGGCGGTTGCGATGGCGGCCAGCGCCACGGCGGAGAGCAACAGTTTGGCCTGCGATGATTGCAAGCGAACACCGAGAGAGGTGGCGTTGTCGTCGCCCAACCGCAGCGCTCCCATGGTGAACGAAGCGATCACCGCGTAGCCGCCGACTACCGCGACAGCGATGGCTACCGGCCACATCTGATTCCAGGTGGCACCGTTGAGCGAACCGTTGAGCCACACCTGTGCGCGGGAAGCATCGTTGATGTCCGCCGAGATGAGAAGCCATCCCGTCGCTGCCACGAGCATGGCGTTGATGCCGATGCCGATCAGGATGAGGCGGAACCCCTCGACGCCTTTTCGCCATGCGAGGGCGTAGATCACCACAGCTGTCAGCAGACCGCCACACAGTGCAGCCAACGGAATCCCCAGTGTGGCAAGCAGTCCCACGAACGAGCCACCCCCGCCGAGTACGATGAGAGCAACCGCGGCAGCACTCGATCCAGCCGTGATTCCGAGGATGTCGGGGCTGGCGAGGGCGTTGCGAGCGATCGTCTGGGTGACCGCACCGGCAATGCCGAGTGCCATACCGATGAAGAGTGCGGTGAGCGATCGAGGAAGTCGGAGGTCGAAGACGATCAGGTTCTGTGTCTTGCTTCCATTACCGAGCAGGACGGAAATGACATCGGGGATCGCGATCGGATAGTCGCCGCGTCCGATGTTGATGCAGAGCAGAAGGAACAGCGCAACTGCGAGGGCAATGCTCACCGACACCGCGAGTGGGCGGTAGACCAGCGAGAATCCACCGATACGAATCGACTTACGTGAGGGGACGGTCCGGGGGAGTACCCGGAGTTCTTGCTTGAGCGTCACAGACTTGCCAACTTTCTGCGGCGTACGAGAGCGATGAAGAACGGGGCGCCGAAGAGGGCCAGGATGATTCCGACCTGCAACTCGCCGGGGCGCACGACTACGCGACCGATGATGTCCGCGGTGATCAGCATGACCGCACCGAGCAAGCCCGCGTACGGGACCAGCCAGCGGTAGTCGGGTCCGGTGATGGCCCGGGCCACGTGGGGGACCACCAATCCGATGAACGCGATAGGTCCACATGCTGCGGTCGCGGCGCCGGTCAGCAGGGTGATCGCGATGATGCCGAGTGTGCGACTGAACGCGATGTTCGTTCCCAAAGCTTTTGCGACGTCTTCACCCAGGCTGAGGACATTGAGACCAGGCGTACTCGCCAGGGCGATGACCAATCCGAGTATCAGGAAGGGGAGGACCTGCCAGAGAACGTCGAACCCGCGACCGGACACCGACCCGACTACCCAGAAACGGTAGGCGTCCAGACTGGTCTGGTCGAGGATGATCACGGCATTGGTCATGGCTTGCAGGAAGAACGCGACGGCTGCTCCCGCCAGAGCCAGACTCAGAGGGCTTGCGCCGCCGTTTCCGATGGAGGACAAGCCGAAGACGACGATGCTGGCGACGAACGATCCTGCAAACGCGAACCAGAGGTACTGACTCGGGGCGGTGAAACCGAAGAGATAGATCGCCATGACTACGAAGAAAGCCGCGCCGGCGTTGAGGCCGAGTAGTCCGGCATCTGCCAACGGGTTACGCGTGTGTCCCTGAATCAGGGCGCCGGCGATACCGAGTGCGATGCCGACGACAAGACCCAGGATGGTCCGCGGAGCGCGCAACGTTCGCACGATGATGTCCGTCTGGGTGCCGTCCGAACTGAAGATGGCGTGGAAGATCTCGGCAAACGTCAGCGGACGTGCGCCCACCGCGATGCTCGCGAGCATGACGAGCGCGAGAAGAACCGTGAGCACCGCGAGACCGATCAGCCGGCGTCGACGTGTTGCCCCGACGCTGTTGTCGCGCGCGAGTTCCTCGAACCCTTCTTCGCGCGCCGTGCTTTCACGGACCACCTCGATACCGGTTCGATCGAACGGCCTGCGCAGAGCCCGGCGAACACCGATGGGCTGCTTTGTCTTCGCGTCACGCGTGACCAGACCTACCCATCCCTTTCCCGAGGTCCGGCCTGTGGCACCTTCGCGGAATCCCAGGTTCCACACGAGGAGACCAACGGCAATGGCTATTGCCGTCCCACCGAATACTGCGCGGTCGGCTTCGCCGCCACCGTTCTCGTCTCGGAGCGACTGAACGACGTACCAGCCGACGAGCAACGGAAGCAGGAACACCCCCGCGTCGAAAATCCCAGCTAGAACACGCATTCGGACAGGAGCCGGGCCGCGCGGCACTATGCGCCGTCCGTACGTCTCGCTGGGTCCTCGGGGATGTCCGTTCCCGAGCGGTTTGATCATCGTCACTGGCGGTTCGAGCTCCTGGTCTTTGTGCGCAGGGAATTCGCATCTTAGGTTACGGAACCCTATGTGGGTGTGCTCCCTGCGGGGCAAGTTCCTGTGAATATGCGGTGCCCAGCGTCACAGTTCTTTACTCTTGAATTATGGTGAGGCTAACCTACATTAAGAACCACAAGACAACTTCGGCCGATTGGAGTGCACGGTGACAATCACCTTGACCACCCAGCATGCGGATGTTCGTGAATTCGAACTCCGGTCGAACGCATTGAGCCGCACCAGCGTTCGCCTACGAGCACTCAACCCTGACTACCCGCGCGTCTACGCGGTTGCCGCCATGTCAGGTGAAGGCAAACGGCGTTGGTGGCAGTTGAGTGAAGGCTTGTGCGGGGATCGGGTGCATCAGATGTTCGCCCGCTCGCTCCAGGATCTCGACAGTGCCGAAGCTGCGGCGATACAGGTCGCAACATCACTGATTCACGCTGTGGTCGGCAGGGTTGCCGCATCGATCGTCTCCGAAGGTGCCGCTTGGGATCCAGGCCTCGAGAACCTGTTCATCCACATGGACAGCGACGGCGGTATCGACTGGGCCGGGGTGATCGACGAGACTCTGCGCGTTGCGCCGAACGGACGGGAGTCCGGCAGTGACGGCGTCGTCGACATGCCGTGCGAAGAAGCGCTCCTCGTCTGGACCGCGCACCGTTGCCTGACCTCGCTACGGGCGATCTACGACGCCGTCTCCAGGTGTGCGCCCGTCGACCAGTTCAGATTCTGGGGCTTGGTAGGGGAGTCGATCCTGGGCGCAGCGGCATATGTCCCCATCTTGGCCGGCGGGGGCGAATCAGCCGCTCAGCGCCGCGGGCAGGGGCTGCTGGACGCTTTTGTCGCCGCCGGACTGCCCGTGCGTGCACGCCGCAAGGTCTCGCTGCGTCCTCGTTGGAACCAGTTCGACGAAGGGCTTGCTAAATTAGGTCAGCCTTGCCTATGATTGTGGAACACCACGCGGAGAGTTACACCCCGCGAGAGTGACGAAACTGCCGGACCGCGCCGGAGTCCTGAGGGCTGCAGAGACTCCCGGTCCTTCCCACGGCGGGTTTCACATCGAATGATGTGAAACCCGCCGGTTCTTTTTCCAGACCTGATTCCAAGCTCGAGTTACCTCTCGTGTAATCAGGTAGGGAGTGGCAGCCACACCGGCGCCAGAGAATCACAGATGGAGATGGCATGGTCGACACTGCTGAGACCGCAGAGATGATGAAACGGCTCGGAACGGGCTTCGACGCCACCATCGGCCTGGAATACACCGAACTGAGCCCAGATCGCGTGCGGGCGCAATGGACCGTCAAGCCCACGCTGCACCAGCCCGCCGGGATACAGCACGGGGGTGTGTACTGCTCGGTGGTGGAGTCTCTCGCCAGCGTCGGTGGCACCGTGTGGCTGGGCGAGCGAGGACACGTGGTCGGAGTCAACAACAACACCGACTTCCTGCGCGCAACGCGGGAGGGCACTCTCACCGCTGAAGCCACCCCGATTCATCGCGGACGCACCCAGCAACTCTGGGAAGTTCGCATCACCGACGAGAACGACCGACTCGTTTCCAAGGGACAGGTTCGCCTCGCGAACATCACCGAGGTGGCGAAGATCGGAAACTGACCACGCGGCAGTCGATCGAATGACGGAGGGCGGCTGCGGAGTTGAACTCCACAGCCGCCCTCCGCCGGTCACTCAGGTGTTGATCAGCCGGCGGCCTTCTGCTGCTTGCCGGCAGCCTTCTTGGCTTCGCCATTCGAAGCGCTGCCGGACTCCGTCGCTTCCTTGTTTTTCTTCTCCAATTCGCCCATCGCGTTTCGCGCGAAGACCTGCTGCTCGGTGGACGCCATCTGAGCACGGCCACGCCCGAAGAACGTCACCGCCCACGACAACAGCGTCGAGGCACGGGAACGGAATCCGACGAGGTAGAGGAGGTGAATTGCCAGCCAGGCAACCCACCCGATGAAGCCGCTGATCTCGAGCTTGCCCATCTTGGCTACCGCGCTGAAGCGCGAGATCGTTGCCATACTGCCCTTGTCGAAGTACTTGAACGGAACTCGTTCCGACGGGGACTTGCCGTCCAGTGACGCTTTGATCTGCTTGGCCG
Source organism: Rhodococcus sp. IEGM 1302 (assembly GCF_030056935.1). Taxonomy (NCBI): domain Bacteria; kingdom Bacillati; phylum Actinomycetota; class Actinomycetes; order Mycobacteriales; family Nocardiaceae; genus Rhodococcus; species Rhodococcus sp. IEGM 1302. Next base: position 101,954 of record NZ_JASHKY010000011.1, on the reverse strand, counting down.
CGTACTTGCCACCCTGCATGGCAACCTGAGCCAATCCGGGCAGCTTGTCGAGCGACATCATGTCGCCGATGACAAAGACGTTGGGGTGCCCGGGCAGAGACAAGTCGGGATTGACCATGACGCGGCCGGCGCGGTCGGTTTCTCCGCCGCTCTGTTCAGCGAGCTGCTTGCCGAGGGGGCTGGCCTGCACGCCGGCGGACCACACCTTGCACTGCGACTCGATACGGCGAAGCGTGCCGTCCTTCTCCTTGATGATGAGACCGTCGTTGTCCACGTCGGTGACCATCGCGTCGAGCTGGATCTCGACGCCGAGCTTCTCGAGCGTCTCGGCAGCCTTGCGGCTGAGCTTCCCGCCGTACACGGGCAACACGGCAGGGGCGCCGTCGAGGAGCACGACGCGCGCTTCACGAGGATCGATCTTGCGGAACGCGCCGTCCAGCGTTCGACGGGAAAGCTCGGCGATCTGCCCGGCCAACTCCACGCCGGTGGGGCCGGCGCCGACAACGACGAAGGTGAGCAAGCGCGCACGCTCGGCGGGATCGTCCGACAGTTCGGCCTGTTCGAAGGCCCCGAGGATTCGTCCGCGCAGTTCGAGGGCGTCGTCGATCGTTTTCATTCCGGGGGCGAACTCCGCGAACTGGTCGTTGCCGAAGTACGACTGACCGGCACCGGCTGCCACGATCAGACTGTCGAACGGCGTAACCGTGACGCGTTCGAGCAGGCGCGAGGTCACGGTCTGATTCTCGAGATCAATTGTCTCGACCTCACCGAGCAGTACCTGTGCGTTCTTCTGCTTGCGCAGCACCAGTCTCGTGGCGGGAGCGATGTCACCGACCGAGAGGATGCCGGTCGCAACCTGATAGAGGAGCGGCTGAAACAGATGGTGGGTTGTACGCGCGATCATCGTGATGTCGGCATCGGCTTTTTTGAGAGCCTGAGTGCCGAACAATCCTCCGAAGCCGGAACCGATCACCACTACGCGGTGGCGGTGCGGTTCAACCGACTGGATGCTCATTCCGTACTCCTCGAGTTCTAGGCGACAGTCCTACGGTAGTCCCACCGCGGCCGAGCTTCTCTGCGAGCAGTCCGACGCGCGCCGGTGTGTCCGAATCGATCAAGCGGCCTCGAGGGTGATCACTCCCGAGGTGATCGGCTTGGCCGGACCCCGGGGTGATCACCACTTTGTCGAGGTGTCAGCTACTGGCGGACGGACAAGATGAACAGTGCGATGCACCCGCCGACGAAAACCAGGATCGACAGGGCCACCGAGGCATACCCGACACCCACTCCAATTGCTGCCCAGTCCATGTGCCCAACCTCTCTTACGGTGCAATCCGGGATTCAGATCACATCTGCCTAGAGACATCACACCTCATCTGTCCCAACTTTCGAAACCCGGCACGCCCAACCGTTGACATGCAAGTAAATGCTTGCATATTGTGAAGTTGTGAACGACCGGATGAATGCAGCCTTCAAAGCACTGGCCGATCCCACACGAAGGCTTCTCCTGGACCGCTTGTTCGTAGCCAACGGTCAGTCGCTCGGCGAGCTGTGCGACAGCCTCGACATGAGTCGGCAAGCTGTCACTCAACACCTCACCATGCTCGAGGACGCCAATCTGATCAGCACGGTCCGACAGGGGAGGGCAAAGCTTCACTATCTCAATCCCGTTGCGCTCGAGGAGATTCGAGAGCGGTGGATCAACAAGTTCGAGGTACCGCGCCTTCGTGCGCTCAGTACCGTCAAAAGAATTGCGGAGGAAGCCATGACCGACAAGCCCAGTTTTGTGTACGTCACCTACATTGCGAGCACGGCGGACAACGTCTGGAAAGCGCTCACCGACGCACAGGCCACCGCAGAGTATTGGGGACACAGCAACGTCTCCGACTGGCAGCCGGGATCGACCTGGGAGCACCGCCGGATCGACGGTTCGAACATTGCCGATGTAGTCGGCACCGTAGTCGAGAGCAACCCTCCGTCGAGGTTGGTCACCACCTGGGCTGATCCGAACGGCGAACCGGGCGTCGACATCTCTCGGGTGAGTTTCGACATCGAAGCCTTCGGCGCGATCGTGCGACTGACCGTCAAGCACACCGATTTGGCGGACGAATCGGCTCGCATGGAGGTGGCCGGTGGATGGTCGGCGGTGTTGTCGAACCTGAAGTCCTACCTCGAAACCGGAAGCACTCTTCCGGTGGCGCCGTGGGAGATGCCGGCCGGCTGACGGTGATGGAACAGGACAAACGTGCTCCCTGTGCTGGAGGGAATTGTCGTACTCCCGTCCGAATTGCCGGCCCAGTCCAGTCTCAACTTCGCATAAGAACCAAATTTCGGCGGGTTCAGTCTGTAAAGTTGCCGGAAGGATGCTAGCGTTTTGCCCGACATCGAGTGAGGACGACCTCGTCTCGGACGCATGGGAGAAACACTATGGGCGACGACGCTTTTCAGAATGTTCCGGTTGATCGACGCAAGTTCGTCAAGACAGTTCTAGCGGCCTCGGCGGTAACTGTGCCCGTCGTGACGTCGATCAGCCTCGGTGGTGCGGCGCCGGCCTTCGCAGCCGGAGACACGCCGAATCTCTCCGGAGCGCCAAGTCGTGGCCAGCAGAACCCGAATCAACCAGGCGGCGAACAACCAGGCGGGAATCAGCCCGGTGGCCATACTCCGGGAGGGAACCAGCCGGGCGGAAACGAGCCGGGCAACCCCGGATCATCGGGAAGTTCGGGATCGTCAGGCAGTTCGGGTAGTTCCGGGAGTTCGGGATCGTCTGGAAGTTCCACAGGTTCCGGATCAACCGGTAGCTCTTCAGGTTCCGGTGGAACGACGACGGCTAAGCCGACCGGGCCGACTGTGCCGACGGAGCCGACCGTCCCGACTGTGCCAACCGTACCGACAGTGCCAACCACTCGCACCGAGCCGACCTTCCCGACCCCTCCGACCCAGCCGACGAATCCCACGGAACCTACGTAGCCGACACGACGCGACTGGTTCCGAGGGGGAACACCGACGATGACAGAGTTCGATGTCGCGCTACACCGCGCTCTGAAGAAGTTTCAGAGCGCGGGGTCGGTTCAGGTGAAGGAGACTCCACCGCACGGAGAACCGGCCGATCTGACTATCGCGATCGCGACCTACGACGATTTCGACGGCGCGTACTTCACGATCCACTCGATCTTGGTCCATCATCGCGAGGTTCTGGACAGAGTCGAATTCGTCTTGTTGGACAACAACCCCGAGGGGTTGCCGGCGCCGATGCTCGAATCGTTTGCGGGGTATATCGATCGGTTCCGCTACGTTCCGTTCACCGACGTTCGATCGACTGCGGTGCGGGACGTCCTGTTCCGCAAGGCAACAGGAAAGTACGTCCTGGTCCTCGACTCCCACGTGATCTTGGCACCGGGATCGTTGTCGGCGTTGCTGGCGTATTTCGATGCGGACCCGGAAACCGACGATCTGATCCAGGGACCGATGCTCTCCCAGGATTCCTCGCACATCGCGGCCACCCACATGGACCCCAAGTGGCGCAACGGGATGTTCGGCTCGTGGGGAGTTGATCCGCGAGCGAAGCAACACCCTGACGTGCCTTTCGAGATCGTCATGCAGGGCCTCGGCTCATTTGCCTGCAGGCGTGAGGCATGGCCGGGATTGAACTCGCACTTCACCGGATTCGGCGGTGAAGAGGGATACATCCACGAGAAGTTCCGGATCAACGGCGGAAAGGTCGTCTGCCTTCCGACATTTGGTTGGCACCATCGATTCGCGCGCCCGGCCGGTGTCCCGTATCGAATAAACTGGGAAGATCGTGTTCACAATTACCTGCTCGGTTGGAGTGAGGTCGGATGGGATCTCGACTCACTCCATCGTCAGTTCTCCAGGTACCTCGGTGATTCGTATCCCGAGATTCGTCGCCGTGCCGAGCTGAGCGTCCAGCGACCCGAGTTGGTCTTCGGTGGGGTGGTCGTTCTCAGCGACGACGGCCGAGTCGCTCCGTGGCGTTCATGCCTGGCGGAGGCCGAGTCGATCGAACTGACCGTTCACCGTGCCATTCCGGCGGAGGACGACGGTCCGGATGGGTGGAGGACGGTCTCTGCGTTCGTCGCCGGACTCGACAAGGCAATTCTGCTGGGCTGGAAGTCGGTGGTTTTTCTGGACGAGGCGCGCGTGATCGAACCCGCGGTTATGTACAAGCTACGGAACATCGTCGACGACCTCCCCGCCGAAGCCGATACGGCTGTCATCCACGCACACGGCGAAGATCTGGTCGGAGCTGCACTGATTGTTCGCGCGGCGACATACGGAACTTTGCGAGACGAACTCTCACGAAGGATCAACGGACCCGTGCCGTCCGACTTCTCACTGGCGGCTTATCTGCTCGAGCGAGGCGCAGTCGACGTTGTGCTCGATCGCCCACTGTCGCCTGTCCGAGTAGGGGGAGAACCCAACCCCGTTGTCGAGGATTCTCAGTCGGACCTCGGTGTTGCCGTCGTGAATCTCGATCTTGACATCGACAGATGGAAAGCGTCCTGGCATAGATTCATTCGCTTACCGCGCGTAACAGCGGTGGAAAGAGTGTCGGCTTTCGAGGACGCGATGAATCAGGACGCGGCCTTCACCGTCTCGTGGCGTCGTGCGCTCGCTCGGGCGACTGAGAAGGGCTGGGATTCGGTCCTCATCGCTGCTGACGACGTCAGTTTGCTGGATGCCGCCGCATCGATCCTTGGCCATGCCCGCGAAGAGTTGGATCACGGCGATTGGGATGTCGTCCACCTCGGACACGACCCGAAATCGAGGGACGGAGCTCTGCTCGACGGTTCGGCACTCTTGCGCACCAGTCCTGAGAACCGTGGAGTCCACGCCGTTCTCGTACATTCACGCGCCTTCGAGCGAATTCTCGACGAGATTGCGGATCCGGAGTCAGATCCCGAAGCATTCGGACAATGGGCGGGTCACTACCGAACTCTGGGCGACTACCTGGTGGATGCGAGTGCCGGGGGAGCGCTCACGTGCCTGACGCTGTCGCCCGGCATCGCCTCCACACGCAGCCTGATTCGTTCGGGCGCAATCGAATCCGAATACTCACGACGCTTCGCACTGTGAGACCACCACCAAAACGAAATCGGATTCGCTGAATCAAGGAGATATCTTGACCGAACTACTCGAAGGTGTGAGACCGCAACGCTCTCAGACGGTGGAGAGCAACGATCTCACCGACGGTGTTGTGCTGTACGACAGCTCCAGCGAGGTTGCCCATCACCTCAACCCGGTCGCGACGTTGGTGTGGGAACTGTGTGACGGCCGGACCGTCAGCGAAATTGTCCAGGCCGTGGCAGAAGTGCTCGAGATCCCTGACGACGAGGCGAAGTCGGTAGTCAACGAGACGTACGGACGGCTGAGCACCTCTCGTCTGCTGGTGTGAGAATTCCGTGACAGGCAACCACGTACCACAATTCCGGGCGCACTACCTTTGGGTTGACGCGATTGTGCGCGGTTTCCGCATACCCGAGGTCGGTGTCGTCGAGCATCGGATTGCCAGCCCGTGGCCTGCGGACAACAACGTCGAAGTTCGGATTCAGCGGAATCGAGCGACATTCGGTCGCTGGGACGTCACCATCGAATCGACCATCGGCGGCAGCCATGAAACGCTGATCGGTCTGGACGGTCTCCAGCTCGCGGAGAGCGTGTACCGCACGGTGCACCGGGATGTCATGACGGCCGCGCACGCCCGACAGTGGACACGCCTGCACGCCGCTCTGGTCGACTGCAACGGTGTGAGAGTGGCGATCGCCGGGCATTCAGGGGCGGGCAAGACCACCTTGGCGCTCGCCCTTGCCATGCGGGGTGCACAACTGCGTGCTGACGAAGGCGTCTTCATTCGTGGTACCGAAGCTGTGGGCTTACCGCGGCGGGTTCACCTCAAAGCCGGTACGTTCGACGTCCTCCCGGAGATCAAAGCGCACGATTCGCTGTATCTTCCGTACGCCCCGCCGGTGTGGGCGTTGGACCCGTCAACCTTGCCTTCTGAACGAAACGTCAGCTCGGCGGTTCGCGGAATCGACCTGGTGCTGATCCTCGATGGATGGGACGAGGGGCCGACTCGACTCGCTCCGATGCCCGTACCCCAAGCGATACAGTCGCTGGCCGAGCAATCCGCACTGTGGTCCGACAACCACAGATTGACCCTGAGAAACATCGCTGCTCTACTCTCGAATGCCCCGTGCTACAGACTGATTCGACATCACGGCGATACCGGCGCCGACACGGTGGAGGAACTGGTGGCGTCATGCGTGACACCCGGTACCTGATTTCCATGTTGAAACCCGAGTGTGGGGCCGACGTCATCCGCTTGTGTTCGCAGCAGGATTGGCCCAGAGTCATCGACGCCGCTGTAAGGCACAAGGTATTGCCGTTGCTCGCCTCCCGAGCGGTCGAGGCCGGCTTCGCATCGGTCCTACCTGCGAGCTTCGCGGAAATGCTGTCGGAATCCTCGGCCACCGCATCGAGTCCGGAATTGACGCTGAGCCTTGTCCATCACCGAAACACAATAAGGATCTCGGACCTCGACGCGCAACGAGTGGAACTGCAAGAGTTGTTACACAGCAACGGCTTTCCGACGGTTGCACTGAAGGGTGCCGCCCTTCTCGAGCGAAGAATCTGGCCGAACCCGGCAGCTCGACGGATGACGGACATCGACCTTTTGGTCGTCGACCCTGCACATGCCGTTCCGGCCAACGACGCGATCCTCGATTTCGGCTACCGAATGGTCCGCCCCGACGAAGTGGACTCCGACTCCATCGATCACGACGATCACCAGGAACCGGCACTCCTTCGCGACGACCGTCATGGCTCCGTCGAAATCCATTCGCACTTACTTCCGAGGTTCGCCCGTCACGCGCTGACCCGGGAGGCCGCGGTCCGAGGAATCAGCTCGGAGGCGGAAGGATCCCGCCTTGCGATGGCCGACGTGACGCTGCACGTCATCGCTCACGCGCGGCTTGCCGATCGGGCCTTGATTCGAGCCGATTTGTCGTTGAACAGTGTCTTCGACGTGGGGTACCTGCTCACTTCCGAACCGGAACTCGCTGTGACGCTCTCCAGACGCCAGTTGCCACGCGATGTCCGTCGGGCGGTGAACGTCCACTGGGCGGCGGTGGAATCGATCTTCGGCGTCAGTACCGGAATGACGACCTTCCCGGCGCGTTGGTGGTGGCGATGGACGCTGTGGTTGGCGGATCGCCCACGCCTGCACTCGCTCTACCGCGATCTGGTCATGGTGCCGCTCTTTCTCGACCGTGATCGGCTTTCCATCCGGGACGGGCGCGACCTACGTGGATGGGACTTGGCGCGCTCACGCGTGTCCCACTTCGTCCGTCGTGCGAGGACTGCCGTCGAAGATGCCGGGGGAGCGGCGTGAAAGTACTGATCACGGGCGGAGCGGGATTCATCGGAAGCACCGTCGCGTCGAAGTGCGTCGACGCCGGGATCGATGTCGTGATTCTCGACAACCTGCTGACCGGCCGCGCCGAATTTGCGCACAGATTCCCGTTCTACTGCGGCGACATCGCGGACGAGAAACTGCTCGACAAAGTATTCGCAGATCATTCCGATATCGATGCGACAGTTCACTGTGCGGCCTTGATCGTGGTCGGAGATTCCGTGAGTAACCCGGCGCGGTACTACGAGAACAACGTATCCAAGTCGCTGACGCTGGTATCGAGTGTCCTTCGGAACGGGTGTGAGCGCTTCTTGTTCAGTTCCTCTGCGGCGGTGTATGCGCCGAGCGACGGTGGGTGTGTCGACGAACGTTGGGGGATCGCACCGCAGAGTCCCTATGCGCACAGCAAGGCTCAGTTCGAAACGATGCTCGACGACATTGCGGCGGCCACTGAATTATCGGCGATATCTCTACGCTACTTCAACCCCGTCGGGGCAGATCCGGATCTGCGAAGTGGTACACCATCGGCACGCCCGACCCACGCACTCGGAAAGCTGTTCGAATCATATTCGACAGGAACGCCTTTCAGGGTTACGGGAACGGATTGGCCGACGCGCGACGGATCCGGAGTGCGTGACTACGTTCATGTCTGGGACCTTGCAGACGCTCATGTTCGAGCACTGAAAAGGTTCGACCGGGTCACCGCTGAATCATCACGCATGACTGTGGTCAATCTGGGCAGCGGACGGGGGACGACCGTGTGGGAGCTGGTACACACATTCGAGAACGTGCTCGGCGAAGATATCGACGTGGTCGCTGCCGGCCGACGCACCGGTGACACTGCCGGCGCTTACGCATCGAACGATCGTGCGTTGCGACTACTCGGGTGGGTTCCGACATTCACCCTGGAACAGGGGATCGAGGACACCGCGCGGTGGCTGGCAGTGCGGCCGCACCTGCTCAACTCGGTGTAGCCGAACGTCAGCCCGTAGGGTCGTCGTCAACGGTGATGTTGTTGCTACGTAGCCAGAAGGTGGCGTCCGGATCCCACCCGGCGAGCACAGTGGCCCCCGCGTTGGCCGACAACGGGATCGCGACACCTGGCGTGGTCAGATAAGCCATCATGGTCAGGTGCACGGCGTCGTAATCCGCGGACACCGAAACCCAGTCCGGAATGAACCAGTCACGGTATTCACCGGTCGTGTCGTACCACACGGAGCGACGTGAAGCGGGCACAGGCAGGGGATAGGTATCGACCAGATTCGCCCAGTCCTGCGGACCGGTGATCTCGTAGATGCGGGGCGCGCCGTAGATCCTTACCGGCTGCACCCGCGCCTCGTTCGAGGAGCTGTCTTCTTCGAGAATCACCCCGAGGGCCCCGATACCGTCGCGGGCCCTGGTTGTTTCGGTTGTGCCGTTGGCAAACGGGATAGACCACCATTCGCCTCCGATGTGACGGTCCGGATCTTCGATCTGGTATTCCAGAAACTGACGTTCGTTGTCGAGTGCCTCAGCACGCCACTGTTCGAGGCCGTCTTCTGTGCGGTAAATCCGCAAGGGTAGGTCCGACCAGCCGTAAATGGGGTTTCGCTTTTCAACCAGATTCTGGTTCAGAAGGTCAGCAGGCTCGGCCCACCAGGCAGTGCGTGGGGAGTCGAGTAGTGCTTCGGCAATCGGTCGCAGCGCCGCTGCGACATCCGGCCGGACAGAGATCAGGTCTTCTTCGTCCGGCGGCTCCCAGTAGCGTGCAAAATCTACGGCATACGCAAGACAGTGCAGAATCTCGAGTTCGGACATCTCGGCGATTGCCCGGATATCAACAGCGCCGAGAACTTCGAGCGCATGTTCCGGCGATTGAGGCCAGTGTCCACCGGAGTTGCTTGCGCTGGCGCGGCACGCGTGCCCGACGTTCGCACAGAAGCGACGGCCACGTGGTGAACCGAGGATGAGCGCAACGAAATCCATGTGGGTAAAGCTAGCGGACAGGCTGACGGGGGACGTCCGATTAACCGTTACTTGACATAATGTAGATTATCGGCAAATTCTCGACCTGGCGATATCCGGTTCACGCCTGGTTCGTGCAACCTTCTTTGTTTCCGCCCACCCATGTCTGTCTGCCGGTACATTTGCCGGCTTTCCTGCGTTTCCGTCCGAGATCTGCGACCGGCTTGCACGACTCGACTATTGCGACTCCGCGATCGCCGGCTGAATTACTACCGATCACCGCCGGGCCTCGCCGGCGACTGCGGCTACGCCGCGCGACCTGGACGTCAGGAACGACCAATAAGTGCTCTGATGTGGATTGATGCCGATAAACACGTCTCACCGACTTCCGGCTACCCCACCTCAATTCGTCACTGTGACGTATTACGGTTGACGGGCTGGAGGCGAGTTCAGTTCCATTGTCATCGCCACGGACTACTATCGCCGCATGTGTTGTATTCGACCGGCCGCTTCTCATGGTCAGTGGCCGCGATGAGCGACACACCCAAGGTCGTGCATCGCTGGCTCGCAGTGCCAGACCAGTTTGACCGATTCACGCGATTCTTGCGCGACAACGGAATTCTCATGCCGACTCGGATAGGCATCGGCGTATTGGTTTTCCTCCTGGGTATCACGATTCTGCTGAAGCGACTGGGCACTCATTCGGTACAGACCATCGGATTTCCGTTGGACGTCGTCGTCGCAGTGCTTGTGATGATCGGCGGAATTGCCCTGCCTGTCGTAGCAACCACCCGTGAAAGGTCGTATTTCTTCGTAGTTGCCGGGGACTTCGCTGTTGCGGTGATCGTGCTGGCTGAGGCGAATCCGGATCAGAGATTGCTTGGATGTCTCGTCTTCGGGCTCGTCGGCTCGTACATAGCCTTCTTTCACAATCTTCGAACTCAGCTGTGGCACCTGCTGTTTTCCGGGGCGGTCATCGTTGTCGCCAGCATCGGCGTGTTCACCGATGTACCTTCTGGCCTTCCAGACGTCCTGGGGCGCATTGCCTTTGCCATTCCTGTCATCACTGTCATACCGGTGGTCACGCAGATTGCTCTGGCGCTTCTGAGCAACGACGCTCAAAGCTCAGAACTCGATCCGTTGACGGACCTGCTGAATCGGCGCGGACTCGCACGGCGGACTTCCGAACTACTGCAAGCGAAATCCAGCCTCGACCAGTCCTTGCTGGTCGTGGTGATCGACATCGACAATTTCAAACACTTCAACGACACCTACGGTCACGACGTCGGCGACCGAGTCATACTGCGCACGGCCTATCGACTACACGACTGGGCCAGATCGGACGCGGCGATAGCGCGCATCGGCGGTGACGAGTTCGTCGTCGTTCAGATGATGCCGTTGCCGTACGTCGGCGATCTACTGGCCCGGATCGCGCCCATCATGAACTCCCCTACAGGCGAACCAATCTCGACGACCAGCATCGGCATAGCCATCCACAACGGCGCCTGGCCGGACGTACACGCAGCAGAAAGTGGCGTTCACGATCTACATCGCCTCGCCGATTCGGCGATGTACGAAAGCAAGAGAATGGGTGGAAATCACGTCCACTCCATCGTTCTCACCGATCAACAGCTACAACAGCCACAACAGTCAGGCGGTCGTTCAGTCCTCTGAATCGTCGATCAGATGCATCGCGGCTTCCTCTGCCGACGCTGCGCCGCCGTCGATTCCGACGTCTCCGGCAATGAGTTCACTTTCCTCGTCCTCGTATCTGCCCTCGTCTTCGGCAACGAGACGCCCGACGCGACGGTTACCCACTTCGTCACCGTTCGGGAATTCTTCTTCCCGTTCGAATTCGTCGGCATCGGCGGGATCCTTCAAAGGATCTCCGAGCGACGCGTACGGATCGGGTTCTTCTTCGGCCAGGCGCTCGTCGAGGGTCTCCCCCGCTGATTCCTCGCTGCCGGTCAACCCGTGGGCATCAAGTCCCAGTGGGCGTTCCGGTGGTGAGATTCCCTCGTCGAGAATGTCGTCGACGCCTCGATCGATCAGAGTGTCTTCAGGTTGAAGCTGGTCGTCGGGATCGAGACTGTAATCGCCATTGCCGGCCGCGCCGGTGTCATCCGTGTCGCTCATACGATCAACGATGCCACGGGCACACCGAGTTGGCCATGTGCCGCGCCTGCTCGATACATCACTCCGGAGACATTCAGCACGAACGCGGGGCCGGCACTCCGTCGAATCGGTCCTGTAGGTACTCGAATGCGGTGGGCAGACCGAGGACCGCAGTGGTGAGGTGGTCCGGGCTGGGGAACAGTTGGGATTGAATCGTGGCTCCGGCGGCGCAGTACCGCGAAATCGTGTTGACCACCGAATCGATGGGGATCAGAACGTCGTCGGGCGTGTGCCATTCGAACACCGGGGCAGTCGGCACACCCGGATAGAGTTCGACGCTGTTGTCGTCCATCACCTTTCGCACTTCAGGGCTGGACAGCAAGGATGTCGACGTCGACACCTGAGAGGCACTGCGCCCGGCACCGACCCTGAGGATGTCGTTGGTGCACGCGTTGGTGAGTTCGGCCCGCATCGACCGTCCGAGGTCGTTGAGTTGGTTGCTCAGCGGCAGTAGGTCGGGATACTCGCGTTCGAGGCCCATGGCTGCGGCGAAGGCGAGGCCGAATGCCGGGTGCGGATCCTGTCCGAGGCCGTTTGCCATCTTGGACAGATTCATCGGGACGCCGCCCTCGGCTACACCGACGAGGTTGACCTCGGGTGCGTAGCTCGGGGCCAGTGCGGCCGCCCACGCGGTGGCCATGCCGCCGCCGGAGTAGCCGGCAATACCCACAGGGCTGGCGCCACTACGCAATTCGGGGACTTTCTGAACGGCGCGGATACCGTCGAGCGTGATCTGTCCGCCCAGGCGCGCGGCGCCGTACGCACTGTTGGGTCCGAGATGGTCGGGAAGGGCAATGGTCCATCCACGTTGCAGCGCGACGTTGAGGATGGGCGCTTCACGGATGACGATGTTGGGATCCGATGCGTAAAGCGCGCGAGATGGCGCACATCCCGTACCGAGTGCATTGACGATGTGCTGATACGAGAGCAACGGGCCGTCTTGTGCTTGATTCGGCGGGACCAGGATCGTGCTGACCGCGGCAATAGGCTTGTTCTCTGAGTTCGTGGACCTGTAACTGACCTGCCAGATCGCGACGCCGGGAAAGGTCATCAGGTCAGGGGCCCGGCGCACGGAGATCGGCGTGCCGGCGGTCCCCTCGGCAGCTGCTTGCGAGTAGAACGGGTCCGGGTCCGGTGCCGGATATGCGGGATCGGCCTGTGCAGTCCCCCCGGAGAGCAGTGCGGCAGTCAGTGCAGCGGCAGTCAGCATCGATCCGGTAAACACGCGTGTGGTTCGCAGTTTCAACGTTTTCCCCTCGTCCGGACCCACCCGGGGTCCATCACCCTGTGTGTTTCACTCATACCCATGTCGAACCTGGTTCAGACACCCCACTGAGCGATAACTTCTCGCAATCGTACAGCTATGGTTGCCGCCGGACCCGGTTCGATCATCTGGTTGTGTTCGCAATCGACTTCGGTGACTCGGATGTCCCCTTCTACAAACCTTCGCCATTCGTCGACATTGTGTCCGTTCTCCGTAGATCTTCCGGCTACGAAGAACTCGATGGCTCCAACGTGGACAGGCGGTTGGTGCCGATTCGTCAATTCGACGGAGTGGGAGTAACCGCGACTGATCCGCGCCAGATGCTCCGCTTCGATTCCGATTCCGGCACCCAGGGTCTGCTCCAGCAATTCCGCCGCTTCTTCGAAGGTCTCGACCGTCTTGGATCCCGCCGGCATCGCGAGCCCGGCCAGTAGTTCGGAGACCGAGAGTTCTGCGGGCTGATCGGAATCCGACGACGGATAGCTGTCGAGTATCGACAGAGTCACGTCACGTCCGCTCCGAGTGAGGCTGTGTGCCACGGCGTGTGCGATCACGCCGCCGAGCGACCAGCCGGCCAGATGGATCGGGCCGGTCGATGCCACGGCTGCAATGCGATTCGCGTAGTCGTCTGCGAGTTCGGTCAGCGAGTCGAAGCTGGGCCCGCCGCTCAGGGACGGTAGCTGAAGACCGTAGACGGGTTGATCCAGCTCGAGATGCTTGACGAATTCTGCGTAACCCCAGGACAATCCGATACCCGGATGGACGAAGAACAGTGGTGCACGATCGGATCCGGCGCGCAGCGTGATCATCGGGGCGAGAAGATCCGACGAATCGTCCGGCGAGTGTGCGTCCATTCCGTCGGCAGCCCGGGCGACTCCGGCAGGTGTCGGGTCCAGGAAAAGCGATTGCAACGGCACTCGCATCCCGAGACGCTTCTCGAGTTCGATGGTGATGCGAGTGGCCACGATCGACGTTCCGCCCAGTTCGAAGAAGTCGTCGTCGACGCCGATGTGCTCGTGCCCGAGCACGGTCTCGAAGATGTCGACGACCGTTCGTTCGGTGTTGTTTGTCGGCGGTGCGTACGGGACCGTGCGTCGCTCGAAGCTCGGGGTCGGCAGTGCCTTGCGGTCCAGCTTGCCGACCGGTGTCACCGGAATGCGGTCGACGACGACGATCGCGCCGGGAACCATGTGCGCGGGCAGGCGAGAAGACAGATGGCGGCGAAGCTCCCAGTCGTCGACGGTCTGTCCTTCCACGGGCTGGATGTAGGAGGCGATCATCGTCTCCCCCGACGGCGCTTCGTGCCCGAGTGTGGCGGCGAAGTAGACGGATGGGTGTGCCATCAGGACAGAGTCGATTTCGCCGAGCTCGATGCGGAATCCGCGGACTTTGATCTGGAAGTCGCTGCGGCCCAGGTATTCGAGGGTGCTGTCGGAGCGCCAGCGCACCAGGTCGCCCGTGCGGTACATCCGCTGGCCTGGTTCGCCGAACGGATCGGCGACAAATCGGTCGGCGGTGAGGTCGGGACGATTGTGGTATCCCCGGGCGAGTCCGGGGCCGGTCACGTACAGCTCCCCGATGACTCCCACCGGCACGGGCTTGAGGTGCCCGTCGAGGACCAGTCCGGCAAAGCCGATGGCCGGTCGTCCGATGTTGATGTCCTTGCCCGGCCGCATGGGTTCACTGACGCTGGCCTGGATGGTGGATTCGGTGGGTCCGTATCCGTTGAACATGCGACGGTCGCGGCCCCAGATGTCCACGAGTTCGGGTGGGCAGGCCTCGCCACCGACTGCGAGTACGCGGAGTTCGGGTAGCGCGGAGCTTTCGATCGAGCTGAGCGCGGTCGGAGTGATGAACGCGTGTGAGACGTGTTCGTCGGCAAAGATTTCGGCCAACTCGGATCCGCCGAAGACCGTCGGTGGGATGACGACCAGGCACGCTCCGCTGCCGAACGCCATCATGAGTTCGAAGACCGAGGCGTCGAAGCTCGGTGATGCCAGGTGAGAGATCCGCGAATAGGGCTGGACGTTGAATCTCTGATGTTCCTCCGCATTGAGGTTTGACAACCCGAGGTGGGTGACGATGACGCCCTTCGGCTTCCCGGTTGAACCCGAGGTGTAGATCAGGTACGCGGGATGCCCGTGATGCAAGGGGATCGTGCGGTCGCGATCGGTGATCGCGGCTGCGCTCTGGGCGTCGATCTCGTCGACGGTCTCGGCTTCATCGAGGACCATCCACTCGACCGTGTCGGGAAGTTGACTGCGGTGAGCGTCGTCGGTGATGCCGAGTACGGCCCGCGAATCGTCGAGCATGTGGTTGATGCGATCGTCGGGATAGTTCGGGTCGACCGGCAAGAATGCTGCACCGGTTTTCGTGACCGCCCAGATCGCGACGATCTCCGCAGTGGACCGCGGTAGACCCAGCGCCACAAAATCTTCGGGACCGACGCCGCGCCGACACAGCGCGCGCGCCAGCTTCGTCGATTCCTCGTCGAGCTCGCGGTAGGTCATCGACCTCTCGCGACTCGAGAGGGCTGGGGCATCCGGGTTCGAGGCGACTGCTTCGGCGAGGATCTCCGGCCACACCCGCGCTCGAGTCGCGGCGGCACCGGATGCCGGCACCAGGGCAGCTGTTTCGTCGGCGCCGAGGATGCCGATGTCGGCGATACGTGTTGCGGGTTCGCGTCCGACAGCGTCCAGGATCAGGCGCAGTCGGTCGGCAAACCGACGAATGGTGGCGGGTTCGAAGAGATCGGTTGCGAAGTCGAAGGCTGCGGACATCCCAGCCGGGATGCCGAACTCGTCGAACTTCTCGTCGACGATCAGCTCCAGGTCCTCCTTCGCGAATTTGGTTTCCACGGTCAGTCCGTCGATGTCGAGGCCGGGTAGGTGGAAATGTGCGGGTTCGTTGTTCTGAAGTTCGAGGGCGACCTGGAACAACGGTGAGTACGACGTGGATCTGGTTGGGTTGATGACGTCGACGAGCCGTTCGAATGGCAGGTCCGAGTTCTGGAATGCGGCCAGGTCGATTTCCCGGACGTGCTCCAACAGGTCGGCAAACGTGATGTCGGGATCGACGCTGGTTCGCAGGACCAGTGTGTTGACGAACATTCCGACGAGATGGTCGAGCGCTGCCTGACCTCGGCCGGCGATCGGTGTGCCGATGGTGACTTCGTCGGCGCCCGACAACTTGGACATCAGCACTGCGAGCGCGCCGTGCAGCGCCATGAACATCGTGACACCGTTTGCCCTGGTGAGGTCCGCGAGGGCGCGGTGGGTGTTCGCGTCGATGTCGAAGGTGAATCGGTCACCGTGGAAGGTCTGTTGCACGGGTCGCGGGTGGTCGGCGGGCAGTGCGATGACGTCGTCGAGTCCGGCGAGTTGCTCACTCCAGTAGTGCAATTGGCGACTGATGACGGATTCCGGGTCGTCTTCCGATCCGAGGACGCGATGCTGCCACAACGTGAAGTCTGCGTACTGCACCTCGAGTGGCGCCCACGTGGGCTCGGTCCCTGCCGTACGCGCCAGGTAGGCCGTCATCACGTCGCGTGCGAGCGGCGCCATCGACGAACCGTCGGCGCAGATGTGATGGACCACGACAAACAGAATGTGAACGGGTTCAGCGGTGTCGAGTCGGAACAGTGCCACGCGCAGCGGCAGGTCCACCGACACGTCGAAGCCGGTCGTGGCGAGTCGTTGCATGCGCTCTGCGAGTTCGTCCTCCCCCAACGTCATTTCACGGACCGGCGGTACTGCCTCGTCGACGGTGAGCACTTGCTGAATCGGATCGCCGCCGACGGCGGGGAACACCGTCCGCAGTGTTTCGTGCCGCTCGACGACGTCGGCGATGGCCTGTTGCATGGCCGTGACGTCGAGGTCACCGGTGAGGCGAACAGCTAGTGGGATGTTGTACGCGGCTGAGCGTGTGTCGAATTGGTTCAGGAACCACATGCGCTTCTGCGCCAACGAGAGCGGGACGCTGCCATTGCGCTCCATGGGAGTGAGCGGCACAGTGCCGACGGCAGTGACAGCGCTGGAGAGCCGTTCGGCGAGCTGAGCCGTCGTCGGTGCCTCGAACAGCACGCGCACCCCGACGTCGATGTTCAGTGCGGAGTTGAGCCGCGAGACCACGCGAGTGGCGATCAGCGAGTTGCCGCCGAGCTCGAAGAAATTGTCGTCGACGCCGACCCGTTCGACGCCGAGTACGTCGATGAACGCATCGGCGATCCGACGTTCGAGGCTGGTGCCGGGCGCCCGGAATTCCACACCGGTTCCGGTGAACTCCGGCGTCGGCAACGCTTTTCGATCGAGCTTGCCGACCGCGGTGCGCGGTAGCTCGTCGACGATCATGATGCTGGCCGGAACCATGTGCGAGGGAACACGTCCGGCGAGGTGCGCGGTGATCTCTGCCCCGGTCAGCGTCGATCCTTCCTCGACGGTGAGGTAGGACGCTAAAACTGTGGCGCCGGCCGGTCCGTCGACGCCGAGTGTCACGCAATTCGTGACACTCGCCATTGCGGTGATCTGGGCGTCGACCTCGCCGAGCTCGATGCGGAATCCGCGAATCTTGACCTGGAAGTCGCTACGCCCGACGTATTCGATGGTGTGATCGCTTCGCCAGGAGACGATGTCGCCCGTGCGGTACATCCGGTCGCCTGGCTTGCCGAAGGGGTCGGCGACAAATCGCTCGCTGGTCAGGCCGGGACGCCGGTGGTATCCGCGAGCCAGGCCGATGCCGGCGATGTACAGCTCACCGGGAGCTCCGACGGGTACAGGTTGCAGGCGCGAATCGAGGATCATCTCGTGCACGCCGCGGATCGGTCCACCGATCGTGATGGGTGCGCCCACTGTCATGGGTTCGCTGATGTCTGCCATGACGGTTGTCTCGGTCGGGCCGTAGGCGTTGACGAATTCTCGTCCGGGAGCCCAGAGGCCGACGAGATGCGGCGGTAGTGTCTCTCCCCCGACGACGACGTGCCGGAACTCGTCCAGGCCGGCCGGGTCGACGGTGGCGAGCGCTGCCGTGGTGACGAACGCGTGAGTGACGTGTTCGCGGCGGATGAGACTTGCCAGTTCGGCGCCGCCGTAGATGTCGGTCGGGACGATCACCATGGTGGCTCCGACACCGAATGCCTGCAGGTACTCGAAGACGGCTCCGTCGAAGCTGGGGGTGGCGAAGTGCAGGGTTCGAGAGTGGTGATCTGCGTGGAATCGACGCTGCTGGTCGAGTGCGAAGCTGTCGAGTCCGGTGTGGGTGACGACAACTCCCTTGGGTCGGCCGGTGGATCCCGAGGTGTAGACCACGTAGGCGGCGTTGTCCATGACCACCGGTGCACGCCGTTCGTCCTGGGTGATCGGCAGCGTGCAACTGGTGGCGACGTCGTCGTCGAATGCCTCTTCTCCGAGCACCAACCAGGACACGATGGGTGGAAGTGTGTCGATGGCGTCGACGACGGTCAACCCGAACAGCACCTCGGAGTCGCTGAGCATGTGTTCGATTCGGTCAGCCGGATAGGTGGGGTCGACGGGGACGAACGCTGCGCCGGTCTTGGCCACCGCCCACACCGCGAGTACGGATTCGACGGACCTTTCGATGCCGATGGCAACCGACGTCTCGGGCCCGGCGCCGCGGCGAATCATGGCTCTGGCCAACTGGTTCGAGCGCCGGTCCAGTTCGGCGTAGGTCATGGAACGGCTGCCGGCCGAGAGCGCGATGCGGTCGGGATAGGTGGCAGAGACGTCGGCGAGAATCTCTGGGAGCGTTCGCGCGGAGCGCCCCGGGGAGCCGAAGACCGGCGCAAGATCACGGCTCTCGAACTCCGTGAGAACCTGCAGACGGGCCAGCGGCTGATCCGGTGCCGAGGCGAGTTGCCCGAGGACGATGCCCACGCGCTCGGTGATCTTGGCGACTTCGCGGGCGGAGAAGTGCGTCGGCAAGTACTCCATCTTCAGATTCAGCGTGTCACTTTCGGACGCCACCACGGCAATCGGATAGTGCGCCGAGTCGCGTCCGTCGATGCCGAGAACGTGCATTCCCGCGATGTCGGTTTCGGCGGTCAGGGCTGTCTCGTCGACGGGATACGACTCGAATACCGTCAGGGTGTCGAAGGAACCGGCGGCGCCGACTGCTCCGGCGATGTCCGACAGTCCGATGTGGTGGTGGTCGAGCAATGACGCTTGCTCGGATTGCACGCGAATGGCCAGTTCGGCGAGGGTTTCTCGGGCGTCGAGGCGGACTCGGACAGGCACCGTGTTGATGAACAGGCCGACTATCGATTCCACGCCGGGCACCTGTGGTGGGCGTCCTGAGACCGTTCCGCCGAAGACGACGTCGTCGCGTCCGAGAAGTTCGGCGAGCACGATTCCCCATGCCACCTGTACCAGGGTCGCCATGGTCAGACCGCGGCTTCGCGCGAACGCCCGAAGAGTCTCGGCTCGTTCGGTCGGCAGCGAGTACGAGTGGATTTCACTTGCCACGGTTTCGGCGGCGGTGTCTGCCCTCGAGAGGTGGGTGGACGTGTCGACGCCCCGTAGCGCTTCTTGCCACGCCCGTAGCGAAGTCTCGGGTTCTTGCTTCGAGATCCAGGAGAGATAGTCGCGATACGACTGAACTCGGGGCAGAATCTCGGGGTCACCGTCGGTTGCGTAGAGAGTGAGCAGGTCTCGAAGCAACAGCGGGGTGGACCAGCCGTCGAGCAGGATGTGGTGGTTCGTCACGACGAGGCGTGCTGTGTCCGGTCCGATTCGCACGAGCATGAAGCGGATCAACGGGGCTGTTTCCATGTAGAAACGATGAGCGCGATCGCGTTCGAGCAGCTGACCGAACGCGACTTCACTGTCTTCGGCCCCGGACAGGTCGATCTCGGCCCAGCCGATGTCGACACCGGAACGGATCACCTGCAGTGCCCGCCCTCCCGGTGCGGAGACAAATCCCGCGCGCAGGCTCGGATGACGATCAACCAAGGCCTGCGCGGCGCGGCGCAGGCGCGGCGCCTCCACCCGACCCCCGAGCTCGAGGGTCAGTTGCACCATGTACGGGTCGATTTCGGTTTCGTCGAACTGGGCGTGGAAGAGCATGCCCGACTGCAGAGGTGACAGTGACCAGATGTCGGTCAGGTCGGGGAATCTGCGCTCGAGCTGTTCGATGCTCTGTTGATCCGCGGTGACGAGATCGAGATCGGTGGGCGTGAGCTCGCGCTCGGAGTGTTCCTCCACGTATTCACTCAGTGCGCCCAGTGCTCGGGCCCAGAGCTCCGCCAGATCGGTGACTTCGGCCTCGCTGAGAATGCCGCGGGGGAAGGACCACGTAGCGCGCAGAATCGGACCGTGTGCGGTATCGGTCGTGACGGCGTTGATGTCGAGCACCGACGCGGCGGCCAATTCGCCGCTGTGCGCTTCGTCGAGGGTCACTTCCGAGATCGGCAGCCACGGCACTTCGCCGTGCTCGGGATCCGAGCCGGCAAATCGTCCGAGGTAGTTGAACGAGATCTGCGGCGTGGGCAGCTCACGAAGTTCCTCGTTTCGATCGAGGTACTTCAGGATGCCGAACCCGATTCCGTTGTCGGGCAGGCCGAGCAGCGTTTCCTTGACGAGTTTCACGGCGGAGGCGGCGGTTGATCCCCCGGCCAGTGCATCGACGACATCGAGTCCGGTGAGATCGATCCGGACGGGGAACAAGGTGGTGAACCAACCGACCGTGCGCGAGAGGTCGGCGCCCGGTACGGCGTTCTCCTCCCGGCCGTGCCCTTCGAGGTTGACGAGCACGTCCCCGCTGCGCTGTTCGCGCGATCGACGCCAGGCGGTGACGGCAATCGCTAGAGCAGCGAGCAGTCCGTCGTTCACCGAGCCTCCGAAATGCTGAGGCACCGTCGAGATGACGTTCTCGGTCACGGAGGTCGGAACGTCGACGCTGACTCGGTCGACGGTGGCTCCGACATCGACGGCTGGGTCGAGCCCGCGTGCCCCGAGCAATGGCTCGTCGGTCCGCATTCTCGACCACAGGTCGATCTCGTCGCGTCGCTGCGCAGCGGTCTCGGCGAGCGCTGTCGCCCAGCGACGTATCGACGTTCCGCCCGGCGGAAGTATCGGTGTTTCTCCGTCGAACGCCGAGGCATAAGCAGTGACCAGGCCCGGGACGAGCATGCGCCAGGACACACCGTCGACCGCGAGGTGATGAAGGACCAGGAGCAACCGTCCGGCTTCGGCCCGGTTGCCGTTCGAGCTGACGGGATCCAACCAGACTGCGCTGATCATCTTCCCGTGTTCGGGATCGAGGCGGCCGGATGCGTCCTGCATCGCGGTTTCCGCAGCGGCGACGAATTCTTCGCCGCTGGTGGACACGATGGGGGTTCGGCGCAGGATGTCGGGGGCGGTGATGCTCCCTGGCTCGCGGATCTCGAGTTGGTGAGTCGCGGCGTCCAGGCGCGCCCGCAGCACGTCGTGACGATCGAGGATCGTTTGCAATGCTCGTTCCAGCGCGGGGCCGGAGACATCCGCGGGCAGTGCGATCAGCGCGCTCTGGCTGTAACTGCGGATCGTGCTCAGGTCACCGCGACTGCGTTCGACGAGCCACTCCATGATCGGCGTGAGCGGTAGCGGGCCGGCTCCCCCGCCGGGTAGCTCCGTGAGAACCGGTGCCGTTTCCGATGATTCGATGAGGAGCACTTTGGTGAGGCCGGCCACGGTCTTCGCTTCGAAGACGTCCCGCGGAGTGAAGACGAGGCCTGCGGACTTCGCCCGTGAGACGAGTTGGATCGACATGATCGAATCGCCGCCGAGACCGAAGAAAGAATCGTCCACTCCGATACTGCCCCGACCCAGCACCTCCGCGAAGAGGTCCGCGAGGACCGCTTCGGTAGCGGTGGCCGGCGCCCGCGTCGCCTCGGTTGGTCCCGTGACGGTGAAGTCCGGAGCCGGGAGGCTGCGTCGGTCGAGCTTTCCGTTGACCGTCAGTGGAAGCGATTCGAGGACGACGATCGCGGTGGGCACCATGTACTCCGCGAGTTCGGCGGCGACGAAGTCGGTCACCGTCGCTGAATCGACGGTACTGCCTGTTTCGGCGACCACGTACCCGACGATCCGCGGTGACGCTCCCTCTGTCCGAACAAGTGCTACCGAGGCAGCGACGCCGGGGCAGCGGAGCATTGCGGCTTCGATCTCTCCGAGTTCGATGCGGAAACCACGCACCTTCACCTGGAAATCACTGCGGCCCACGTACTCCAACTGCCCCGCGTCGTTCCACCTCGCCAGGTCCCCGCTCCGATACATTCGATCCCCCGAACTACCGAATGGATCGGGAAGGAACCGCACCGAAGTCAATGCGGGTTTCCCGAGGTATCCCCGAGTCACCTGATCACCGGCGACGTACATTTCGCCGACGACACCTGGTGGTACCAAGTTCAGTCGCCGATCGAGTACGTAGACGGACAATCCCGGTACTGCTCGCCCGATGATGCTCGCCGACGCGTGCTCGCTGTCGTTGCGGTCGAGTGCGATTCGACTGACGTGCACTGTCGTCTCGGTGATCCCGTACATGTTGACCAACGTCGGAGCCGTGTCGGCCCGCCTGTCGTACCACTTGCGCAACTGCCCGAGGTCGAGCGCTTCGCCACCGAAGACGACGTAGCGCAGTGCAAGGTCGGGACCGGTGCCGTTCGGTGAGTACGCACGGTCGGCTTCGGCGAGTTGGTAGAAGGCGGTGGGCGTTTGGTTCAGGACCGTCACTCGCTCACGGCGGAGCAGTTCGTGGAACATGTCCGGTGATCTGGTCGTGTAGTAGTCGACGACGACCAGCCGGCCCCCGTGTAGCAGCGGCCCCCACAGCTCCCAGACGGAGAAGTCGAATGCGTACGAGTGGAACATGGTCCACACGTCCGTGTTGTCGAACCCGAACGTCGGGGCGGTGTTGTCCATCAGAGTCAGGACGTTTCGGTGGCTGACCTGGACACCTTTGGGGCGCCCTGTGGATCCGGACGTGTAGATGATGTACGCGATCGCGTCGGGCAGAAGTGGTGTCGTCCGGTCCGCGTCGGTGATGCGACGGGGCGCGGAGTGATCGAGGCGTACCGCGATCTCCGGCGATCCGAGTTCGACGACGTCTATGCCGGATTCGATGATCTCCGAAGGTAGGTCGCTTCGGAAGTCTCCGGTCGTGACCAGGCATACCGGCCGCGCGTCGTCGAAGAGGAACCGCATGCGCTCGGCCGGGTAGGTGATGTCGACCGGCAGGTATGCCGCTCCGGTTTTGATGACGGCGACGAGGGCGAGCACGAGATCGGTGGTTCTGGGCATTGCAACGGCAACCACGGATTCCGGACCGATACCGCGGCCGATCAGGAGTCGGGCCAGGCGGTTAGCGCGCCCGTCCAGTTCGGCGTACGTCATGGCGCCGTCGCTGTCGTTGACCGCGGTCGACGACGGATGTGCTGCAACAGCCTCGAAGAATCGGTCCGCGATGTTGTCCGCTGGAGCCGGTTCGGCGTGAGTGTTCCACTCGGTCAGCATCTGTCGACGCTCGTCGGCGCTCACGACGTCGATGTCACCGGTAGGAGTCGACGGCTCTCGGGAGACCGCCTCGAGGATGGTGAGCAGTCTGCGTGAGAACGAATCGATCAAGTCACCGTCGAACAGGTCTGTGGCGTAGATGAATTCGGCGTCGATGCCATCCGTTCCGCCATCCGCGTCGTAACGCTCGGTGACCGAGAGTTGCAGATCGAACTTGGCGACGGGTAGGTCGAACTCGACTCCCGAGACCGACAGCCCCGGCAATTCGAGTTGTGGGAGTGCATTGTTGCGGAACTCGATGAGGATCTGGAACAACGGAGTGTGCGAAGTCGAGCGTTCCGGGTCGAGTGCGTCGACCAACCTTTCGAAGGGCAAATCGGTGTGCTGGAACGCGCCGAGGTCGCCTTCGCGAACCTGGGCGAGGACGTCCTCGAACGACGCGTCGGGCGTGATCTGTGTTCGCAGCACGAGAGTGTTGACGAACATACCGACCAGGTGATCGAGTTCGGCCTCGCCGCGGCCGGCGACGGGTGTCCCGATGGCGATGTCCTCGGTACCGGCCAGGCGCGCCGCAAGTACCGCCAGTGCTGCGTGCATGAGCATGAACATGGTGGTGCCGTGCTCACGTGCCAGGTCGGTCAGCGCCCGATGGGTCTGCGGCGATACCGCGAACCGGTGGACCGAGCCGACCATGGACGGCTTTGCCGGACGTGGGAACGACGTCGGCAACGCGATCGGCTCGCCCAGTCCCGCGAGTCGGTCCTTCCAGTAATCGAGCTGACGGGTCAGAGCCGAGTCCGGATCTTCCTCGGAGCCGAGCACTTCGTGCTGCCACACAGCGAAGTCGCCGTACTGCACGACCAGTTCCGACCAGTTCGGCGCACTGCCGGCACTGCGGGCCGCGTAAGCCGCTGCCACGTCCGCTGCGAGGGGGTTCATCGAGAACCCGTCGGCGACGATGTGGTGGACGACGATCACGAGTACGTGCCTGCGCTCGTCCCCGTCGACGCGCAGGACCGCGCAGCGGATCGGAACTTCGGCCGAGGCGTCGAAGCCTGCCGAGGCCAGCTCGAGGATTCGATCGGACACTCTGGCAGCAGTGACGATTTCCGGCTCCAGGATCGGCATGACCTCGTCGCTGGACATCACCTGCTGAACCGGCTGTCCGTCGATCGAGGGGAACTTCGTCCGCAAGCTCTCGTGGCGCCCCAGTACGTCCGCTACCGCGGCCTGCAATGCGGCGAAGTCCAGATCGCCGTCGAGGCGCACTGCCAGGGGAACGTTGTAGGCGGGGGACGTCACGTCGAACTGGTTGAGGAACCACATCCGCTTCTGTGCCAGTGACACGGGCAGTGGGTCCGGGCGGGATCGCCGAGTCAACGGTGGTCTGGGGTTCTCTCCGCGGCCGACGCTCTCCGCCAGACGCGAGAGCTGCCGAACTGTCGGAGACTCGAACAGTCCTCGAACGCCGATGTCGGTGCCGAGAAGTGCGTTGACGCGGGCGATGACGCGGGTCGCGGTCAGTGAGTTTCCGCCGACGTCGAAGAAGTGAGTGTCGATACCGATCGGAGACACTCCGAGCACGTCCTCGAAAACGCCCACCACCAGCCGTTCCAACTCGGTGGCCGGTGCAGTGAGTGTCTCGGCGTCGGTGTCGAAACGAGGCGCCGGAAGAGCAGCCCGATCGACCTTGCCGACGCCGGTCAGCGGTAGTTCGTCGAGCACGACGACGCTTGCGGGCACCATGTGTGCCGGCAGTAGCTCCCGTGCCGCCGCCCGGATGTCCTCGGCGCTCACCCGGCGTTCGTCGTCGCAGACGACATATGCCGCCAAGGCCTGCTCGTCGGAGGGTCCGCGCACCGCCAACGTGACCGCGTACTCCACGCCGGGCAGCTGACCCAACGCCGTGTCGACCTCGCCGAGTTCGATACGGAAGCCGCGGATCTTGACCTGGAAGTCGCTGCGTCCGAGGTACTCGATGGTGCGGTCGCTGCGCCAGCGCACCACGTCGCCCGTGCGGTACATCCGCTCCCCCGGCTCGCCGTACGGGTTGGCGACAAATCGTTCGCTCGTCAGTGGTGAGCGCCCGTGATAGCCGCGCGCGAGTCCGACTCCGGCGACATACAGTTCGCCGGGAACTCCGACGGACACCGGTTGAAGTCTGCGATCGAGGACGACCTCGCTGAATCCGCGGTTCGGCGGTCCGAGATAGACCTTCTCGCCGGCCGGGATGGGGTCGCTGAGGTTGCAGGAGATGGTGGTTTCGGTGGGTCCGTAGACGTTGACGAACGATCTTCCCGGCGCCCAGGTGCGCACCAGGTCCGCCGAGGGCGCCTCGCCGCCCACCGTGATGGTGGTCAGTTCGTCGATTCCCTCGGGATCCACCGACGTCAGCGCTGCAGGCGTGATGAACGCGTGGGTGACATGTCCCTCGCGGAGAACGTCGGCCAGTTCGGTTCCTCCGTAGACGGTGGTGGGAGCTACGACCAGTTCGCCGCCGACGGCGAAGGCGAGCAGGTACTCGAGAACGGAGGCGTCGAAGCTCGGAGAGGCGAAATGCAGTGCGCGTGAATTCTCGGTGAGACCGTAGCGATGACGCTGTTCGTCGGCGAAGTTCTCGAGACCGGTGTGCGTGACGACGACGCCCTTGGGTCGGCCGGTCGAGCCCGAGGTGTAGATGAGGTAGGCGGTGTTCTCCAACCGCGGGGTTCCCCGGCGCTCGTCCTCGCGTAGCGGCGCCGCGGATACTCCGGAGAGCCGAGCGATGCTCGTCGGGTCGTCGAGTTCGAGCCACTTCGTCACACCGCCGTCGCCGGGTCTGTGGGCAGCCGTGGTCAATCCGAGCGAGGATGCCGAGTCCTCGAGCATGAACGAGATCCGGTCACTCGGGTAGCGAGGATCGATCGGCACGAAGGCGGCGCCGGTCTTGGTGATCGCCCAGACCGCTGCGACGGATTCGAAGGAGCGTTCCACACAGATCGCCACCCGTGAGTCCGGGCCGGCGCCTTCCGAGATGAGCACGCGCGCCCACTGGTTCGACGCCTCGTCCAGCTCTCGATAGGTCATCTTTCTCTCACCACAGGACAGTGCGACCCGTTCGGGGAATCTGCTCGCGGTGTCCGAAAAGATGCGATCGAGTGTCCTGACCGAGCGGCCCTGCCGGCCGCGCGCGGGAACCAATTGCTGCACTTGCGAATCCGGCATCAGGCGCAGTTTCGCCAGCGGGAGATCCGGTTGCGCGGTGATCAGCTCGAGGGTGCGGAGCAGCCGGTCGGCGATCGCGTCGATGTCGTGATCGCCCAGGACTCCCGGGAAATACTCGAATTTGAGCCGCAGTCGCCCGTCTGCCGCAGAGGCAACGATCGCGAGTGGATAGTGCGCGGCATCCTCGGCGTCGTGGACGTCGAGAACGTGCATTCCGGCTATGTCGGTACCGGAGGAGAGTCCACCGCGGTCGACGGGATACGACTCGAACACAGTCAGCGTGTCGAACGATGCAGCGGACCCCACAGCCGAAGTGATGTGCGAAAGCCCGACATGATGGTGATCGGACAACCGCGCCTGTTCCGCTTGGACGCGAACGCACAGCGCCGCCAGGGACTCTCGCGGATCGAGGCGAACTCGGACGGGGACGGTGTTGATGAACAAACCCACCATCGACTCGACGCCGGACACCTGGGGTGGTCGGCCGGAGACGGTTCCACCGAAGACGACGTCGTCGCGGCCGAGGAGTTCGGCGAGCACGATTCCCCAGGCCACCTGGATCAAGGAGGCTGTCGTCAGGCCACGGGAGCGGACGAATCCACGCAGAAGTTCCGTCTCACGTTCTCCGAGCGCTGTGGTCGTCGAGCGTGAGGTAGCGCCGTCCTCGTCGACGGCGTGAGTTCCGGTGAGCAGCGTCGGGTCGTCGAGTCCGCGGAGTGCTTCGCCCCAGGCCTCGATCGACACGCTGTCGTCGCGAGTGCTGATCCAGCTCAGATAGTCCCGGTAGGGGTGTACGCGTGGGATGGCACTGTGATCACTGTCTGTCGCGTAGAGCGTCAGTAGGTCGCGGACCAGCAGCGGCATCGACCATCCGTCGAGGAGGATGTGGTGGTTGGTCAGGATCAACCGATACGCGTCGTCACCGGTTCGCAGAAGCAGGAACCGCAGCAGGGGCGGAGTGGCCATGTCGAAGCCGCGGACCCGATCCGCATGGAGAAGCTCGCGTATCTCGGTCGCCTGTTCGGTGGGGGCCAACGGAGAGATGTCGATCTCGGTCCACGGCACGTCAACGTCTGCGTTGATCACCTGCACCGATCGTCCACCGGTGTCGGTCGTGAACGCCGCGCGTAGGTTCTCGTGTCTGTCGAGCAGTGCCTGTGCGGCACGGTGCAACCGGGACGCGTCGACGCCGTCGAGTTCGAGTGCGAGTTGGACGGTGTACGCGTCCACAGTGTGTTCGGCGTAGCGGGCGTGGAAGAGCAGTCCGGATTGCAGTGGTGAGAGGGACCAGACGTCGGTCAGTGTCGGGAACTCGCGCTCGAGGTGGTCGATGGAATCCTGGTCGAGGTCGATCAGGTCGATGTCCGACGGGGTGAGTCCCCCGCGTTCGCTGTGTTCGGCATAGGTGGCCAGCGCGCGCAACGCCTGCACCCAGAGGTCGGCGATGGCGCGAGCATCGCGCTCTGCCAGCACGCCGGTGGGATAGGCGATAGTGGCACCGATGTGCGGTGCGCCCGAGATCTCGGTGGTGACGACGTTGACGTCCAGGACCGAACCCACGGGCATGGCGGACCGAGCTGCCTCTTCCAGATCGACGTCACGCGCAAGTGCCCAGTCCCCCAGTGACTCTCCTGCTTCGGTGCCGGAAAAGCGACCGAGATAGTTGAACGAGATCTGCGGTTGGCGGAGATCTTCCAGTTCCGCTCGGCCCACCTCGTCGAGATAACGCAGAACTCCGTAGCCGATGCCGCTGTCCGGAACTCCCAACAGTTCTTCCTTGACCCGCTTGAGAACCACCGCTGCCTCGGAGCCGCTGCTCAACACGTTCGCGATGTCTATGTCGGCGAGGTCGATTCGCATCGGGAAGACACTGGTGAACCAGCCGACCGTGTGCAGGACGTCCGCACCGGGCACCACGTGAGCTTCGCGTCCGTGGCCCTCCATCGAGATGAGTACGTTGTCGGTTCGTATGCCCTGTGCCTGCCTCCACTGCGTCAGTGCCAGTGCGAGAGCAGCAACGAGACCGTCGTTGACTGATCCACCGAAAAGCGCCGGAAGCGTGGTCAGGACTGTGTCGGACAGTTCGACGGGTACGTCGGCGACAACTCGGCCGACCGAATCGAACGTGTCGAGCCGCGGGTCCAGCGGCCGGGTTCCGATCAGCGGGTCGGCACCTTCGAGTATCGAACGCCACCGGGGCAATTCGACTTTTCGATCGGGCGCGATGTCGCGGAGCGCATGCGACCAACGACGAACCGACGTGCCCGAGTACGACGGCTCCGGTTCCTCGCCTGCATCGATGCGGTGGAAAGCCGACGCAAGTTCCGGCACGAGGACGCGCCAGGAGACACCGTCGACGGCGAGGTGGTGGATTACCAGGAGCAGCCGGCCGGTGTTGTGCACGCCGGACAACCAGACGACCCGCACCATCACGCCCCGGCCGGGGTCGAGCTCTCGGCGCGCACCGTCCAGTGCGTCGACGATCGCCGCGTCGAACACCGCGGTGCCCGGCTCGGCCTCTACCTCGATCACCCGGCAAATATCCTCGGCTGCAACAGATCTCGGCTCGCCGACAACAAGCCTGCGCTCGCCGTCGAGCTCGAGGCGTGCGCGAAGGATGTCGTGACGATCGAGAACAACTTGAAGAGCCGCGGTCAACTGCTCCACACTGTGAAGCCCGTGCGGCGCGTTGAGAAGAGTCGCTTGGGAGAACGAATCGAGACCTCGGAGATCGGAGCCGAGCCGGTCGAGCCACCACTGAGCCACCGGCATCAACGGCACGTGGCCCACGCCGTCTCCGGGAAGTTCCTCGAGCACCTCGGGTTCGTCGTCCTTGGTCGATGCCAGCAAAACCGCAAGACCGGCGACCGATTTCACCTCGAAGACGTCACGCGGGGTGAAGACGAGCCCGGCATCGCGGGCACGGGCGACGAGCTGAATCGACATGATCGAATCGCCGCCCATCGAGAAGAACGAGTCGTCGACGCCCACCGATTCGACACCGAGGACATCGACGAACAAGGCGGCCAGCGTGCGTTCGGTATCGGATTCGGCGGCCCGCGAGCGTGCCTGGGTTGCTCGCAAGTCGGGAACCGGCAGGGCTCGGCGGTCGAGCTTTCCGTTGGCAGTCATCGGCAGTTCGTCGAGAACGACCACGACCGCAGGAACCATGTACGGGGCCAGAGCCGAGCCCGCGAACGCGATGACGGCCTCGGGATCCACAGTCTGAGCGTCGTTGGCAGGCACGACGTATCCGACGATCCGTGCGGCGCCTCCGTCACGTTCGAGCGTGGTCACCACGGAATGTGCAACGCCGGGATAGCGAGCCAGAACTGCCTCGATCTCGCCGAGTTCGATGCGGAATCCGCGAATCTTGACCTGGAAATCGCCTCGACCCTGGTACTCGAGTTCGCCGTTCTTGTTCCACCTGGCGAGGTCGCCGGTTCGGTACATCCGTGTGCCCGCACTGCCCGCGGGATTGGGCACGAATCGTTCGGCGGTCGTGCCGGCGCGGTTTCGGTAACCGCGGGCGAGTCCGTCGCCGCTGACGTACAGCTCTCCCGTCACTCCGACCGGGACGCGGTGCAGGCGATTGTCGAGGACCCACGCGGTGATGCCTGTCGACGGGCGACCGATCGTGACTCGATCGGTCGGGGACATCGGCTCGGTGATGCTGGCGACGACCGTCGATTCGGTTGGTCCGTAGGCATTGATCATGATCCGGTGATCGCTGACCCAGGCGGCGACGAGGTCGGGTGGGCAGACGTCGCCGCCGGTTCCGATGCACACCAGCTCGTTCAGTCCGCTCGGATCGACCGTGGCCAGTGCGGCTGGTGTGATGAAGGCGTGCGTGAGGTGCTGGTCGGCGATCAGACTCGTCAGTTCGGTTCCGCCGATGATGCTCGGTGGGGCGATGACCATCGTGGCCCCGGCACCAACAGCCATCAGGAGTTCGAGAATCGAGGCGTCGAAGCTCGGTGAGCTGAAATGCAGCGTGCGCGAGGTCGACTCGACGCGGAAGCGACTGCGTTCCTGCTCGGCGAGTGCCGAAAGCCCACGGTGAGTGACCATGACGCCTTTGGGGACGCCGGTGGAACCGGAGGTGTAGATGACATAGGCCGGGTTGTCCAGGGACACCGCAGCCAGCAGCTCCGAGGCATCTATCCGCTGATCACCGATCTGTTCGAGGGTTGCGAGTGTCTTTGCCTGATCGAGCAGAACGGCGTCTGCCTCGTCGGGGACGACACCCACATGCTCGGCGGTGGTGAGAACGACGCCCGCTCCCGAGTCGTTGATCATGTGGTGCACGCGGTCGACGGGATACGCCGGGTCGACGGGTACGAATGCAGCGCCGGACCGGGCAACCGCCCAGATCGCGACCACGGATTCCAGTGAGCGTGGTAATGCCAGGGCGACAACGGATTCCGGACCGACCCCGCGGCTGATCAACAGTCGTGCAAGCCGGTTGGCGCGGCGGTCCAGATCGGAGTAGGTCAGATGGCGGTCGCCGAAAATCAGTGCAGCCCTCTGCGGTTCGTCGACGTACTTCCGCTCGAGCAACGTCGAGAAGTGAACCTGCTCGGGAAGTTCCGGTGCGACGGCGCGAATCGTGTCGAGATCACTCACGAGATCGATGTCGCCGACCGGCGTGTGCGGTGATTCGGTGACAGCACCGAGAATCCGAACCAGGTATCGAGCGAAACCTTCGACGGTCGACTCGTCGAACAGGGCGCTGGCGTAGGTGAACCCGGCCTCGATTCCGGCCGGCCGGCCGTCGTCGTCGAAGGTCTCGGCAAGCGTGAGTTGCAGATCGAAATTCGAGACGGCGGATTCGAGTTCGAGGACCTCGACGTCCAAATCCGTCAGACGAACTGCTGGCCGAGTGGTGTTCTTGAACTCCAGCATCACCTGGAACAACGGTGAATGCGACGTCGACCGCTCCGGAGCCAGCGCATCGACGACGCGCTCGAAGGGGACGTCTGCGTGAGCGAAGGCGTCGAGGTCGGTGCTGCGAACTCTGGCCAACAGATCGGTGAACGAGGCGGCGGGGTCGACGTCGGCGCGCAGGACCAACGTGCCGACGAACATACCGACCATCGGATCCAGCAGGGCATTTCCGCGCCCGGCGATCGGTGAGCCGATCGTGATGTCTTCCATGCCGGACAATCTCGCCACGAGCACTGCGTATGCGGCGTGTACCGCCATGAACATACTGCTTCGGTGTTCGATCGCGGTTTCGCTCAGACGACGGTGGATGCCGGCATCGATGTCGAATCGAACGACGCCGCCCGAGAGATCCTGCACACGCGGACGCGGTCGATCTGCGGGGAGCGCAAGAATTTCGGGAACACTCGCCAGTTGACGTGTCCAGTACTCGAGCTGACCGGCAAGAGTGCTGTCCGCTTCGTCGATCCGACCGAGAGCCCTTTCCTGCCAGATGGCGAAGTCCGCGTACTGGACCGGAAGAGGAGACCAGTCGGGCGCCTCACCTCGATGCCTTGCCGAGTACGCGCTCATCACGTCGAACGCCAACGGTGCCATCGAGAATCCGTCGGCGCAGATGTGATGGACGACCACGGTCAGGACGTGATCTTCTTCGTCGACCTCGATCAGTTCCGCCCTGATCGGTGGAGCCTGCGTGACGTCGAAGCCCCTCGAGGTGAGACGTTCGATCTCCCCGAGTACCGCTTCGGCGTTTGCGGCGACAACCGGCAGCGCGCCCAACGCTTCACCGGGTTCGACGATCACCTGCGCCGGCACTCCCTCGACCATGGGAAACAGCGTGCGCAGCGATTCGTGGCGAGTAAGCACGTCGGTGATCGCGCCCTCCAACACGGCAACGTCCAACCGGCCTCTCAGCCTGATCGCTATGGCGACGTTGTACGCCGCGGACGTGACGTCGAATTGATTGACGAACCACATGCGCTTTTGTGCCAGCGACAGCGGGATCGTCTGTGGCCGCGGCAATGCCTCGAGCGGAAGGACTGCCGCTCCCCCTCGAGCCGTGGCGCACTCGACCGCCAACTGCGCAACGGTCGGCGCGTCGAACAACTCTCTGATCGACAAGTTCAACGACAGCGAATCGTTCACGCGCGCCACAGCGCGTGCAGCGACGAGGCTGTTTCCGCCGATCTCGAAGAAGTTGTCGTGAACACCGACTGCCCCGGATTCCAGAAGCTCCTCGAAGATCGCCGCCAACTGCGCTTCGAGCGGTGTTCGCGGCGCCAGATACGTCTGCGAACTGTCGAAGCTGGGCGCGGGCAGAGCCTTCCGATCAAGCTTGCCGGTCGAACCGAGAGGGAACACGTCGAGGGCGATGACCACAGCGGGAACCATGTAGGCCGGAAGGAGACCTCTCAACTCGGTGCGTAGGCCGTCCGTGTCGATCGAAGTGCCGGTGTCGGCGATGACGTAGCCGACCAAACTGTCACCGACCACGTCGTCGTGATGGACGAGAGCAGCAGCTTGCGTGACACCGGGCAGCCTGAGCAACGCTGCTTCGACCTCGGCGAGTTCGATGCGCTGCCCGCGGATCTTGACCTGGAAATCGCGTCGACCGACATAGTCGAGCAGCCCGTCGGCGCGCCACCGGACGACATCACCGGTTCGGTACATCCGGGTGCCAGACGGGCCGTACGGGTCGGCCACGAACCTGTCGGCGGTGAGATCGCTGCGCCCGAGGTATCCACGCGCCAGTTGCACTCCCGCCAGGTACAGCTCGCCGTGAACGCCGACCGGAACCGGATGCAGCCGCCCGTCGAGGACATAGAGCTGGGTGTTCCACACGGGCGCACCGATGGGAACGGTGACGGTCATGTCGGGGGTGAATTCGGCGGCGCTGACGTCGACGGCAGTCTCCGTGGGTCCGTACAGGTTGAACAGTCCCGCAGAACTCAGACGGGTGAACGCCTCCGCAGTGGTAGGCGCGAGCGCTTCACCGCTGCAGAACACCTGACGCAGGCTTGCACACTGCCCGGCAGTCGCGGCAGCGACGAATTCCGCGAGCATCGACGGAACGAAGTGCGCCGTCGTGACGCCTTTTTCGGCAATCAACGCCGACAGGTACCCGGGATCACGGTGCCCGTCCGGTTCCGCGATCACCAACTGCGCGCCGGTCTGCAGGGGCCAGAACAGTTCCCACACCGAGACGTCGAAGGTCACCGGGGTCTTGTGCAGCACCACGTCCGACGAGTGAAGGGGGTACGTGTCCTGCATCCACAGCAGGCGATTGACGATCGAACGGTGTGATACTGCAACACCTTTCGGTCGACCCGTCGATCCGGACGTGAAGATCACGTAAGCAGCATTGTCCGGGCGCAGGGGTCCGAGCCGATCAGCGTCGGTGATCGGCGCCGTCGTGGACACCTGACGATCGAGATCGACGTCCACGATCGGGACTCGCGCGGGAAGAGCGCCGTGGTCCTGGGGCCGGCTCAGCACGCAGATCGGTTCCGCGATGTCGAAGACGTACGCGATGCGCTCGGCGGGATGATCGGGATCCACCGGGACGTATGCCGCACCGGCACGGATCACGGCGTGGACCGCGACGAGTAGTTCCGGTGACCGTCGAATCGACACCGCGACGCGCATGTCCGGGCCGACCCCGCGGGCGATGAGGGTTCTGGCAAGTTCACCGACCCTCGCGTCGAACTCCGCATAGGTCAGTGTCCGCTCGCCGTAGACCAGCGCGGCCCCCTCGGGTGTCCGGGCTGCCTGCTCCGCCACCAGGTCCGAGAGGGTGGTGATCGGTACGGCGTGTTCGGTGGCATTCCAACGCTCGAGGACCAGTTCCGCCTCGCCCGGAGCTGTGAGATCGACGTCGCCGACGACGGATTCCGGGTAGGCAGCTACCGCGTCGAGGAGCATCGTGAAGCGATCAGCGAGGCCGGACATGGTGTCCGAGTCGAAAAGCTGGCTGGCGTAGTTCAACTGGCCGTCGAGATGGTCGCCGCGGTCGGTGAGAATGACCTGAAGATCGAACTTTGCCGCGCCCGTCGACAGTTCGTCGACCGTGACCTCGAGCTCGGGCAAAGTGACCTCGGTGGGAGCGGCGCCCTGCATCACCAGCATCACCTGGAACAGCGGCGCCTGGTTGTCTGCGAGGGATTCGACGAGTACGTCGTACGGCACTTCGGTGTGCTGCAAGGCCGCCACGTCGACGTCGCGGACGCGGGTGAGAACTTCACCGAAGGTGAGTCCCCCCTCGAGAACCGTCCTCAGCACCACCGTGTTGACGAACATTCCGACGACGTCGTCGAGAGCGCGCTCGCTCCGCCCGGCCACCGGAGTGCCGATCGTGATGTCGTTCGCTCCGGATTCTCGGCTGAGCAGGACGGCCAGCGCGGCGTGGATCACCATGAACACGCTGACGTCGCTGCGCGCCGCGATCTCGCCGACCCGGCGGTACGTCGCGGAGTCGATCCGGAAATCGAGATCGTCACCGCGCAGCGAGACACCCGCAGGCCGCGGGTGATCCATCGGCAGTTCCGCGAGCTCACCGCGTTCGGTGAGCGTGTGCGACCAGAACCGCAACTGCTCGGCAAGAATCGAATCCGGGTCGGACGCTTCACCGAGCGCTCCGCGTTGCCACTCGCTGAAATCGCCGTACTGCACTTCGAGTGGCAGCCACGCCGGCACGCGTCCGCTCGCCCGCGAGGCGTACGCCACCATCACGTCACGAGCCAGCGGCGCCATCGACAGGCCGTCTGCTGCAATGTGGTGCACGACGAGGACCAAGGTGTGCTCGCGTTCGTTCACCTCGAGCAGAGTCGCGCGGATCGGCACCGATTCGCTGACGTCGAATCCCTCTCGCGCGAGCTCACTCGCCCGCGCCGAGGTCGCTGCGGCAGGTACCGTTTCCACCTCGAGATGATCGAACATCTCGTCCACATCGAGAACGTGCTGGACGGGGCCACGCGCACTCTCGGGGAAAACGGTCCGCAAGATCTCGTGTCGAACGATGACGTCCCGCAGCGCGGTGAACAGTGCATCGACGTCGAGATCGCCGGTCATCGAAACCGCGATCGGAATGTTGTACGCCGGCGAACTCGGATCGAGTTGATTGGTCAGCCACATTCGTTGCTGCGCCAGAGATACCGGTATCCGGTCAGGGCGATCGATACGCGTCAGTGCCGGGGCGCGTGTGTTCCGCGAGTCCGCGAGGTCGGCACGTGCTGCCAGAGCGGAGACGGTCGGCGCCTCGAAGAGGTCGAGAACGCTCAGCGTCGTTCCGAGAGCTCCGTTGACTCGCGACACGACGCGGGTCGCGATCAACGAGTCACCGCCGAGGTCGAAGAAACTGTCGTCTGCTCCCGCCCGGGTGATACCGAGCAGATCGCAGAACACCGCCGAAATTCGCTTCTCGGTCGAGGTCTCGGGGGCACGGTATTCAGCCGACCCGCCCACAGAATCGATGTCCGGTAACGCTTTCCTGTCGATCTTTCCTGCCGGAGTCAACGGAATGGAGTCGAGGACGACGATCCGCGCGGGAACCATGTGGGCTGCCAACGAAGATCTCGCGTGGGCGACCAGCTCGGAGTTGTCGATGTGTGTGCCCGCAGCCGCCGTGACGTACGCCGCCAACAGTGTTTCCCCACTCGGGCCCGCAACTCCGGCGGTGACTGCCTGTGCGACGCTCGGGTGGCGGCGCAGCACGTCGTCGATCTCGCCGAGCTCGACGCGGAAACCGCGGATCTTGATCTGGAAGTCGCTCCGGCCGAGGTACTCCAGCTCACCCTCGCCGTTCCACCGCGCGAGGTCACCCGTGCGGTACATGCGCTCTCCCGCAACACCGTTGGGGTCGGCAACAAATCGTTCGGCCGTAATCGTGGCACGCGCGTGGTACCCGCGCGCCAAACCGACACCGCTCACATAGAGCTCGCCGGCGACACCGATCGGCACCGGTTGAAGCCGCGAGTCCAGGAGGACGGTTGCGGCTCCGCGCATCGGCTTCCCGATGGTGACGGGAACATCGCTGCTCAGCGGTCCGGTCAGAGTGGCGACGACGGTGGTTTCGGTCGGTCCGTACGCGTTGAACATCGAGCGTCCGTGTGACCACTGATCCACCAGCGCGGGTGAGCATGCGTCGCCGCCGGTCACGACCACTCGTAGATCCGGTAGGCCGGCGGGATCGACTGTTGCCAGCGCGGCCGGGGTGACGAATGCGTGGGTGACCCGTCCGATACGCATCACCTGTGCCAGTTCGTCGCCGCCGTACACGGTGGGCGGCGCGATCACCATGGTTGCCGCGCCCCCGAAGGCAAGGAGGAGTTCGAGGACCGAAGCGTCGAAGCTCGGCGAAGAGAAATGCAGGGTGCGGTCTCCAGGTTCGACTCCGAACCTGACTCGTTCTTCGTCGGCGAAGCTGCTCAGCCCGCGGTGACTGACCACGACGCCTTTGGGGACACCGGTGGAGCCGGACGTGTAGATGAGGTATGCCGGATCGTCGTAGCTCAGGCGCGTACGCCGCTCGGCGTCGTCGACCGGTGCATCGGACTGGTGCGAGGTGTCCAGTTCGTCGAGGAGCAGCCAATCCACCGAATCGGCGAGCCCGCCGTGGTGCTCCCCCACACTGATTCCGACTACAGCTCCCGAATCGGTGAGCATGTGCCGAATACGATCCTCGGGGTAGTGCGGATCGATCGGGAGGAAGGCACCGCCGGTCTTGGCCACCGCCCACGTCGCGGTCACCGATTCGAGAGACCTCGACAGCGCAAGGGCGACATAGGTGCCGGGGCCGACTCCCCTGTTGATCAGTTCACGGGCGAGTGTGTTCGACTCGCCGTCGAGATCCCGGTAGCTCACCTCACGATCACCGAAAACGAGCGCTGGGGCATCGGGGTTCACAGCCGAGGCCCGGCGGAGAATATCGGGGAGGGTCAACGGGGAGGACGCGGTCGCTCCCCGCGCCGGTACCAGGGACTCGCGCTCGAAGTCGTCGAGGAGATCGAGGTCTCCGACCGGCGTTCGCGGGGCTGCTGCTGCGCCTGCAAGGATCCGCACCAGTCGCGAGAGGAAGGCTCGGACCGTGGATTCGGCGTAGTGCTGCGTGGAGTACGCAACCTCGAGGGCGCCGGTATCTGCGTGGACGTCGATCGCCACGTCGAGGCCGGCAATCGTGGTCTCCTGCGAGCCGTCGTTGAGGTGGACGTGCAACTCGGGCAGTGCGGGGACACCTGCCGCCGATCGAATCGACAACGTATCGCGTTCTCGAGCAAGAGAACTCACGAACTCGTCGAACGGCGCCGCCGGATCGACCTCGCAGCGCAGGGGCAAGGTTCCCCACTCGGTCCTCGTTCCGATCAGCACGTCCCGGCGCTCGGTCGATCTCGACAGCAACGAAGCAAATGCGGCATGGACAACGGCAAAGAGGGAGACGCCTTCCGTGCGCGCAAGTTCGGCGACCGCGGGATCGAGTGGGACGCTCAGCCGATTCGTACCGGTGGGCTCCGATTCGGCGTCGATTCGCTCGAGGCCCAGTGTCTCGAGGTCCAGTGTGGAGCCCTCGTCGGAGTCCCCCAGGTATCTCGCCCAGAACCGCTCGAGTTCCCTGCGCTGTGCACTGCGCGCCCCTGCCTCGGCACTTGCCGGATGAATCCGGTTCATCGGCGTACCGGCCGGTGCTGCTGTCAGTTCTGCGACCAACTCGGTGAACGCCCGGTGGTGCTCGGCCAGTTCGTCGTGTCCGTAGCGATTGGGGTTTCCGCGAAAGTCGATCAACGTCTGCGCCGGATCGCCGCTCTGGTACACGTTGACCAGCAGATCCTCGACCGGACCCGACGTGACGATGTGATACTCACCGGTCAGTGGCCCGAGGGTTATCTCCTGCCGGAAGAGCATCACATTCATCATCGGGCCGGACAGACGCGCGTCGCCGACGGTCAGACCGGCATCACGCCGGATGTCCTCGAGGCTGCATCGCTGATGACGAAGCGCACCGAGAAGTTCGAGTTGCACGCGCCCGACCAGATCGTCGACACTTTCGTCCGGGTTTACGTGGATGTGTAGCGGCGCGACGTTGACCAGCATTCCGCCGGACCGCTGCAGCGGTGCCGTCGTCCTCGCGGAAACCGGCAGGTTGATCAGCACGTCGTCGTAGCCGGTACTGCGGGACAGGTAGCACGCCAGTGCCGAAATCAACACTGCGGCCGGAGTTGCACCGGAACGTGAATTCCATTCGTCCAAGGCAGCAAGGCTGTTCGCCGACATCGCGGCACTGACGAGTTCACTGCGTGCAGTCGGGGGTCCCTCACGGGTGGCCAATGTCGAACCGTGTTCGACGCCCGACACACGCTGGGCCCAGTACTCGCGGTCGGCTTCGAATCGGCTCGATTCGCGGTACTTCTGGTCGAGCTCGGACAGCGTCGTGACGTCGAGCGCCTTGTTCACCGCAGGTTCTCGACCTTCGACGGCTGCGGTGTAGATCGCCGCAATCCGATTGACGATCGTCATACCGCTGTATCCGTCGAGAGCGACGTGATGAATCCTGGTGTACCACAGGTAATCCCGATCACCAGTTTGAAGAATTGTCATCTCGACGAGACGATCGCGAGTCAGATCGAGCGTCGTCGCGTAATCGTTGTCCATCCACTCCGAGGCAGCCTGCCGAGGGTTCTCACGCTCGCGGAAGTCGAAGTAGTCGATGCCCGGGTCGATCGTGAAGTCCACGATCTGGCAGGGCTCCCCATCCGGGTACATCAACCGTAGAAACGGTGATTCGAACTCGTGGGCAGCCTCCACCGCGGCGCGACTGAGCAGTTGCATGTCCAAATCGCCGTGGAACTCGATGTACTGCGCGATGAAGTACGGGACCGTCGGGTGAAGTTGCTGCGCAAACCACATGCTGCGCTGCACCGCAGACAGGGGGAACGCTCCTGCCGGCAGGCTTCGCGATCCGGTGAGCGGGTCGATCCTCTTGTCGGTATCCATCACGACCACCCCCACACAGCGTTGTGACGATCAGCGTTGTCACGATCAGCGCCGGGAAGTGTGGCTCGGGGATTGAAGAGAAACATCGCACCGCCTCGATATCGAGTGGAAACCATGTGGCGATCCTGCGAGAGCGCAGCCGAAGGTCATCGACCTCGACGAAGGGTCGCTTCGAAGTCCGAACCTCCCCGAAGGTCCGAACTCAGGATCAAAATTTGTCGTCGTCAGGCGTCAGGAGCACCGCAGTGTTGCAGTGCTCGACGCAAGGCTAGAAACCGGTTGCCCACACCTGCTCTACCGGAAACGTTCGGCTTCGCGGGCAAGTTCGGTCAACCGTTCACACAACTGTGTGAGCTCTGAACTCTCTGCGCCCTCGGCAATTGCTGTCGCCACATCTTCGGCAGCGCATCGGACCTCGAACATCCGATCCACGAGTTCGACCGCTTCGACTGCGGTCAAGATGACGGCGTCAGCCGGGATCGACGTGCCCTTGACGGCATTGCGCTGCTCGTACGCACGCTGTCGACAAGACTGGCTGCAGTACCGGCGTCGACGACCGACACCGGTCACCGCGACCTCTCGACCACACCACACACACGGGTTTCCCGAACGCGCAGACTGCGGTGATCCGACGCGTGTGCTCTCAGCCATGAATCGACACTGTACTCGAGATTCGGACGCCTTCGATGAACGCGCACGGTACCCGGTAAGATGGAGAGGTTGCGTCTTCTCGCCACACGGGAACCAATCGGGTGCTCGTGGCGTTGTAGATGAGTGTGAGCGTCTACTCCCCAAGTCAGGGCGCCCACCAGCGGTGACGAACGAAGAGAGGACACCACCATGGCAGATCGCGTACTTCGAGGTAGCCGACTCGGAGCTGTGAGCTACGAGACCGACCGTGACCATGACCTCGCGCCCCGTCGTATGGCCAAGTACAAGTGCGAGAACGGCGAGATCTTCGACATCCCGTTCGCGGACGAAGCCGAGATCCCCGGCACCTGGTTGTGCCGAAACGGCCTCGAAGGCACCCTCATGGAGGGGACTGCTCCCGAAGCCAAGAAGGTCAAGCCTCCCCGCACCCACTGGGACATGCTGCTCGAGCGTCGTTCGGTCGAGGAACTCGAAGAGCTCCTCAAAGAGCGTCTCGATTTGCTGAAGGCCAAGCGTCGCGGCGCATGAACTAGCACTTCGATCAAGACCGTCCGGTTCTACACCGGGCGGTCTTTCTCGTTCTTCGGGGAGTGATCGTTCACAAGTCGACGTCATACTTCGGCCCTTCTTCGACGTGGCAACTTCAGGATGCTTCGCGGTCCTCAAAGACACTTCAGGGCAACGTCATTCAGCATCCAGGCGCACTCGCGGGCCGACAGTGCGCAAATCCTGGACTTGCGCTGGAGAACCATCGGCGCTGCTTCGTGCACCAGTGTGAGCTGTATCCCCCACCCCGCGACACACCAAACTTCGGTACACCAAACTTCGATACGGAGTGAACTGGTAGCCCAGTCACTCGGCCGGGTTGCTTGCCAAGTGACGATGGCAAGCAACCCGGCCGACTGGGGTGTGGGTGAATGTTTTGCGGTGCTGAACGGTTCTTCCGCTACTTCCCGGTCACCGAGTGATGCTCTGTGCCGCGGTTCCTTGGCGGAGGCGGGTGATTTCGTTGCGTGATTCGACGACCTGGGGGCTGTCGTCGCCCTTGCTGACAGCTAGG
This sequence comes from Rhodococcus sp. IEGM 1302, assembly GCF_030056935.1. Classification (NCBI taxonomy): domain Bacteria; kingdom Bacillati; phylum Actinomycetota; class Actinomycetes; order Mycobacteriales; family Nocardiaceae; genus Rhodococcus; species Rhodococcus sp. IEGM 1302. The sequence goes on along the minus strand of NZ_JASHKY010000011.1, from coordinate 60,795 downwards.
TCGCTGCACAGATCCAGCGCGGCACGAACGATATGTCGTCGTTGGCGACGTTCGGTGCGAGTGGGTGCGGCTTTCGCGTAAGTGCGTTGTTGTCGCCATCCGCCGGCGGCGGTCACCTCGGCGTCGGTCAGGACGCCGGACTCGATTTCCGGGGCGAGAATGTCACGGACGAAGTGGGATTCACGTGGGTGCGCCCAGACGAACGCGATCCACAAGGCAGTGAACGCGAAGACGATGTCGCCGATCATGATGACGAACACGAGCGAACTGCTGCCGCCGGCGATCGCGAGCATGGAATCCCACACGCCGTGGATCAGGATGGGTGCCACGATCAACGCCAATCCGCGTCCGATCCGCCGGGGCTGGGCCGGGGTGCCGATCAGATAGATCACGCCGGCGCAGAAAAGGGCGGTGAAGAGGGGATGAGAGACGATGTCGGAGTAGGTGCGGGTGGCGATGGAACCGAGCAGGCCGTCGGTTTGGTGGGCGCCGAAGCCCTGTGTTGCGCCGGCAATCGAGTACAGAAAGTCTTCGCTGGTCTGAAATCCCAAGCCGATGAAAGCACCGAGGAGCAGGCCGTCGGTTGCGGTGCGCACCAGGCGTGGTGCAAGCGCGAGGAGGACTACGATGCCGATGCCTTTGGCGGTTTCCTCCACGAAGGGTGCAGAGAGGCCCGCATGCCAGTCCTGAGCCCATACCTGCCCGAAAATCTTCGAGTAGAGCGAACCGACTGCTCCGTTCGCGGGTACTGCGATAGTGAACGTTGCTGCGGTGGCGCCCCAGATGAAGCCGGTGACCACTAGTCCTACGGGTTGGCGTTCGTAGCGGTCGATGTGCCGGAACCACCATGTCCAGACCGTGGCGCTGATGACGCCGACGATGCCGGCAACGAGGAGTGCGCGCCCGAAGTATCCGGCGAAGGGAGCAAACATCTGCCAGCCTTTGACGAGGCCGAATCCGCACATCCACAGGTATATCCAGAACACGACGTTGCGTGGCTGGAAGAAGTGAAATTTCTCGCCCCAGGCCGTCGTATCGAATGCGCGGGAGCGGGTTTCGAGGAGATCGGTGCTCACTTGGTGTCTCCCTCGTGTGTGCCGATAGAGGCGATCATGTCGGTGATTTCTCGACTGCGGGCGGCGATCTGATCGGGTGGGCCGACTACCTGTACCCGAATTCCCTTGCCGTCGACGACGAATGTGGTCACCGATCCGGCGGACCGCGGAGTGTCAAAGCTGACCTGGACGCCGCTCAGACCCCCGGCGGTGCTGATCGGCTGGCGCGCACCGGAGACCGCAAGCACGGAACTGCCGTTCGTCGCAAGACTCACGGCATCTGTTTGGGAGAGGAGTTCGTCGGCAGTTCCACTGAATGTGTCGGCGTCGACGCTCACGGTGACGGTGCCATCGGTCAACGTCACACGTGGGAGCGAATCGGACGCGCCATGTTGGTCGGTTCGGAAACCACTGTCGACATTCCAGCCCGCAGGTACGGCGAAGGAGACCGTTTCGGTCACGGCCATCCGGTCTCCGGCGCCGGTTGGATCTTCGGAGGAGACAGCGGAATCGATGGCGGGCACGATCACGGTCCAGAGCATCCACACCGCCAAGATCGCGAGGGCGTGTGGGAAGACTCGTGTGTCGAATCCGAGGAAGCGGTGATCCGCTGGTGGACGTCTTCCGTGTAGGGGCTCGTGCTTGTGTGCAGTACTCGAAATAACGCTCAATTTCCCTCGTTTCCATTGCACAGCAGGTGCACTGACTATCGCAGAAACGGACAAATTCCGTGCATCAGCCGGCACCTGCCGGTCATCGAGACGATCGTGCACCAAGTTCCCGTAGGCGCGAGATCACCGAGAGCTCCTAGTCGACTGTGAATCTTCGCATCGCCAGATGTCCGAACACGCCGACCAGAATCAACGTGACGCCTGCGGTCACGGAAACGGAGTCGGTCACCAACCCCGCGATGCCGGTCACGGCTACGAACACCGGCAAAAAGTCGAACAGCCTGAAAATCGACTGCGGTGGTTCGGTTTCGAGGCCCTGAGCCTGAGCGGCCTTGTTCGGCGCATACTCGGGGTACCACTCGGTGAAGGAGATCGCGAAGAAGGTTCCGAGCAACTGCAGAATCCATCCGGTCCAGAAGTTGTCACCGTCGTGCAGCAGTGCGTCTCCGAACAGGCCCACTACGGCCGACCAGGTGAAGGCGAGCGCCCACACTGCGGTGATGACGTAGTTGATGCGCAGAAACAGTGGCGTCGTCCAATACTCTTCAGGCGTCGACTCTTTCGCGTACTGCAAAGTGAAAGGATTGCGGAGCAGGATCGATCCGAAGGCAAAGACCACCAGCGCGATGTTGGTCAGTTCGCCTCCCCAGAGTTCGAACCACCGAATCGTGTTCGCCGACGCGAGGAGGCCGATGGCCGCCAGAACGCCGAAGAACACGACGTCGAAGACCTCCAACAGCTTCACGGTGCCGCCGCGCCGGTGACTGGCCGCCAAGATCAGCAGCGACAACCCGAGGGCTGCGGCCGCGGATTCCTCGAACCTTCCCGGCCCGGAGAGCAAAGACAGCAAGATCCACGGTGACAGGCCGGCGAGCGGTGACTGCAGAACCGCGTCGACGACACTGGTTTTGTGAACTGCATCCCGGGGCTCGGACTTGTCTGGCTCGGTTTTCTCAGGCTCGGTCACAAGAAGCCGCCTTACGCAGGAACGGGTGGCACAGCGAGTACCCGCGTAGGCGCTCCTCGGAACATCGGCAGCCCTAATATCCGATGCTCGGCTCAGATTGCCGCAGTCTCCTCGGGTGAGTGCTCAGCCTGATCTCGGCGCCGGGCCAGCACTGCCATGGCAATCGCGCCGACCGCGATGATGCTGAGCACGATCTCCGGCACCGGACCTACTCGGCTGGCAAGGGTGGAGCTGGTCGAGAGCGGCACCTTCGCCACCAGGGTCGCCGGCACGAACAGGTCGGTTTGCGAAGTCACCGCACCGTCGGGAGCGATGATGGCGCTGACACCACTGGTTGCGGCGACAACGACGGCGCGGCCGTGCTCGACTGCCCGCACACGCGACATTGCCAGCTGCTGATAGGTCATCTCGGTGTCCCCGAAAGTGGCGTTGTTGGTCGGTACCGCCAGCAACTGTGCACCGTTGCGCACAGATTCCTGGAACGCCCGGTCGAACGCCACCTCGTAACAAGTCGCGACACCGATGGGTACCCCCGCTGCATGGACAACGCCGTTGCCCTCGCCGGGAACGAAATTGCCCGCGCGATCGGCGTACGAGGAGAAGTTCCGGAAGAAGCTTCGGTAGGGCAGGTATTCGCCGAACGGCTGAATGATCTTCTTGTCGTGCTGTTCCTGAGGACCGTTGGCGCCGTCCCACACGATCACCGAATTGGTGGTCGTACGATCGGCGTTCACGAGTACGGTGCCGACAAGAATCGGCGCTCCGATCGCTTCGGAGGCCCGGGTGATGTCGGCAGCGGCATCGGCGTTTCGCAGGGGGTCGATGTCCGAGGCGTTCTCCGGCCAGATCACGACGTCAGGCTGATCGACGCGGCCCGCGTCCACCTCGGCAGCAAGTTTCACGGTTTCGGCGACATGGTTGTCGAGGACCTGCTTGCGTTGCGAGTTGAAGTCCAAGCCCAACCTCGGAACGCTTCCCTGAATGGCGGCGACGGTGATCGTTCGATCACCGGAATCCATGGTGGACAAGAACGGCGACACCGCGAGAGCAATGATCACGGGCACGAGGGCAGCGGCAACAGCTCCGAAGAATCCTCGGTCCCATCGTTTGGCCGCGACAGCGACTGCAACTGCTGCCAAGCCGGTACCGGTCAGGGCCACCGCGAAGCTGAGCAGCGGCGCACCGCCGACACTCGCAAGAGGGAGGAGCCACCCTTCGGATTGACCGAATGCGAGCCTGCCCCAAGGAAATCCGCCGAAAGGAACGCTGGAACGAAGCCACTCGGTGAGCGTCCAGGTCGCAGCAATCCACAAGGGTGCCCATGGCAACCTCGCCACCAGAACCGCAAGCAGCCCGAACAGTCCGATGAACAACGACTCCACCGCGGCCAACGCGATCCACGGGACCGCACCTACGAACACACCGATCCACGGAAGCAACGGCACCAGAAATCCGAGACCGGCCAAGTATCCGTAACCGAAGCCAGCACGAAGGCGCAGTCCGCCGCGCCCGAAGTTCGTCAACACACACGTCAGAAGAGCGATCCCGACGGGCGCCAAGAACCACAGCGGGCGGGGTGGGAACCCTGCGAAGATCAGGAATCCACCTGCGGCCGCGTACAGCGAACGTAGCCATGCGGAACCGGTGAGCACAGCGCTCACACGGGAGCGATCACCGACAGACGCCTCTGCGCCGGCCTCACTCACTCGACGAGCCGCGCTGATAGACGACGCATCCGCGATGCACCGACTTGATGCAGACCGGAATCGGCGCATCTTCCGCCAGCCTCGGCAGAGCGGGTACGCGCGAGCGCGGATCGGTAGACCATCGCTGAACCGAGTCGGCGGGTGCGCTCACTTCGAGTTCGCCTGCCTCCCACAACACGTAGGAGGCCGGTGCGCCCGGATTGAGGGTTCCCGCGGCGCCGTCCCGCACTCCGCCCGCGCGCCAGGCGCCGCGAGTTGCCGCGGAGAAGGCCGCACGCGGCGAGATTCCACTTCCGTCGGTGCGGTGCTGGACAGCGGCGCGCAGCATCGCCCACGGCTCGATGGGGGTGACCGGGGCGTCGGAGCTGAATGCGAGCGAGACACCCTTACCGGCAGCAGGTGCAAACGGATTCAACGCTGCTGCGCGCTCTACTCCCAGGCGCGTGGCGTACAGACCGTCGGTGCCACCCCACAGTGCGTCGAACACCGGTTGGACGCTAGCGATGACACCCAAGGCGGCAAAGGTTTCCGCGTCGGCCATAGACATCATTTCCGCGTGCTCGAGGCGGTGACCCAACGCGGCGACCTTGGGGCCACCCAGTTCGTCGGCGACCCTGCGGAACGCGGCAGCTGCCGACGAGACGGCGCCGTCACCGATGGCATGGAACCCGGCCTGGACGCCCGCGAGGGTACAGGCCCGGATGTGTGCGGCGATCGCGTCGACGTCGAGGTAGGCATTGCCCGTCGAATCAGGTTGGTCTGCATAGGGTTCGAGCAACCACGCGGTATGCGAACCGAGCGAGCCGTCGATGAAGAGATCCCCGCCGAGTCCGTCTGCTCCGGTTTTGTCGAGGAGCGCGCGAGCATCCTCTTCGCTGTCGACACGCTCACCCCAGTAGCCCCGAACCTCCACGCCGTGATCGTGGGCCAACAGTTCCTGGAAATCGGTCAATCCCGAGATGTCCGGTCCCCCGCACTCGTGAACGGCCACGATTCCGCGTGAGGCGCAGAGATCGAGCGCAGCGGTACGAGCAGACGCGCGCTGAGTTTCCGTCAGCAGATTCCGAGCGGCATTGCGCGCCAGGTGGTGTGCGTCGAACGTCAACGGGCCTTCGGCTGAGTATCCAGCGGTGTCGGCGAGGCCGGAGATCCCGTCGCGCAATGCGCTCGAGCACGCGGCCGAGTGAACGTCGATCCGCGAGAGATACACCTTGCGGCCAGGGGCGGCCGCGTCGAGATCTGCGGTCGACGGCGGGGTCTGCTCGGCCCACTCGGTGTCGTCCCAACCGTGTCCCCAGATGACTGCGTCGGGATGGGCAGTTTCGGGGTTCGCGGCTGCGAATGTTCGTACTCGCGAGAGACATTCGTCCAGAGAGTTCGCGCCCACGAGATCGAGGCCGACGAGATTGAGTCCCAGTGCGGTGATGTGGACGTGGGTGTCGACGAACCCGGGAGTGACAAACGCACCACCCAGGTCTTCGATCTCCGCGGCGGGGTGCAACGCCCGTCCGGCGCGCTCGTCGCCGACCCACACGACGGTGCCGTCGGTGATGGCGATCGAGGTCGCATCAGGTGCAAATGAACTGTAGATCCGGCCGTTGACCAGCAGACGAGTAGTCACGAGCACCCAGTCTGCCTGTTAGTACTGCGGCCCCCGCGAACGGGTGGGTGTATCCGTGTCCAGAATCTCACCCTCGAGGACGAGTTCCTTGCCGTTGCTGGCGACGTACTCGGTGGTTTCGGGTGTCTCGACGATGATCTCGCCGTCGATCACCTCGCCGTTTCCGCGCATCCGCGCCGCGTAGCCGACGGTTCCGGCGAAGGCGTCACCACCGGCGGCAAATGCTGCTGCGCGCTTACCTGCCAGGAGCACTGCAAGCGGGCGCAGCGCCCAGCGGGTCGGCGGAATCAGAAGCAGCAGGCCCAGAACCGAAGTCACGAGTCCGGGTACGAACATCAACGCGGAGCCCGCCGCGACCAGGGCGCCGTCGGCGACCGCCAGTGACGGCGATCCCTCACCCCGCGTGGCCTTACGGAACCCGTCCATGACCCGTCGCCACTGCGAGCGCATGAGGATCAATCCGACAAGCGATCCGGCGAGAAACAGCAGCACTGTCCAGGCGACACCGATGGCGTTGCCCACGATGACCAAGGCTGCGATCTCGACGATCACGTAGAGGAGAAATACGGCGGCGATCATGACGTCCCCTTTCAGACGGTCTATTCGTTCAACGCTCGAGGGGCCGGTTTTTCTCCCGACAACGACGCAGAGGTGCAAAACAGGTGGGTGCCGTGAGTCACACGGGCCTTCTCTCACGCACGTGCGACTTGCCTGGCGTTAACTAACGCTCCGCTAACGATTCTAAACCTTAAGTTGACGTTGAGACTCTGCGCATGGTCAAGTCACTTCGGGCCGCATTTCCCGGCCTCATGAAATGAAGGAGCCCGACATGAGCCGACTCCCCGGCAAGACACTCGCCCGACGCATTCCCGCTGCCATCGCCGGCACTGCCGCAGTCGTGGCACTCACCGCCGGCAGCGCGATGATCAGCGCGGGAACCGCGGCCGCAGAACCGGTGGTACCCGAAGGAATTGCCGCGCTGATCGCGCAGGCCGCAGCCATCTCCCCCGAAGCCTCTGCTGCTGTTCAGCAGTTGATCGGCACGGCAGGCGCTGATCAGATCACGACCGCCCTCGATCTCCCGGACATCGGCGTCACCAAGCCGCAGTCGTTCATGTACCCCGCACCGACGGTCGGGTGTGGCGTGGCCGGTGAACCCGTCACCGTCACCCTCAGCTCCGCACAGGCCGGTCCGAACTTCCCGTTGCCGCCGTGGGTCGAGGCCGACCATCTCCGGTTCCAGGCAATCCCGGGTTACGTCGGCATACCCAAGACCTCCGGGTTGAGTGTTGCCTGGATCAACGTCGGCACGTTCAAGGGCGGCATCGTCCCGTTGGACGAGAAGTTGCCCGTACTCGATACGCCGTTGCTCTCGAAGGTCGTCGACACCGGTGACGGCAAGGTGTTTGCCGCTCTGTTCGGCAATGTCGATTACGCAGACGGGAAGACCTGCATCGTGCTGCCAACAGTGGGCGCTTTTGATGCTTGAGCAGAGCGAAACGCTCGCTGCCTGACAGGCGGCTGGCCTACGCGCCCGGAGTCACCAGTCCGGTCTCGTAGGCCAGCACCACAGCCTGCACACGATCACGCAGATCGAGTTTGGTCAGAATGCGTCCGACGTGCGACTTGATCGTCGATTCGGACAGGTACAGCTGCTGTGCGATCTCGATGTTCGACAGCCCCGTGGCCACGTGTCCGAGGACTTCGCGTTCGCGTTCGGTCAGGATGTCGAGAACTACCGGATCGCGCCGGGGCGCCGGACCGTCCACGATGAACCTCGACAGCAGACGACGTGTCACCTTCGGGGAAACAACCGCGTCACCGGCTGCCACGCTGCGGATTGCCGACACGAGATCCTCGGGCGGGGTGTCCTTGAGAAGGAAGCCGCTGGCTCCGGCGCGCAAGGCACCGAGAGCGTGTTCGTCCAGGTCGAAGGTCGTCATCACCAGGACCCTGGATTCGATCCCGGAGGCAAGAATCTGCTCGGTCGCTTTCACCCCGTCGACAATCGGCATCCGCACATCCATCAACACGACGTCAGGCTTCAGCGCCACCGCCGCTGCGACCGCCGCGGCCCCGTCGCCGGCCTCACCGATAACCGAGATGTCTTCATGTGCTTCGAGCACCATGTTCAGGCCCATCCGCATGAGTTCCTGGTCGTCGACTAGCAGCACGGTGATGGGCACGGCGTAAACCTATCGGGCCTGAGACGTCGGTGCCAATGCGATTGCGGCGAGCCGGTATCAATCGTGGATCTCGAGCGGCAGCTCTGCGTACACACGCCAACTGCCGTCGGGGCGTCGTCCGGTCTCGAGCGTCCCGTGCAGTACCGCCACCCGCTCACGCATTCCGACCAGTCCATTCCCCGAACCGTGGGAGAAGGTCGAACTCGACGTTCCGTTGTCGACGACCTCGAGTAGTACCGCGGTGTCGGTGCGGCGCACGGTGACTCGTGCCTTCGGGTTTGCGCCGGCGTGGCGGAGGACATTGGTCAGTGATTCCTGAACGAGGCGATGAATTCCCAGGCTGACTGAAGGACTGACGTCGTCGAGCTCGCCGGTCAGCTCGAGGCGCACGCCGAGACCAGCGGCCCGCATCATCTCGACGACCTTGGCGATGCCGGCAGTTCCGTGTTGCGGCATCGCATCACTACTGACCTCGGTGCGCAGCAGCGAGACGGTACGGCGAAGCTCGGCAAGGGCGTCGCGTCCGGTGCTGGAGATGTTGCCGAGCGCCTTCTTGGCCAACGCGGGATTGGAATCGACCGCATACGACGCGCCGTCCGCCTGGACGATCATCACGCTGACCGCGTGGGCGACGACATCGTGGAGTTCGCGGGCGATTCGGGTTCTTTCCGTGGCCACCGCATCCTCGGCACGCCGATCCCGTTCGTATTCGGCCACTTCGAGTCTGGCGGCCACTTCCTCGTCGTAGGCGCGGCGGGCGCTCAAGAACTCGGCGGTGATCCAGGCCAGTGCATAGAGCAGGGTCGCGATGATGATCGTGAGGATCACGTCTTCGCGGATGACGAGCAACGAGAGTGTCATGTCCAGGGCAAGGAAGCACGCGAAAATCGCCCCGGTGCGTCGATCGACATACGCAACGAGTGTGTAGAGCGAGACCCCGAGCGCCAACAGGCCTGGATGTTCCGCAGCCGGATCCCCGGTCGCCCACATCATCAAGGTTGCGAAGTACGACATCGACAAAATGGACGCAGCGGACACACGCGGATATTTGCGACGCCACACGACGGGAAGGCAGATCAGAAATCCGACGACGAGCTGAGGCCACCGCTCCTCACGCGGCGAACTGACGAACGTGACTACCTCGAGCGCGAAGAACACGAGCGCCAGCGCGCTGTCCGCGATCATCGGCTTTCCTCGCAGCCACAGGCTGAACCTCCGCATGTGCTCAAGAGTGTCACAGCTGTGAAAGAGTCACCGCCGTGGATATTGCTGATTGGGGACTGCTGATGACGGCAGCGACGGCGGCGGGTTGGGTCGACGCCGTGGTCGGCGGCGGTGGATTGATTCTGTTGCCGGCGCTCTTTCTGGTCGCACCCCAATTGACCCCACAGGCGGCACTGGCCACCAATAAATTGACGGCATTCACCGGGACGAGTGCTGCGGTGTACACGTTCTCCCGCCGAATCCCGATGGAATGGCGGCAGATGGCGCCGGCAGCCGCGTTGGCTGCGGTGACGGCCGCGTGCGGGGCGGCGGCCGTTTCGCTGATCGACAAGAAGTACTTCATTCCGATCGTGATGGTCGTCCTCGTCGCCGTCGCCGTCTTCGTGACCATGCGTCCGACGCTGGGCACGACGATCGCCACTCATCGTCCGACGCAGCGCAAGACCGTCCTCGTCCTGCTGCTCTCCGCCGGACTCATCGGCCTCTACGACGGTCTGCTCGGACCCGGCACCGGCACCTTCCTCATCATCAGCTTCGCGACCTTCCTCGGAACCGAATTCGTTCGAAGCGCGGCCATGGCGAAGGTGATCAATCTCGGTTCCAATTTCGGCGCGCTCACCTACTTCGCCGTCACCGGGCATGTCTGGTGGAGTTTGGGTTTGGCGATGGCGGTGTGCAACGTTCTCGGCGCGGTGATCGGTTCGCAGATGGCGCTGAGCAAGGGTTCCGGGTTCGTGCGGATCACGCTGTTGGTTGTCGTGATCGCCATGGTGATTCGCCTCGGATGGCAGCAGTTCGGCTGAGATCGTCGGTCGTCGGCTAGCGTCGTGTGCGTGACCGTCACCCGAGATGTCGATGCAGATTTCCTCGCCCTCCCGCTGCGAGCTGTCGCTGATGCGGCGCTGTCGGCAGCGAGAACGGCCGGCGCCCAGCACGCCGATGTTCGTGTCCACCGCGTGCTCACACAGTCGATCAGGTTGCGCGACGGCGTAGTTCAGGCGGTGTCCGACGGAGACGAGATCGGGGTCGCCGTCCGTGTGATCGTCGACGGCACGTGGGGATTCGCCTCGCACGCCGAGGTGTCCCCCGATGTCGCTGCTGCGCTGGCACGCCAAGCGGTCGAGGTCGCGAAGGCATTGCGCTCGCTCAATCGGGATCCGGTCACCCTCGCCGACGAGCCCGTCTACGCCGACGCGACGTGGGTGTCGCCGTACCTCGAAGATCCCTTCGCGACACCGACGGCCGAGAAGGTAGGCCTGCTGGTCGACTACTCCGGACGGCTTCAAGCCGCCGACGGCGTGGATCACGTCACGGCGAGTGTCCTCCAGGTCAAGGAGCAGACCTTCTACGCGGATCTGGCCGGTTCGTCGATCACCCAGCAACGGGTGCGTCTGCACCCCGAGTTCGAGGCGACCGCCGTCGACAAGTCGGCCGGCAGCTTCGAATCGATGCGCACCTTGGCGCCGCCGGTAGGCCGCGGATGGGAGTACCTCGGGGCGGAGAGCACATGGAACTGGGGCGATGAGCTCGCGCAGATCCCGGAGTGGCTGGCCGAGAAGACCAAGGCACCGACCGTCGAAGCGGGTCCGACCGACCTCGTGATCGATCCGACCAATCTGTGGCTCACGATCCACGAATCCATCGGACACGCCACCGAATACGACCGCGCGATCGGCTACGAAGCGGCCTACGCCGGTACGTCGTTCGCGACGCCGGACAAGCTGGGAACGCTGAAATACGGAACGCCACTCATGCACGTGACCGCCGACCGAAACGAAGAGCACGGCCTGGCCAGCGTCGGATTCGACGACGACGGCGTCGCCTCTCAACGGTGGGATCTGGTGGCAGAGGGAACACTGGTCGGGTATCAACTAGACCGCGTGTTCGCGCCGAGGCTGGGGCTGACGCGTTCCAACGGTTGCTCGTACGCCGACTCCGCACATCACGTTCCCATCCAGCGAATGGCCAACGTCTCGCTCTCCCCCGACCCTTCTACGGACACCTCGACTGCAGACCTGATCTCGCGAGTCGAGAACGGCATCTACGTCGTCGGTGACAAGTCCTGGTCGATCGACATGCAGCGCTACAACTTTCAGTTCACCGGTCAGCGGTTCTTCAAGATCCGTGACGGAAAGCTCGACGGTCAGGTGCGCGACGTGGCGTATCAGGCGACGACGACGGATTTCTGGGGCTCGATGGAAGCCGTTGGCGGTGAGTCGACCTGGCGCCTGCAGGGGGCGTTCAACTGCGGCAAGGCGCAACCCGGTCAGGTTGCGGCGGTCAGCCACGGCTGCCCGTCCGCTCTGTTCCGCGGAGTCAACATCCTCAATACTCGTTCGGAGGCTCAGCAGTGATCGATCCGCAGCAGGTCGTCGAGCGTGCATTGGCCGCGAGGACGGTAGACGAATCGTTGGTGATCGTGACCGATGCGAGTGAGGCGTCGCTGCGGTGGGCCAACAATTCGATGACCACCAACGGAGTTTCGCTGTCCCGGACGTGGACGGTGATCTCGATCGTGCGCGAGGGTGACATCGCGAAGGTGGGCACTGTCAGTTCCAGCAGTGTCGATCCGGAGCAGATTTCCGTACTCGTACAGGCAAGCGAGGAAGCTGCGCGCACAGCCACTCCGGCTGACGACGCGTCCGACCTGATCACGCAGTCGGCGGCAGAGACCGACTGGGACCTGCCGGCCGCCCTGACCGACATCGGTGTCTTTGCTCAGTTGGCTGCCGACCTGGCGAAGGGCTTCGACGGCGGCGACCAGTTGTTCGGCTTCGCTCACCACCAGTTGCACACCACCTGGCTCGGCACCTCGACGGGCGTGCGACGTAGAACGGCTCAGGCCACCGGCTCCGTGGAAATCAACGGCAAGCGCGGCGACGCCAGCGCCTGGGTCGGATCCGGAACTGTCGATTTCAGCGATATCTCGATACCGAAGCTCTTGTCGCAGTTGACCACTCGACTCGACTGGGCGGGTAACTCCGTCAGTCTGCCTGCCGGCCGCTACGAGACAATTCTTCCGCCGTCGGCTGTGGCGGACCTGATGATCTATCTGATGTGGACCATGGAGGGTCGCGGCGCCGAAGAGGGCCACACCGCACTGTCCACCACCGGTGGTACCCGGATCGGCGAGAAGCTCGGATTGCCACTGACACTCACCTCCGACCCCGGCGCCGAGGGCTTGCAATCCGCGCCGTTCGTGATCACGACGTCGTCGAGTGAATCCGTCTCACTGTTCGACAACGGTATGGAGATCGAACCCGTCGACTGGGTCCGAGACGGCGTCGTCAATGCGCTGGCGTACCCGCGCCACGCTGCACGAGAATTCGGTCGACCTGTGGCAGTTCCCGGCGACAATCTCATCCTGACCGGTGGTGACGACACCTCGATCGAGGACATGATCGCAGGTACCGAGAAGGGTCTACTGCTCACAACCCTCTGGTACATCCGTGAGGTGGATCCGACGACGCTGCTGTTGACCGGACTCACCCGTGACGGGGTGTATTTGATCGAGGACGGCAAGATCGTCGGCGCCGTCAACAACTTCCGTTTCAACGAGAGTCCGCTCGATCTCCTGCGGCGGGTCACCGAGGCTGGACGTACCGAGATCACGCTTCCCCGGGAGTGGAAAGATTGGTTCACCCGCACGGCCATGCCGCCGATGCGGATTCCCGACTTCCACATGTCCTCGGTCAGCCAGGCGCAGTGATGACGAAGGTCGTGATCGCCGGCGGCACCGGTGCTCTCGGCCGCCGGATCAGCGACGATCTCGCGGACCGTGGGTATGACGTCGTGGTCCTGACTCGCTCACCGAAACCCGGCAGGCACAGGCAGGTTCAGTGGGACGGTGTCACGGTGGGCGACTGGGCGGGAGAACTCGACGGCGCCGCGGTGATCAATCTGGCCGGCGAGTTGGTCGATCGCCGACCCACCCCGGCAAACATCGCACTGCTCACCAGTTCCCGAGTCGATCCGACCCGCGCGCTGGTTGAAGCGTCGAAACTACTGGCGAACCCTGTTCCGGTGTGGATCCAGGCGAGCACGCTCGCGATCTACGGCGATGCGGGTGAGGCACGATTGGACGAGGATTCTCCCCTCGCTGACGGGCCACCTCAGATGACCGACGTCGCAAAGGACTGGGAGGCAGCGGTCGAGGGTGCAAACGCGTCACGAGTGGTGATCCTGCGAACCAGTGTCGTGTTGGAGAAGGGCACACCGGCGCTCGAGCGACTGCTGTTGCTCGTGCGTCTCGGTCTGGGCGGACGCGTCGCCTCGGGTAGGCAGTGGACCAGTTGGATTCACATCGAGGACTGGCTGTCGATCGTTCGTTGGGCACTCGAACCCGATTCGGCTGCCTCGGGCGTGGTCATCGCGACGGCTCCGGATCCCGTCCGCAATTCAGAACTGATGGCCGGGCTGCGCAAGCACCTTCACCGGCCACCTGCGCCGCCGACACCCGCTTTCATGGTCAGAATCGGCGCGTTCCTTCTTCGCAGCGACGCTGCCCTGGGCCTGACGGGTCGTCAAGCCGTATCGAAAGTGTTGGCGGACAAAGGCTTCACATTCACCTATCCGCGCTTCGACTCAGCGTTGGACGATCTGCTCGGCAACTGACGCGCGGTCAGGCTGCAGTGACGGCAAGTCCGATCGTTCCGGTCTTGCCGCGGCGAAGGAGACTGCCCTTCATGGTGATCCAGCCGAGGATTCCGTACCGACGTGCTATCGCGTCGCGAGCATGATCGGTGCCCGGTCCGTCGAGGATCTCGGCGACGGCGGCCACCGGTTCACCCTTGGGATTTCCCCGAGCGTCACACGCAGCGACGGTGACCGACGGGTTTCGCCTGATCCGCTTGACCTTGTAGGAATCGGTGGCGGTCCACATCAGGAGCTTGTCGCCGTCCGGCGCGGCCCAGAGCGGAGTCGCCACCGGCGTTCCGTCCTTGCGGAAGGTCGTGAGTAGGACGTACTTGGCCTCGGAGACGCGCTTGAAGTCGGAGTTCACTCCTCGAGGATAGGTGCGAGCGCCTCTCGCTGAACATCGACAGGTTTCCGCGACTATCTGGCGACCGATCAGTACCACCCGGGAAGTGCCACTTATGCACGTTTTATCCGGTTCTTCTTGACGTCGGACACGCCGTTTCGTCCTCGAACTCCATCTCGAGTTATTCTAAGGCAAACCGTCGAACTGGGGAGTCGAACTTACACATGCAGCGCCGTGACATGCAGCGTCGTGACTTTTTCAAAGCCGCCGGGGCGGGGGCAGCAGTTGCCGCCGCGACACCGCTCATCTCGACGTCGACCAGCCACGCCACCCCCGCACCACTGCGGGCGCTTCCGATGGGTGCTGATCACTACCGCGCGCTCGTCCCCGAGTTGTTCGCACCCTCTCCTACTCCCCCGGAGCATTCCGAAGCCATCGTCATCGGGTCCGGATTCGGCGCAAGCGCCACCGCCCTCAGACTGGCGCAGAGCGGCACCCAGATCACCATCCTCGAACGCGGACTTCGGTGGCCCCACGATCCGCAACGGGAGATTCACACCTCCGACATGCTGGCCGACGGCCGCGGAGTCTTCCGGCGAACATCGTTCACCAACCTCACCGGACTCCCCGTGGCGTGCGACTACTTCAGCGGCGTCCTCGATGCCACCGACTACGAACACATCTCGGTCTGGCGCGGCGCTGCAGTCGGCGGTGGTTCCATCATCTTCACCGGCGTGATGATCGCGCCCGAGCGCCGATTCTTCGACGCAGTCTTCGGCAACTCCCTCGACTACGACGAGATGGCGTCCACCTGGTACCCCAAAGTGCGCCAGATGCTGCGTCTGAGCCCGTTGCCCGAAGACATTTACCAAACCCCGAACTTCGGTCACTCGCGTCGTTGGGATCAGGACGCTCGTCGTGCCGGATTCGATCCGCAGCGGATCGACGGGATCTGGAACTGGGACGTGGTGCGCTCAGAACTCGACGGCCGAACCCGAGCCTCGGCCACTGTCGGTGACAGCAACATGGGTAACTCCAACGGCGCGAAGTTCGACCTCACACAGAACTACATTCCTGCCGCCGAAGCCACCGGACGAGCCACCGTCTGTTACGGACATCAGGTGCTCGCGATCAGTCGCGAACGTGATGGACGCTACGTCGTCGACGTCGAATCGACGGATCCGACGGGTGGCGTTCTGGCCCGGAAGACTCTTACCTGTGACCGTCTGTTCCTCGGCGCCGGTTCGATCGGCACGTCCGAACTGTTGGTACGCGCCCAGGCGACGGGCGCGCTGCCCAACCTCAACGAACACGTCGGTAAGGGCTGGGGAACGAACGGCGACGCCGGGATGGTGCGCTCGTTCGGCTTCAGTGACGGCACTGCGCAAGCCGCACCGTCGGCATCACGCATCGTCGACGAGTCGGGAATGCCACTCTCCCTGGAAAATTGGTACGTCCCCGGCCTACCCGTCAACATCGGCATGCTCGGAACGTTGGGGATGACCCTCGACTCGCAGCGCGCCGACTTCGCCTACGACGGCGGCTCCGATCGGGTGGTGCTGAACTGGCCGAAGAACGGCAACGACGCCACCGTCGACGCACTACGCGCCGTCCAGAACAAGATGGCCTTCGCCGGCACCACGCTGCCGTCGGCATTGCCGTTCGCGAAGGACGTCAATTCCTCGTTCACCGCGCATCCCCTAGGCGGTGCGGTTCTGGGCAAGGCCACCGACGGTTACGGGCGAGTCAAGGGCTACGACGGCCTGTACGTGATGGACGGCGCCGCTATTCCGGGCAGCACCGGCACCGTCAACCCGTCACTGACCATCACTGCTCTGGCGGAGCGGAACATCGCTCAGATCATCAAGTCCGGACGCTGACTCACTTCAGCGCCCGGATCTGCCGGTGATGCTCGAGGTCTACTCCCCCTCGAGCTCGCCTTCGGTTTCGAGGTACACCTGACGCAAGCCGTCGAGCGTCTTCTGCTCGGGGTGCTCCCACATGTTGCGCTCGGCGGCTTCGAGGAGCCGCTCGGCGATTCCGTGTAGTGCCCACGGGTTGGATTGCGTCATGAACTTCTGGTTCTGCTCGTCCAGAACGTAGGTCTCGGCGAGCTTTTCGTACATCCAGTCCGCGACCACGTTGGTGGTGGCGTCGTACCCGAAGAGGTAGTCGACCGTGGCTGCCATCTCGAAGGCACCCTTGTACCCGTGACGGCGCATCGCGTCGAGCCAGCGGGGATTGACCACGCGCGCCCGGAAGACACGTGCGGTCTCTTCCGAAAGTGTGCGTGTGCGAACCGATTCCGGTCGAGTGCTGTCGCCGATATATGCCTCGGGCGACTTTCCGGTCAGCGCGCGCACGGTGGCAACCATGCCGCCGTGGTACTGGAAGTAGTCGTCCGAATCGGCGATGTCGTGCTCACGCGTGTCGGTGTTCTTGGCCGCCACGTTGATTCGACGGTAAGCACTGCGCATGTCGTCAGCTGCCGGCATTCCGTCGAGCCCACGGCCGTACGCGAAGCCGCCCCAGTTGGTGTACACCTCGGCGAGGTCGTCGTCACCGCGCCAGGTCTTGGAGTCGATGAGTTGCAGCAGGCCGGCGCCGTAGGTTCCGGGCTTCGAACCGAAGATGCGGGTGGTCGCACGCCTGGCATCGCCGTGCTCGGCAAGGTCGGCCTGCGCGTGGGCGCGCACGTAGTTCTGCTCGTCCGTCTCGTCCAATGCGGCGACCAACTGAACAGCGTCGTCGAGCAGTGCGAGCACGTGCGGGAACGCATCACGGAAGAATCCGGAGATGCGGACGGTGACGTCGATGCGCGGGCGGCCGAGCTCGTCGAGATCGATGACCTCGAGGTTGACCACGCGTCGGCTTGCTTCGTCCCAGACAGGGCGAACACCGAGGAGCGCGAACACTTCGGCGATGTCGTCGCCGGAGGTACGCATGGCGGCGGTACCCCACACGGACAGACCCACCGAGCGCGGGTACTCGCCGTGATCGGCGAGATATCGAGCGGCGAGCGACTCGGCCATCGCCTGACCGGTCTCCCACGCCAGTCGTGAGGGAACTGCCTTGGGATCGACGGAGTAGAAGTTACGACCGGTGGGAAGCACGTTGATCAGGCCGCGCAGCGGTGACCCACTCGGGCCGGCGGCGATGAAGCCGCCGTCGAGCGCGTGCAGGACCTGCTTGATCTCGTTGTTCGTCTGTCGGAGGCGTGGAACCACTTCGGTGGCCGCGAACTGAAGGATCTTCACGACGGTCTCGTCGTCGCTGAGTTGTTCTGCCGCAGCGGGGTTCCAGTCGGCGTCGTACATGCCGCGAACCAGACCGTGCGCCTTTTCCTCGACGTCGTCGACACGGTTGCGGGACTCGTCGCCGTCTTCGCTGAGCCCGAGAGCTTCGCGCAGACCAGGGACGCTCTGTTCGCCGCCCCACATCTGACGGGCACGGAGCATGGCCAGGACCAGTTCGATTTCGGCGTCGCCCTCGGGTGCGCGGCCGAGAATGTGCAGACCGTCGCGGATCTGGACGTCCTTGATCTCACACAGCCAACCGTCGACGTGCAGGAGCATGTCGTCGAACACGTCTTCTTCGGGACGCTCCGCGAGGCCGAGGTCGTGGTCCATCTTGGCCGCCCGCATCAGCGTCCAGATCTGCTGGCGAATGGCCGGCAGCTTGGACGGGTCCAGTGCGGAGATGTTGGAGTGCTCGTCGAGCAGTTGCTCGAGACGGGAGATGTCGCCGTAGCTTTCGGCGCGGGCCATCGGCGGGATCAGGTGATCGACGAGAGTCGCGTGGGCGCGACGCTTTGCCTGTGTTCCTTCACCCGGGTCGTTGACGAGGAACGGGTAGATCAGCGGCAGGTCGCCCAGGGCCGCGTCGGTGCCGCAGTTGCTCGACATGCCGAGTGTCTTGCCGGGCAACCATTCGAGGTTTCCGTGCTTGCCGAGGTGCACAACGGCGTCGGCGCCGAATCCGCCGTTGTCCGGTGTTGCAGCGATCCAGCGGTAGGCCGCGAGGTAGTGGTGGCTCGGCGGCAGATCCGGGTCGTGGTAGATCGCGACGGGCTTTTCACCGAATCCCCGCGGCGGCTGGACCATGAGGACGATGTTGTTGAATCGCAGTGCCGCGATGACGATTTCGCCGTCGGGATCCTGCGAGCGGTCGACGTACAGCTCTCCGGGCGCTGCGCCCCAGTGCTCTTCGACACCGCTGCGCAGTTCCTCGGGCAGGGTGGCGAACCATTCGCGGTACTTCGCTGCCGAGATGCGGATCGGATTGCCCTCGAGCTGCTCGGCAGTGAGCCAGTCGGGATCCTGTCCGCCGGCCGCGATCAGGGCATGGATCAGCGCGTCGCCGTCCTTCGCCGCCAGGCCGGGAACTGCGTCCGGACCGTCGACCGGACCGAGATCGTAACCGGCAGAACGCATTTCGGTGACCAGGTCGATTGCGCTCGCCGGAGTATCGAGACCGACGGCGTTGCCGATGCGGGCGTGCTTGGTCGGGTACGCCGAGAGCATCAGAGCAACGCGACGCTCGGTGGTGGGAATGTGGCGCAGCTTGCCGTGACGGACCGCGATCCCGGCGACACGGGCAGCGCGCTCGACGTCGGGGACGTACGTGGACAGTCCGTCGGAGTCGATTTCCTTGAAGGAGAACGGGACGGTAATGATGCGGCCGTCGAATTCCGGCACCGCGACCTGGGTCGCGACGTCGAGAGGCGACAGTCCGTCGTCGTTCTCGTCCCAGGTGGCGCGGCTACTGGTCAGGCACAGGCCCTGCAGGATGGGGACGTCGAGCGCAGCGAGTGCGGCGACATCCCAGGCTTCGTCGTCGCCACCGGCGGACGCGGTCGCGGGCTTCGTGCCACCGGCAGCAAGAACTGTCACGACCATGGCGTCGGCGCGGCGGAGCGTGCTCAGAAGTTCGGCTTCTGCGGTTCGCAGAGATGCGCAGTAGATCGGCAGCGCGGTGCCACCGGCCTCGGCGACCGCGTCGCACAACGCCTGGATGTACCGGGTGTTTCCGGCCAAATGCTGGGCGCGGTAGTACAGAACTGCGATGACCGGACCGCTCGCCGAGTCGAGATCGGGCGCGAAATCAGCGATGCCCCAGGAAGGCAGGTGGGCCGGCGGTTCGAACCCGTGGCCGGTGAGCAGGACGGTGTCGGACAGGAAGTGGTGCAGCTGTGCCAGATTCTGTGCGCCACCCTCGGTCAGGTAGTTGTGAGCCTCGGCAGCGACACCGGCGGAAACCGTCGAGCACTCCATGAGGTCGGCGTCCGGCGCGTGCTCGCCGCCGAGAACGACTACGGGGAGTCCGGAGGCGAGGACCATGTCCAGGCCGTCTTCCCAGCTGCGACGGCTACCGAGGATACGAACGATCACGAGGTCGACGCCGTCGAGCAAGGGCGGCAAGTCCTCCGAGACCAGCAAGCGTGAGGGGTTGGCCCAGCGATAGGAGACGCCGTCGCCGGCTTCCTGGCTGGCGCGGGCGCTCAGCAGATCGGTGTCGGACGTGGAGAGCAGAAGAATCACGGGTGAAGCCTTCCTGGGGTTTCGCGCCCCGTGGCACAGATCTGTCATCGACGGCGGTTGAGGGTCTGACTCGTGTTTCCGAGCGGAAACACGTCCCGCTCGAGCAACACTCACAGTGGCGCGACCGCACCGGACTCTCACCGGTTTCCTCAACTGCCGTCACTGGTGGTGGTGATGCTACCGGTCCGCAGAAGGCACTCATGACAGGTCGTACCCTGGAGCCATGCCCACGGACCGTTCACAGCCAGACGCGTGCCCGGGTGCACTGCAAGTTCACCACGCCGCCGACGGCGCACTGGCACGCGTGCGCCTACCCGGCGGACTCCTCACCCCGGTCCAATTGCAGACGCTCGCCGACGCAGCGCGCGATCTCGGCAACGGGCAGATGGAACTCACCTCGAGGGGCAACGTACAACTGCGCTCGGTCTCGGACCCCGAAGCCTTCGCGGCGCGTATCGCTTCGGCCGGTCTGCTGCCGTCCGCGACGCACGAACGAGTGCGCAACATCCTCGCGTCCCCACTGTCCGGCCGTATCGGGGGCGTCGCCGACATTCGTGAACTGGTCCACCGTCTCGATTCGGCGATCCAAGCGGATCAAGCATTGGCAGATCTGCCAGGGCGAACCCTGTTCACCCTCGACGACGGGCGCGGAGACATCACCGGGCTACGGGGCGATTTCGGACTCCATGCGCGCAGCGCCACCGAGCATTCACTGGTGCTCGCCGGTCACCGCACCACTCATCTCGTCCAGGCGGACGACGCCGTCGAATTGCTCCTCGCGGCGGCTCGTTCATTCCTCGACGTCCGCGACAAGCACTGGCGCCTGGCCGAGGTTCCGGACGGAATCGAACGCACCCTCGAGCAGCTGGGTCTGAGCGCCGAGTCCACCGTTGCGGCGGACCTCACGCCGGATGCACGGCCCACTATCGGCTGGCTCGAGCAGCGCGACGGGACCGTAGCTCTGGGCGGCGGCCTGCGATTCGGACTGCTCGACGCTCGGCTGGCCGAGTTCCTCGCCGCCGTCGACAAGCCCGTCGTCGTGACGCCGTGGCGATCGGTGCATATCTTCGACCTCGACGAATGGGCAGCCGAGCAGGTAGTCCGGGTGCTGGCACCCATGGGGTTGATCTTCGACGAGAACTCACCGTGGCTCGAGGTCACCGCCTGCACCGGAAGTCCGGGATGCGAGAAGTCGCTCGCCGACGTGCGCGCCGACGCGATCACCGCCGTCGAGCAGGCAGAACTTCCGGTTGTCGGGCGCCAGCACTGGGCCG
Source organism: Rhodococcus sp. IEGM 1302 (assembly GCF_030056935.1). Lineage (NCBI taxonomy): Bacteria > Bacillati > Actinomycetota > Actinomycetes > Mycobacteriales > Nocardiaceae > Rhodococcus > Rhodococcus sp. IEGM 1302. Next base: position 39,570 of record NZ_JASHKY010000011.1, on the reverse strand, counting down.
GGTGCGACCGCAGCTGCGGACGTCCCCGCGGGGACGTAGCGGATGTGATCGCGACGGGTGACGGTTACCGGGTGAATCCGCCCGATCGGTGATGCCTCTATCGTGTGGCACATGATCGAGTACATCCGTGACGGCGCGGAAATCTATCGCCAGTCCTTTGCCACCATTCGGGCCGAAGCCGACCTGAGCCGTTTCCCGGCGGATGTCTCGCAAGCTGTAGTGCGCATGATTCATGCAAGTGGCCAGGTCGATCTCGTCGACGACGTCGCCTTCACACCCGGTGTCGTCTCGGCTGCGCGCGCAGCTCTGCGCGACGGCGCGCCGATCTTCTGCGACGCCCAGATGGTGGCTGCCGGCATCACGCGCAAGCGTCTGCCCGCCGGCAACGACGTCATCTGCACCCTCGGCGATCCGCGGGTTCCCGTGCTGGCGTCGACCATCGACAACACTCGCTCGGCGGCTGCTCTCGAACTGTGGGGAGCCAAGCTCGAGGGCGCTGTTGTCGCGATCGGAAACGCACCCACCGCACTGTTCCATCTCCTGAACCTCATCGAAGCCGGCGCACCCCGTCCGGCCGCCATCGTCGGAGGTCCGGTCGGCTTCATCGGCGCTGCCGAGTCGAAGGAAGCCCTCATCGAACACGCCAGCGGGATCGATCATCTCGTTCTCCGCGGCCGACGCGGCGGCAGCGCGATCACCGCCGCCGTCGTCAATGCGATTGCGAGCGAAGTCGAATGAGTGCAGGCAAGCTCTGGGGTGTCGGTATCGGCCCCGGCGATCCCGAATTGGTGACCGTCAAGGCCGCCCGCGTCATCGGCGAGGCCGATGTGGTTGCGTTCCACTCCGCGCGGCACGGCAAGAGCATCTCCCGCGGAGTTGCAGCGCCGTACATGCGCGAAGGACAGATCGAAGAACACCTCGTCTACCCCGTGACCACCGAGACCGTTGATCATCCCGGCGGATACCAGGGCGCGATGGACGAGTTCTACGAAGCAGCTGCCGAACGGCTGGCAGTTCACCTCGCGGCCGGTCGAACCGTCGCGTTGCTCGCCGCCGGCGATCCGCTCTTCTACAGCTCCTACATGCACATGCACAAGAGACTGGCCGATCGCTTCGACGCCGAAGTGATTCCCGGCGTCACCTCCGTCAGCGCGGCATCTGCTGCACTCGGAAAGCCGCTGGTCGAGGGTGAAGAGATCCTCACGATCCTGCCCGGAACGTTGCCGCAGGCCGAGCTGACCAGGCGGCTCAAGGAAACCGACGCCGCGGCCATCCTCAAGCTCGGACGTACCTTCCCACCGGTCCTCCAATCGCTCGAGGATTCCGGTCGCCTCGGCGAGGCCCACTACGTCGAGCGCGCGAGCACCACACGTCAACGCGTCGAATCCGCTGCCGAGGTCGACCCGGACGGAGTTCCGTACTTTTCGATCGCCATCGTTCCGAGCCCGTCGAACAACCCTCGACCTGCGACCGAGTCTCGCGGCGAGGTGGTCGTGGTCGGACTCGGGCCGGGCGACACCGCCTGGACCACACCCGAAGTGGCGCATGAGCTTTCGTTGGCAACCGACCTCGTCGGCTACGGCCCGTACGTCGATCGCGTGCCGACGCGTCCGGGCCAGCGTCGCCATTCCAGCGACAACCGCGTCGAAGCGGAACGCGCCGCGATGGCGTTGGACCTGGCGAAGAACGGCGCCCGTGTAGCTGTCGTCTCGTCGGGAGATCCCGGCGTATTCGCCATGGCTGCAGCAGTTCTCGAAGTTGCCGCCGAAGACCAGTGGCGCGGCGTGCCGGTCCGCATCCTTCCCGGCATGACGGCGGCAAACGCTGTCGCCAGTCGCGTCGGTGCTCCCCTCGGGCACGACTACGCGGTGCTCTCGTTGTCTGATCGCCTCAAGCCGTGGGATGTCGTCGCGCGCCGTATCTCGGCAGTTGCAGCCGCGGACATGGCGTTTGCGGTCTACAACCCGGCGTCGAAGTCCCGGACGTGGCAGGTCCAAGCCATGAAGGACCTCGTGCTCGAGCACCGCTCCCCCGAGACTCCCGTCGTCATCGGCCGCGATGTTGCCGGTGCCGAGGAATCAGTTCGCGTCGTGACCCTCGGCGAGCTCGAGCCTTCCGAGATCGACATGCGGACGCTGCTCATCGTCGGTTCGTCGATGACAACCGTCGTCGAAACCGGTTCGGGCCGTCAGGTGTTCACCCCGCGGCGCTACCCGGAGTGAACGCCGCACGGCGATAGCATGGCGTCATGCCCGTCAACCGGACCCGGAAAGCAAGATACGCGCGTAAACGGAAACGCCGGATGGATTTGGTGGAGCACGATCTGTCCGTCGAGCAGTGGTCCGCGCTCAAAGCGGCCTGGGGTGGCTGCGCGTACTGCGGCGAGTCGGACGAGTCGCCGCAACGTGACTGCGTGCTGGCGATCTCCCGCGGTGGGCGCTACACACTCGACAACATCGCACCGGCGTGCCGCTCGTGCAATGCAAGCAAATGCAACAGCGAGGTCACTCTCTGGTTGCGGCGCAAGGGGTATGACGAGAAGGCCTTCCTCCTGCGACACGCGGAGATAGGGATCGAGATGAGGGCGCAGTTCTCGGAGCAGTCGTGACGACTCCGCACGAGTTGCGCCCGATCCTCGACGAGTTGATGGAGTTCGAACCTCTGTTTCACCGAACTCGAGTAGCGATGTCACGAGACGAGTTCGATGCGGTCGTCGACCCGGAGTTCCGGGAGATCGGAGCCTCGGGTGCGCGGTACACCCGCGATTACGTGCAGTCCGTAGTCGAGACCCGGCGACTCCGCGGCGAAGTGAACGACGCGGCCGAACTCGGATGGAGGGTTGACCGACCCGCGCTGAGCCGGATTGCACCTGACACGTATCTGGTGACGTACCGGCTGGCGCAAGCGCAACGAGTTACCGAGCGATCATCCATCTGGCGGTTCACCGAGAATCGATGGAGCGTGTTGTTTCATCAAGGCACAGTCGTCGAAAGTGGTTTGGAAGCGTGAACGAATCGACCCCCAACCCCACCATTCCGCTTTGGATGGACATCACCTTCACCGCCTTCGTTCTTGCCTGGATCTTCATCACGATTAGCGCGCTCGTGGCGATCGTGCGCACTGACTTCGAACGCTCGGGCGGCAAATTCTGGTGGTCGGCACTGGTGATCGGCACTGGTGATCGCGGTGCCTGTACTCGGTGCGCTCGTCTGGTTACTGTTCGGTCGACCCCCGCGTGACTCCAGGTCCCGAACCTGATCTACACCGACGGCCCGGCAGTAGTCTGAGTACGGTCCGGTGCTGTCACTCTGCGCCTATCAGGGGAGAACAACGAGATGAGACCACTTCGATACTCGATCAACGTCACACTCGACGGCTGCTGCCATCACGAGGCGGGGCTCCCACCCGACGAGGAGTCGATGCGCTACTGGACCGCTCAGATGGAACGAGCCGATGCCTTGCTGTTCGGCCGGGTGACCTACGAGATGATGGAGTCGGCGTGGCGGCGGCCCGCAACGGGGGCGTGGCCTGACTGGATGGACGAGTGGGAGATCCCGTTCGCCGAGGCAATGGACCGGGCTAAGAAGTACGTCGTGTCGAGCACGCTGAGCGGGGTCGATTGGAATGCCGAACTCGTGCAAGGCGACTTGGGGTCAGCGATTCAACGGCTCAAGGAGCAGCCCGGCGAAGGTCTGTGGGTTGGCGGCGTGACACTCCCCCTGGCATTGGCAGACCTGGGACTGATCGACGAGTACGAGTTCGTTGTGCAACCGGTCCTTGCCGGACACGGACCGACGTTGCTCGCCGGTCTGCACGAGCGCATCCAACTCGAACTCGTCGATCGCCACGAGTTCCAGTCGGGTGCAGTCGCCGTGCGATATCGGCCCACTCAAGTACCGCCCCCAGGTCAGGTATCGGACGGTTAGTCGACGCATGGCTGGACATGCGCGGTTGAAAGACATGTCGTCGCCTCAGGTCGGACACGAGAAAGTTTCCAGTCTTGTTCGATGTTCGGTATTGACCGGACACTCGGCACAGCACGAGCATTAGCCACCGAAGTCTCCGGACAATCCTCAACGAGATCGAAGCATCGAACTGGATCACGAACAAGTTCGTTCCGCCCGGCGGACCGTAAGGACCACTCGTCGCTATCGAACACTCTGGCCCCCTATTCCACGGGCACTGCACCTCGAGCTGTAAGCACCCCCGGTCGAGGGCCATGCTTGCGCGCGCCCTCGCGCGCCTCAACAAAAATGGCCAAGCTGGACGGCTTCTAGCGAGCGAAGGATCAAAATCGTATCGGCGTCCGACACAGGCCGGACGCCGATACGTGTTCACGTCAGCTCACAGGAGCGCCACCGCTCCCGCCGAGGTGGCGGGCGAAGAACCGAGCCGAACTGTCGCGCTCGTAGTCGGGCACCGGATAGTGCCTGCCCGAGTAGGCGTGCAGCGTCTTCTCCTTCGAGCCGAAGGCATCGAACAACGCTATCCCCGACGTGCGGTCGTAATCCTTGTCGTCCCAAGGGATCCGGTACTCGACCGGGACCGCGAGCTTTCGTGCCGCTTCGATGAGGGAGTCGTCCACAAAAACTCCCCCGAAGCTCACGGCAGCGATCCTAGACTCGACCGAGGCCAACATCAGCCCGGTCACGACCCCTAGCGACACGCCGCCGAAGCCCATCGGAGCGTCGGCGTTGACGTCGGGCAGCGTTTGCAGAGCGTCGATGGTCACCTGCCATTCCGGCACTGCACGCTCCGCCAACGATCGGTTGTACTCGACGACGATCGGGGCGATCGGTTCGTGGGCCGCCCTAGCCTGGTGGATCGCCTCGACCCACTGTTCGTCCTGTGTGTTCCGCGGCCGGTCGCCGTGTCCGGGCGCGTCGATCGCGGCGACTGCGAACCCGTGGGAGCTCACACTGTGGAGTGCGCTGGCAACAAGTCCCGGCGCCTTCTTGTGCATGCCGCCGGAGTGCCCGGACAGCAGAAGTGGTGATTCGACAGATCCGGACGCGAGTGACCAGAGCACGCCGGTGATGTCGTCTACAACGAAATGGCGTTCGATGACACCGTTCGACGTTGTCTCGGAAGTGAATTCGATGGTCGGAGAATTGGATTGCATGGTGTTACCTTTCGGGATTGCCTACTCGGGGCGCTCCCGGCGACACCTACGTCAATCGCCGATCCGTGAACACGAGTGGGAGCACCCACATGGTTACAGCGTTCATGGGTCTCACCTCCTGGCGTGTTGTCACGGTCTCGCACAAGCTATCAACCCCAACCGAAGCTCGTCCAATCATTTTCCGGGCCACTGATCCGACAGACGGCCCTGCCAGTTCTACGATCGTGTGTAGTAGATTCCAAATGACAACCAACCGGTCGTTATGAGGAGTCTGATGTCGGTCGATCCAGTTCTCGCGCAGTACAGCGACTACGCCTTCGCGTCGTCTTTCGCGATTTACGTTCTCGCCCTGGTTCTTTCCGTCGTCGACTTCTCCAGCACACCCCTCTCTGCCACGGTGCGACCGGCACTCGCACATGCCGGAAGTGCATCGAATCCTGCATTGCCCGGCCGGATCGCATTGCTGCCGAATCGAACCCGCGCCCATCGTGCGGGTCGCGCTGCCATGTCTCTCATCGTCGTCGCCCTGGTCCTCAACGTCACCGCGCTTGCACTTCGCGGCATCTCGACGCACCGATGGCCTCTCGGAAACCTCTACGAGTACGCGCTTTTCCTCAGCGCGGCATTGGTGGCATGCTGGCTGGTCATCTGCGGCGGTACCCGATTCGATCGTTGACCATCTTCGTTCTGTCACCCACCGTGGTGCTTCTGTTCGTCGCCGCCGCAAGCATGTATGCCGAGGCAGCGCCGGTCGTACCCGCTCTTCGTTCGTACTGGATCGGCGTGCACGTCACGATCATCGTCGCCGCCTCCGGCATCCTTACGTTCGCAAGTTCGGTCAGCGCACTTTTCATGATTGCCGAGGTGGGCCCGCAGTCGAAGAAACGCGCGTTGCGTTGGATTGCGGCACGACTGCCGTCATCCGAATTGCTTGACCGCGTGGCCTACCGAACAACGGTCGTCGGGTTCCCGTTGTTCAGCATCGGGGTGATCTGCGGGGCGATCTGGGCGGAGGCCGCGTGGGGACGTTTCTGGGGCTGGGACCCCAAGGAGACGGTCTCGTTCATCTCCTGGGTTCTCTATGCCGCGTACCTCCATGCGCGCGCTACCGCCGGGTTGAAGAACATGCGTGCGGCATGGATCAATGTTGCTGCGCTCGCCACCATGCTTTTCAACATGTTTGCGATCAACTACGTCGTGTCGGGATTGCATTCGTACGCTGGATTGAATTGACGCCTACAACGGGTCAGACCCGCGATCGGGCGACGCTCTGGCGGACGGCACGGATGTAGCGGCGCGTGACAAACGCCTGTACTCGACGTCCGATCGGAGCGCCGAGACGTACCCACCACGTTCCAGGCTTGGAGAATGCGACGATCTCGATACGAACCGCTTGGCTGGTCTCGTCGAACTGGACGACAAACAACTCCTCCCCGCATTCGGGGTGGCCTGCGCGGGTTCCGTACGCGAAGCCCTTGCGATTGGGTTCGTCTACGACATAGACGATCCGAACGGGGATAGTTACCGGACCGAGTCCGAAAGTCGCATCCTGACCCGCCACGGCGGTCGGGGCTGCCGTCCGTACGGCCAGTCCGGCTCCGCGGTGCATTCCCCAATTCGCGACGGTTCGAGCGGCAACCTCGAAATCCTCCCGTCCGGATCCGACCGTCGCGCTCTCGTGAACGTGGTGATAGCCGGCGGGGAGAACGCCTGACGTTGCGCCCACCTCGAGGTACGTCAGCCCGCCCGGGCGGGACGCCATCATTGCTCGCGTCGGTGGCTGAGGATGTTGATCACGTGGCCGTCGGGGTCGGCAGCGAAGAACCTGCGGACACCCCACGGCTCCTCGGTGACGGGATAGACGATGGTGTCGCCGCGCTGCACCGCGGCCTCGTACGCCGCGTCGAGATCGTCCACCTCGACGGAGACGTCCGGTACTACGGGCGCATGAGCGTCGTGCGTCATGACGCTGATCTGCAATGACGGATCCGTCGGCGAAGCCAACGTCACGATCCACCCGTGATCCATGACAACTTCGAGGCCCAGCACTTCGGTGTAGAAGCGCTGCGCGGCCTCGAGCGAACTACTCGACAGATCCGAAACTATCCGCGTGACGGCCATGTCCCGCAGGCTACGCCGCCGCCGGAGTCCACCGCGACTTGACGAGGCGCTCGATGTCACCGGAAAGTTCGTCGCTGACGATCCCCGGAAGCAGGATCTGCCACATCTCGTCGACACGATCCGGAAGATCCGAGCGTCGGGTGAGAACGTTCGAAACCAGCTGTACCCCCGTGAATGCCGAGGGCATGAACCTGCCGAACGATTCTGCGCTGACCGATTTTCGGATTTCACCTTCCGCCTGAGCTCTGGCGGTGAGATCGGTGATTGCCGAGATCCATTCGGCGTACGGTTCCACCGGCCCCTCGTACGTGCTCAGTTCCAGCGTGAGGCGAATGCCCGCGCGAACGATCGGCTCGTCGACAATCTGGCGTGCCATTTCGTGCGTGAGCATGATCATCTGTTCCAACGGGTCCTTGCCCGTCGCGGAAATCGCCTGCACCGACTCGATCGAGAGCCGATGCTGTTCGGCAATGATGAATTGCGCGAGCTCGTCCTTCGACGCGAAATGGAAATACAACGCGCCCTTGGTAGTACCGGCCCCCGAGACTATGTCGGCCATGCTGGTGCTGCCGTAACCAGTCTTCTCGAACTGCGCGGCCGCGCCGGCAACGATTTGCTGCCGAGTCAGCTCGGCGCGTGCTTGCTTGACCACTGAATCCCTCTCGTCCTCCAAAGGCCCCCGCCCAGCAAACCCCACGGTTCGCGCCACACTCCAGCTATACCCAAAAACTTCACAATTGCCCCACATTACCAGCGCTCCTTCCATTGCTTCAATTACGAATGCAACAAAGTCGCTGGTCAGACGTCCGATTTAGAGGGAATCTCCTCTCCCCAACGTGCTTTCGTCAACCCGCGCACGGTCCACCAACTCTCCGACGAGGAGCGTCAACTCCATCATCTGGTCGGTGATTTCCTCACGCAGCTGCGTTGCATCCGCCTCGGAAATCGCGCCGGACTTGGTATCGAAAGACATCAACAACTCGATATTGGTGCGAAGTGCAGTCAAAGGAGCCAGAAGGTCCTGGCCCGCTTCGGTGATCAGACTTCTCTGGCGTGCCCGCGATTCCGACAACGTCCCGAGCATCCGATTGAAACTGACTGTCAACGACGCCAACTCGTCGTCACCGGTCACCGGGATCGGCGCAAGATCATCCGTTTCGGCGACCCGCCGCGTCGCCGCAGTAAGTCGCGCAATCGGCCGTAATCCTGTGCGTGCCACAGCATCTCCGGCCGCGTAAGCTAGGGCGATTCCGGCCGCCCCGAGTGCCGCCAACACCACTGCCAGTCGCTTGAGTACCGAACGCGTCGGCCCCAGGGATTGCGCGACAACCAAAGTCTGGCCCGCAACCGAGGGCTCGACAAGAATTCGATACGCATCAACCGTCGCGATTGTCTGCGACGAATTGCCGTCTGCGATCGACCTGATGGCGTCTGCGCTCGTGCTGAACGGCGGCAGACCGGGAGTCGCCGTCACCAAGGCGCCGTCGGCAGTAAGAAGCCCCACCGCCTGGATGACCGCTGTATCCGCGCCGGCCGTCAATCCCAGAACCGGTGTGACACCGCCGAAATTGACGGTGTCGGTGATCGCGTCACTCGTGCGCTCGAGTTGTCGATCGACGTTGCCTTGCAAATACGCGTTGAACACTATGTACACCGCCGACGCCGACACGATCACCGCGATCGCCACCAGGCCTGCAGTCAGCAATTTCACGCGAGCATGGAGCGTCCGCACGTGAATTCCCGATGGTTTTCGACGGCTCATTCCGGGAACCGACACTCTCATGCGCGGTCCCGCAGTGCGGCGTCGAAAAATCCCAACATCCCTCCAGTATGGTCACGGAACCTTAGACGAACCTGAAGCGAACGCGATGTCGGCCTCACAGCGCCGTTCCACGACCGAAAGCCGTGAGCCAGTCCATCGCCTCGGCTTCGGTATCGAATGCCGGGACGGTCGCCGGGATCGGTGGTCGTTCGACGACGATCACCGGGATCGACAATTGCCTGGCTGCGGCGATCTTTGCGTACGTCTGCTCGCCGCCACTGTTCTTGGTGATCACGACGTCGATGCTGTGAGTTCGCATCAGATCGACTTCCGCTTCGATGTCGAATGGACCACGTGCGAGCAGCAATTGCGCGTGAGGCGGCAATGTCCCTGAAGGCGGATCGATCGAGCGCACGAGAAACGAGACGCTCTTCACGCGGTCGAACGCCGAAACTCCTTGCCTCCCGATCGTCAGAAAAGCGCGTGAGCCGACCGTCGGCACCAACTCTGCGGCGTGATCGAGATCGTGTGCCGGAAGCCAAGTGTCACCGAGTTGCTCGCGCCAGGGCGGGCGTCGGTACATGGCGTACGGCACGGAATTCGCAAGGCACGCTTCGAACGCATTCTGGGTGATGCGAGCGGCAAACGGATGCGTGGCGTCGAGCACTGCACGAATATCATTGGCCGACAACCACTCCGACAGCCCTTCGGCTCCCCCGAACCCGCCGATACGCACTTCCCCCTCCGGCCATCGAGGATCACGAACCCGGCCGGCCAGCGATGTGACAACCTCGAGGTCGGCTGAACCGGCCAAGCGAGAAGCGATCACTCGACCTTCGCCTGTGCCGCCGAGCAGGAGTACGCGGCGACGAGTACCTGTCGAGGTCAGTGTGTGCTTCTCTCGCGCGCTGCCGAGTAGAGGTAGCTGTCCGGAAACCCCTCCGCAGTCAACACTCGGCCGACGATCACGACGGCCGTCTTCGTGATGCCGGCCGCATGAACAAGTTCGACGATCGTCTTCAAAGTGCCTCGAACAACGATCTCCTCGGGCCGTGAGGCGAAGGCGACCACCGCGACCGGGCAGTCCTCGCCGTAATTGTCGGCCAACTCGGATGCGATCTGTTCGATGCGATGAGCGCCGAGGTGAATCACCATCGTCGCGCCGCTGCGGCCGAGGGACCGCAGATCCTCGCCCTCCGGCATCGCCGTCGACAAGGTGGAGACTCGGGTGAGAACAATGGTCTGCGAGACGCCTGGGACAGTCAGCTCGCGCCCCAGCGCGGCTGCAGCCGCGGTAAATGCAGGAACACCGGGAATCATGTCGAAATCGACTCCTGCGGCGTCCAGGCGACGAGCTTGCTCTGCCACTGCACTGAAGATCGACGGATCACCGGAATGCAAACGCGCGACGTCCAGCCCAGCGGAATCCGCTTCGACAAGAATCGCGGTGATCTCGTCCAGGCTCAGCCGAGCAGTGTCCACGACCTGAGCTCCGACCGGGCACCACTCGAGCAACTCCGCTGGAACAAGGCTGCCTGCGTACAAGCACACAGGGCTCGCAGCGATGATCCGTTGCGCGCGGACAGTGATCAAATCTGCCGCACCGGGACCCGCACCGATGAAATGAACGGTCATTGTGTGGATTCCTCCGGCGTATCTGTGTCTGCGCCTGCAGACGGCTGACGTTTTGTGACGGACCATTGGACCACCGGAAGTTGCGGTCGCCAAACGTTGAACGTTCCCAACGGCTCGGCGCGCTGCACCTGAAAGCGTCGAAGCGTCCCACCATGGCGACTCATCCAGCCGAGCAGCAACGATTCGGACTCGGCGGTCACGGCGTTCGCGACCAGACGACCACCCACGCTCAACTGCTCCCAGCACGCTTCGAGCATTCCCGGTTGCGTGACGCCGCCGCCGACGAACACCGCATCGGGACGTCGAGTTTCGTCCGCAAACGCCTCCGGCGCGGCCCCTTTCACGTTCAACGCGGGCACGCCGAGATTGAGTGCATTGGCACCGATCTGCGACACGCGGCTCGCCACCTTCTCGAATGTTGTTGCAGTGCAACGTGGGTGAGTTCGCATCCACTCGATGGCGACGGTTCCCGACCCACCGCCCACGTCCCAGAGGTGTTCTCCCGGCGCCGGGGCAAGCGCGCACAACGTCAACGCACGGATCTCCTGCTTCGTCATCTGACCGTCGCCGACAAAAGCAGCATCCGGTAGCCCCGGGATTCGAGTCAGCCGCAAGAGAGGATCGGCCGCGATGCACTCGACGGCCAGAACGTTCAACGCGTCCACGTCCTCGTCCGCGTGATCCCACTCGTCTGCGACCATGACGGTCCGCGATTCCCCGGCCCCGCCCAACTGGGCCAGCACGGTCACGATCGATCGACCGAAGCCCGCGCCGGACAACAGACGTGCCACCTCCCCCGGTGTCGAGCGCCCGTTGCTCAACACCAGCAGTCGCGCACCGTCAGTCACGGAAGCCAATACTGTCGCCGAGTCTCGGTTGACCAGGCTCACGACGTCGATCTCGGCCGATGCCCATCCCATTCGCGCGCTCGCCAACGCCGCCGACGACGGGTGGGAGATCACTCGCACGTTGTCCGCGCCGAGCAGCCTGACCAATGTGACACCGAGACCGTGGAACATCGGGTCACCGCTGGCGAGCACGCATACTCTGCGGTCCGCGTTCTCGGCGAACATCGACGGCAACGCCGGAATCATCGGAGACGGCCAGGTCAGCCTGGTGGGCGCACGCCGTGCCCCGAGATGTGTCGCCGGGACCAAGTCCAATTGGCGCGGCGACCCCATCAGGACCTCCGCGCCCAGGATTGCGCCCTTTGCGCTCTCGGACAGCCCATCCCAGCCGTCGGCGCCGATGCCGACGATCACCACCGGGTGTGTGGTCATCGCGGCATCCGGCGCCAGATCGTCTGAGGCAGAAGCCGCATGACGAAGAACACCGGCTGCAGAATTCGCGGTACCCACACACGCGTCGCCCCGGAGTTCAGTCCCCGCACGACGGCGTCCGCGACCTGCGACGGAGTGCTCGACATCGGGGCAGGCGACATTCCCTCGGTCATCTTGCCGATGACGAACCCGGGCCGTACCAGCATCAACTGCACGCCCGAACCGTGCAGCGCGTCGCCGAGGCCGCTGGCAAAACCGTCCAAGCCGGCCTTTGCGCTCCCGTAGACGTAGTTGGCGCGGCGAACCCGGACGCCGGCGACGGACGAGAACACCACGATCTTTCCGGTTCCCTGTCCGCGCATGATCTCCGCGAGATGCGTGAGGATGCTGACCTGAGCCACGTAGTCGGTGTGCACCACCGCGACCGCGTGCGCCGCGTCGGTTTCGGCACGCGCCTGATCGCCGAGAATCCCGAAGGCCAGCACTGCAATCGAAATCCGGCCGTGCTCGGCGACTACGGCGCCCAGGAGCTCTCCGTGCGTGTCGACGGCGTCGGCGTCGAACTCGACGGTGGAGACGTCGACAGCGCCGGCGTTTTTGAGCATCTGCTCCTGCTCCGACAGCTCTCCGCTGCGTCTGGCAGCCAGAACGATGTTGCGGCCCGGCGCGAGCCTGACCGCGATCTCGAGGCCGATCTCACTTCGTCCGCCGAGGAGCAGTACCGTCTCGATGTCATTCACGTTCGCACCCGCAGTCACCGCTCCAGTGTCCTGGATTACCGTCGTGGCATGACGCTCACCCCCTCCACCACGCCATCGTCACAGCAGACTCTCACTGAAGACGGGCTGAAGTTCGTCGGTGAATACCACCTCGCGACACTCACGACGTTGCGTCCGAACGGCACCCCACACGTCGTTGCCGTCGGGTTCACCTGGGACCAGGAAGCCGGAAAAGCGCGCGTGATCACCAGCGGTGGCTCACAGAAGGCGATCAACGCAGCGCGTGGCGGATACGCCGCCGTCAGTTCGGTCGACGGTGGCCGCTGGCTCACGCTCGAGGGGCCGGCACGCGTGCTCACCGACGCGGACTCCGTGGCCGACGCCGTTCGGCGCTATGCCGAGCGGTACCGCCAGCCACGGGTCAATCCCGCGCGCGTGGTCATCGAAATCGACGTCACACGCATACTCGGGTCCGCTGCGTTCAAGAAAAGCTGATCAGGCGAGGACAGTCAGGCCGTGCGGACGGTTGTTGAACGACTCGCAACCGTCGGCGGTCACGACGACGATGTCCTCGATACGGGCACCCCAACTGCCGCGGAAGTAGATTCCCGGTTCGATGCTGAAGGCCATACCTTCGACGAGTTCGATGGTGTTGCCCTCGACGATGTACGGCTCCTCGTGCACGGACAGCCCGATACCGTGACCGGTGCGGTGAACGAATACCTCTGCAAGCCCTTGTGCGGCAAGCACTTCGCGGGCTGCAACGTCCACGGATTCTGCGGAGACTCCTGGCCGCACCGAATCGACCGCAGCCTGCTGCGCCGCCTCGAGTACCGCGAACTGTGCGGCAACCTCCGCGGAAGGCTGCCCCATGCTGTACGTGCGAGTGGAGTCCGAGTTGTATCCGGGCTCGACCGGTCCGCCGATGTCGATGACCACGATATCGCCGCTCTCGATCACCCGGTCCGAAACCTCGTGATGAGGATCGGCGCCGTGCGGGCCCGAACCGACAATCACGAACGCGGCCTCGGTATGCCCCTCTTCGAGAATCGCCACCGAAATCGCTTCGCCTACTTCAGCTTCCGTACGTCCGACGACCAAGAACTCGGCCATGCGGGCGTGAACACGGTCGATGGCCGCACCGGCTCGCCGCAATGCCTCGATCTCGGCGCCGTCCTTGACCATCCGCAATTCGCGCAAGACGCCGGTGGCGAGAATCGGCAACGCGCCCAAGGTGTCTGCGAGCGGGATCAGATGCAGCGCAGGCATCGCATCCGTCACCGCAACCTTCGCGCCGGTCGGGAGTTGCGCCGCCACAATCGCATACGGGTCGACACCGTCGACCCAGTCGAGGACGGTCAACCCGAGATCGCCCACTGCCGATTCCTTCAGCGACGCCAACTCCAACCGAGGAAGTACGACGGACGCCTTCGCCGTGTCCGCGGCGATGACCAACGCGGTCAAGCGCTCGAACGAGTCAGCCCGAGAACCCGTCAGGTACCGCAGATCCGGACCTGGAGTCACCACCAGACCGTCGAGTCCTGCTGATCGAGCCAACTCCGCGGCGCGAGCGATACGTGCGCCGTACACGGCGCTGGAGAATCGGGAATCCTGTTCGGCTGGAGACGTCATGGCTTACAGGTTAGTGCCGACTGGCAGGATGGTGACCATGAGTGGGCCATTGCTTCTCCTCGACGGTGCCAGCCTGTGGTTTCGTGCGTTCTACGCGCTGCCCGAGTCATTCGTCGATCCCGACGGAAGACCTGTCAACGCCGTGCGCGGTTTCACCGACATGGTGGCTTCCCTGATCACCAAACACCAGCCGAGTCGTCTCGCCGTGTGCCTGGACTTGGACTGGCGACCGCAGTTCCGCGTCGATGCAGTCCCGACGTACAAAGCGCATCGCGTCGAGGAAGGCTCTGACGGTGCGTCCGAAGAAGTTCCGGACACGTTGACGCCTCAGGTCGACATGATCATGGACGTGCTCGCTGCAGCGGGTATCGCGACGGCGGGTGCAGTCGGACTCGAAGCCGACGACGTACTGGGAACGCTTGCCGCCACCGAGCGCGAAGATCTCACCGTCGTCGTCAGTGGTGACCGAGACCTACTGCAGGTCGTCACCGACGAGTACGTGCCCGTCCGTGTCCTGTACGTGGGCCGTGGCCTGTCCAAGGCGGAACTCTTCGGACCGGTCGAGGTTGCGGAGAAATACGGAGTCCCCGGTGACCGTGCGGGCGAGGCTTACGCCGAACTCGCGGTACTGCGCGGAGACGCCTCCGACGGTCTACCCGGCATCAAGGGTGTCGGTGAGAAGACTGCGTCGACACTGATGCTCCGTTACGGCTCGTTGGCCGGACTTCGGGCGGCCGCAGCTGATCCTGAATCGGATATGGCCAAGGGGATTCGCGCAAAACTGACCTCACCTGAGGCAATGGCTTACCTTGATGCTGCGTTGCCGGTCGTACGAGTGGTTCGCGACGCGGACGTTCAGTTCTCGAAGGACGACCGACTCCCGGCGACCCCCGTCGATCCCGCACGCCTCGAGGAAGTGGCGGCCTCGCTGAACATCGAGCGCTCGGCCGGCCGGCTTGCCGCCGCGCTCGAGGCTGCGGCGGCAGGCCGTTCCGACCAATAGGGCGTCAGCTCGGGCGGCTGACCTCGTACGTGCCGTTGTCGTCGACAAACGTCACGGTCACGTTCGACTTCACACCCGCGATCGAAAGCGTGCAGGTGAACTTGTTGCCTGACTTGACTTCCTGGTCCGCGGGGCACTGAACGTTGCTCACGTTCTTCGCCCCGTAGGACTCGGTGACGATCTTCTCGACGCCGGCCTGAGCCGCGCTCTGATCGAGTGTGTTCTTGCCGAAGACTCCGAACACCAGGGCCACCACGACAGCGGCAAGAACGACGAGAACGCCGATCGCACCGAAGATCAGGGGCTTCTTCGACTTACCCGACTGGTTTCCGGGCGCACCGGGACTCGGGAACGGCTGAGCCTGGTTCCACTGGTTCTGCTGTCCCGGAGTCTGCCCGGGGGCCGTGGCGCCCCACGCCTGCTGCGGTGCGGCAGCCGGAGGCTGACCCCACGCCTGGGTTGCGTCAGGTGACTGCTGTTGCCCGGGCTGACCCCACGGCTGTGCGGGAGGTTGTTGCTGGGGTTGTCCCCACGGCTGTTGCTGGCCGGGTTGTCCTTGTCCAGGCTGCTGCGGCTGACCGTACGCAGGCTGACCACCCGGCTGGCCGTAGGCAGGTTGTCCCCACGGCTGTTGCTGGCCGGGCTGCTGACCGGGCTGCGGTGTTTGACCAGGCTGACCCCACGGCTGTTGCTGGCCGGGCTGCTGACCAGGCTGCTGTTGTCCGCCCGGCTGCTGAGGATTCTGCCCCCACTGCTGCTCGTTCGGCTGCTGCTGATCACCAGGACCCCATTGCCGATTCGGATCGTTCGGTCCGTAAGGCCCGCTCATGTTCGCCTCCCACTCGAAATACCAGTCTGCGAATCAAACCACATAGTTGCGGTCATGCTGCGTCGACAGCAACTACCCCGCGACGAATTGCAGCTACCGCCCGCGCCGCAGTCTTCGCGACGTCGGCGTCCGTCGAAGTCAGGCGGACCTGATCGAGGAGATCGATCACCTGACGACACCAACGTACAAAGTCACCCGCAGACAGCGCACGACCCTGCACTCCAGCCGCGATCAGTGCGTCGACAAGCGAGTTTTCGCTCGCCCAGTGATAAACGGCAGTGACGAATCCGAGATCCGGTTCCCGCGTCGGCGGCAGCTTGTGGCGAATCTCGTCCGACCGCAGTTCGCTCCACAATCGTTGAGTGTCGTTGAGGGCGTGACGAAGCGCCGCTGTCGGCACCCGATCGACGGTGTCCCCGTCCCGACGTGATTCGTAGACCACCGAGGACACGACGGCCGCCAACTCAGCCGGGCTGAGTCCTGTCCACGCCCCGGTCCGCAGGCATTCGGCGACCAGAAGGTCGCTTTCCGAGTAGATGCGGCTGAGTCGTCGTCCGGATTCGGTGACTTCGGGCGCTGCTTCGGCAGTCATGTACTCACGCTCTTTGAGTAGCGCAATGATGCGGTCGAACGTCCGCGCCAACGAGTTGGTGGTGGCCGCAGCCTTTTCCCTCATCGACTGCGTTTCCCTGGCCAGCCGGTTGTAGCGCTCACCGATCCGGCTCAGATGTTCACGATCGGGCCAGCTGTGGCACGGATGCGAGCGAATAGCACGTCGCAAAGTAGCGACCTCGGCATCTTCGGATGCGCCCGCCTTGTGGCGCTTCTTTCGCCGGGGGGCACTGATCCCGGTACTACGCAACGCCGAGGCCAGATCGCGCCGGATCCGGGCGGTGTGGTGATCGACATGCTTGGGCAGTCGCATCTTTCCCAGAACGTCGGCTGCTTCCGGGAAATCACCCGAGGAGAGTCGGCCGGCCCACTGATCGGCCGTCAGAACCAGCGGACGCGGGTCCTTCGGATCGTTGTCCGGGACGAGGACCACTGCCACCCCTGAATGACGACCGATGGGAATTGCGATCACGTCACCGCGGGCGAGTGCACGGAGGGACTCCACCGCATCTCCGCGTCGGTCTTCGCGGCCCTTACGTTCGAGCGCGCGCTCGCGCGCACTGAGCCGCTCACGCAACGACGCGTATTCGAAGTACTCACCGTCCGCACCGCCGAGTTTCTCCTGCAAACCCTTCAGTGCTTCTTCGTTCCGCTCGATGCCACGCACCAGGCCGACCACCGAGCGATCCGCTTGGAACTGCGCGAAGGAACGCTCGAGCAGCTTCCGTGAATCCGCCGCGCCCATGCGTTCGACGAGATTGATCGACATGTTGTACGAGGGGCGGAACGAACTGCGGAGCGGGAACGTCCGTGTCGACGCCAAGCCGGCGACATCCGTCGGCTCGACCCCGGGCTGCCACAGGACCACAGCGTGGCCTTCGACGTCGATGCCGCGTCGGCCGGCCCGACCCGTCAGCTGCGTGTACTCCCCCGGCGTCAGTTCGGCGTGCGATTCACCGTTGTACTTGACCAGACGTTCGAGCACCACCGTGCGTGCCGGCATGTTGATGCCGAGGGCCAGCGTCTCGGTCGCGAAGACCGCCCGCACGAGCCCCTTGACGAACAGTTCCTCGACTGTCTGGCGGAATGCCGGCAGCATGCCGGCATGGTGAGATGCCAGTCCGCGTCGTAGTGCCTTGCACCAGTCCCGATATCCGAGAACTTCGAGATCCTCTTCGGGTAGTTCCCCGGTGTGTTTCTCGATGATGGTGTCGATCTCGCGGACCTGCTCCGGCGAAGTGAGATCCAGTCTGGACCGCAGGCACTGTGCAAGAGCCGCATCACAACCGGCGCGGCTGAAGATGAAAGTGATGGCCGGGAGCAGTCCGGACTGATCGAGCTGAGCGATGACGTCAGGTCGTGGCAAGGGCCGGAAATCGTTGGAGCTCTGGTAGCTGCCGCGTCGTCCGCGGCCACGCGGCTGCCAGCTCTCGACGCGTTCGAGAGCCTGACGCTGCTTGACGTGGCGAACCAGATCCTGGTCGACGAGCACGGTCTTCGGCCCGGCAGCAGGATGACTACGACTGTCGAAGAGATCGAAGATTCGCCTACCGACCATGATGTGCTGCCACAGCGGGATCGGCCGAGTCTCGTCCACGACCACAGTGGTGTCGCCGCGGACGGTTTCCATCCAGGCACCGAATTCTTCGGCATTGCTCACGGTCGCCGACAAACTCACCAGGCGTACGTCCTCGGACAGGTGCAGGATCACTTCCTCCCACACCGCCCCGCGGAACCGGTCGGCAAGGTAATGCACTTCGTCCATGACGACGTGCGAAAGCCCGCGCAGTGCCTCGGAGTTGGCGTAGAGCATGTTCCGCAGGACTTCGGTGGTCATGACGACCACCGGTGCGTCGGAGTTGATACTCGAATCACCCGTCAGCAGACCGACTTCGCCGGGGCCGTACCGCTCGACGAGTTCGGCGTACTTCTGATTGCTCAACGCCTTGATCGGCGTCGTGTAGAAACACTTGCGGCCCGCCGCGAGAGCCAGGTGGACAGCGAACTCGCCGACCACGGTCTTGCCTGCACCGGTCGGCGCGCAGACAAGGACGCCGTGGCCCGCTTCGAGCGCAACGCATGCCTTCACCTGGAATGGATCGAGTTCGAACTTCAGGCTGGACGCGAACGTGCTCAGTTCACTCTTGTTCATAACCACCTCGTCAGGGTTTCACACGCCGCCGACGTGGTGGCACGGCGCTCAGAGAGTGTCAGTGAAATCCTGGCCGGGCGCGTTGTCGCCGGCGGTGTCGGATTTCTCCGCGACCGGAGCCTTGGACTTGGACTTACGTCCGAACAATCCACTCGATTCGGCCTTGGGTTTGGTCGGATTGTCGAAAGCCTCGTTCAGATCGGACGGAGCCGAGATGGAGGAAGCTTCCTCGTCGGACAGTGCGCCCCAGTCTTCACCGGCTCGCTTGGCCTTACGTTTGTCGTTGAGGCGAGCGATCTGGACCGCGACCTCGAAGAGAAGCGTCAGAGCCAGCGCGAGCGCCAACATCGAGAACGGATCCGACCCTGGCGTGGCAACTGCAGCGAATACGAAGAGCCCGAAGATCAATCCTCGACGCCAGGCCTTCAAACGCTCGTACGTCAGAATGCCGGCAAAGTTCAACACGACGACGAGCAGTGGGATTTCGAAGCTGACGCCGAAGATGAGCAGCAGATTGATGATGAAGCCGAAGTACTCCGAACCACTGAGCGCGGTGATCTGGACGTTGTCACCGATGGTCAGGAGGAAGTGCAAAGCCTTCGCCACGACGAGGTACGCCAGGATTGCGCCGAGAATGAAGAGAGCGGCACCTGCGGTGACGAATCCGACCGCGTAGCGACGCTCTTTGGCGTATAGGCCCGGGGTGATGAATGCCCACAATTGGTAAAGCCACACCGGGCAGGCAAGAACGATGCCGGCGGTGAGCGCCACTTTGAATCGCAGCATGAACTGCTCGAACGGCCCGGTCGCCAGCAATCGGCACGCGTCGTCGGTGCTGAGGTTGGCGCGACTCTCGGACGGAAGCTCACAGTACGGTCCGCGAAGCAGATCGCCCAGACTTTCGAGACCGAGTATCGAGTGTGAATACCAGAAGAAGCCGAACGCCGTGGTGATGATCACGCCGAGGAATGCGAACAACAAACGAGTCCGCAATTCGTACAGGTGGTCGACCAACGACATGGTGCCGTCTGGGTTGACCTTCCGCTTGCGGTTACGCGGGTCTAACGGAATACGCACTGTGCATCCTGGTCTTGGTCAGCAGACAACCGGGGTGAACGAATATTTCACCCCGGCTAGAACGCAGTGTGTACTAGAGCGGCTTGACTTCGGTCGGCTGCGCAACAGGTGCTGCTGCACCGTTTGCGACCACCGCGGTGTTGGCCGTCGGCAACTGTGCTGGAGCAGGCTGTGCGACCGGCGCGCTTGCGGGCGCCGCATCGTCGTTCTGCATTTCCTTGACTTCGCTCTTGAAGATGCGGAGGGAACGACCCAGACCGCGTGCTGCATCGGGAAGCTTCTTCGACCCGAACAGAATTACGACGACAACAGCGACAATCAGCCAATGCATCGGCTGCATTGCACCCATAACGACCTCCCATGATCAGATTCCTCGATGCTACCGGACACAACCGGCGCTCGGAGGTGCCAAAGCACTTACTTCAGCTACCTTTTACCTGTTTGTTTCCTGCGAACTCACTGAACGTGAAGTTTCCCGAAGTTTTACGAACCGATTACGTCATAGGCGTCGAGCGCCGCAACGGCTCGATCATGGACTTCGGAGACCAGTTCCGGCGGATGAAGGACCCGAACGCCCTCACCGAATCCCAACACCAGCCTTGCCATCCATTCAAGTGTTCCGAAACTCATCGTCGCCTCGACCGACCCGTCGTCGTTCACGTGCTCGACGTCCAACGGGTAGTAGTCGAGCATCCACACCCACTCTTTGGTGATGAACAACCGCGCTTCCGGAAGGGAACCGTCGCCGCTGAACAATTCGAGATTCGAATCCTCCTCGAGGGCCTGCGGCGGCGGGTCGGCGGGCTCGTCGAGTTGGACGGCGGCGTCGATCCGATCGAATCTGAACAACCGCACTCCCTCGGCTTGACGGCACCACGCCTGGAGGTAGCTGTAGTTGTCGACCAACACGATACGAACGGGGTCGACGATGCGCTCGGAGACCGCGTCGCGCGAGGCGGAGTAATACGTCAATCGCAGGGCGGTCTTGTCTGCGAGCGCGGCTCTGACCGTCGCTGCTATCGGGTCTTCGGCGATGTCCGGCGCCGGCGATGTGTCCCGGTCCTGACCGATGGCTCGTGCCGCGGCCGAGCCTGCTGCGTCCTCGATCTTCGCGATGGCACGCTGCGCCGAGGACGGATCGACCATGCCGGGCATTTCCACCAAGGACCGCAGGGCGATCAGCAACGCCGTCGCCTCCGTCGAGGTGAGGCGCAACGGGCGATCGATCCCGGCCGAGAACGTGACCTCGATACTTTCCTCGGAGAAGGACAGGTCGATGAGATCACCGGGACCGTAACCGGGCAGTCCGCACACCCACAGTTGATTGAGGTCGGTCATCAGTTGAGTGGTGCTGACACCGAGCTCCTCGGCGGCCTCGGCGGGACTGATGCCAGGATTTGCGATGAAGTACGGCACGAGGTTGAGCAGCCGTGCCAACCGCGACGACAGTCGATTGCTCATCAGTGGTCCCCCTGTCCATTGCCGGTGATCGGGCTCGCCGCGGCGGCGCGCAGCTTCGCGACGACCTCAGCACGCAAATCCGGTGGGTCCAGCACCAATGCGTCCAACCCGTGACCGGCGATCAACCGAGCGGTCCATTCCCAGGATCGAACGGGGATGGCCAGTACGCTGCCGTCGCGATCGGTCAACCGCCGTTCGGACGACGACGTCGCAAGCCGCCGAAGCTCATGGGCGCGGCCGTCTGCGACCCACACCGTAGCCGTCCCGGTCACGACGCCCGAACCGGTCACGCGATCGACGACCTCGCGAAGGTCGACACCTTCAGGTTTGTGAACCGAACCGGCCGGGCCGAACTCCCTGACGTCGTCACCGATCCGTGAGAGCCGGAAGGTCCTCACCGCATCACGGTCGACGTCGTGCCCGACCAGGTACCACTTGCCGTTGTGCGTGACGACGCCCCACGGCTCGACGGTCCGCTCGGTGAACGGTTCGTTCAATGCGCCGCGGTGCTGAAAATGAACTGCTCGGCCGGCGTCGACCGCTGCAAGAAGCTTGCCGAGCGCGGGCTCCGAACCGCGGGTGCGCGCGGGAATCGCGGTGACCGGGGCGGCACTGACTTCTGAGTCGACCTGGACGCCGGCCGCTCGGAGTTTGAGTAGTGCACTCTGGGCTGCCGAAATCAGTTCCGGCGACTCCCACAACTGCACCGCGACGGCGACTGCAGCAGATTCCTCGCTGGTGAGGTCCACGTCCGGAAGCTCGTAGGCATTGCGATTGATCCGATACCCCTCGACGGTCGAGAACCGTCCTGCCAGACCGGTTTCCAACGGGACACCCAGGTCACGAAGTTCGTTCTTGTCGCGCTCGAACATCCGACTGAACGCTTCGTAGTTCGCGGAATCGTTGTACCCGGCCACACTGTCACGGATTTTCTCCGCCGTGAGGAACTGTCTGGTGGACAGCAATGCGATCACCAGGTTCATCAACCGCTCGATTTTTGATGTCGCCACGCCGAAATCCTAGTGGCTATCCGATAACCGAACGCGCGCCGGACACTTTCGTGCCCGGCGCGTCGCCGCAAAACAGACCTGCCGTCTTGTACATCTCGAAATTGAGTGACCTACATCGAAGCGATCAAACGCTCGACACGCTCGTCGACGGAGCGGAACGGGTCCTTGCACAGCACCGTTCTCTGCGCCTGATCGTTGAGCTTGAGGTGAACCCAGTCGACTGTGAAGTCCCGGCCTGCTGCCTGGGCTGCGGTGATGAAGTCGCCCCGCAATTTGGCGCGCGTGGTCTGCGGCGGATTCTCGACGGCGTCGTCGATCGTTTCGTCCTCGGTGACCCGCTTGACCAAGCCCTTGCGCTGGAGAACGTCGAAGACGCCCCGGCCGCGTTTGATGTCGTGGTAAGCCAAGTCGAGCTGCGCGATCTTGGGATCGGACAGATCGAAACCGTGACGGTCCTGGTAGCGCTGGAACAGCTTGCGCTTGATGACCCAGTCGATCTCCGTGTCGACCTTCGCAAAATCCTGAGCTTCGACGGCGTCGAGGGTGCGACCCCACAGGTCGACTACCTGCTCCACCTGCGGGTCCGGTTCGCGGTTACGCAGATGTTCGACTGCCTTGGCGTGGTATTCGCGTTGAATATCGAGGGCACTGGCCTGACGTCCACCAGCAAGGCGAACCGGCTTTTTACCGGTCACGTCGTGACTGACCTCGCGGATGGCACGAATCGGGTTGTCCAGCGCGAAATCGCGGAACGACACCCCGGCTTCGATCATCTCGAGCACCAGTGCGGCAGAACCGACCTTGAGCATCGTCGTCGTTTCGGCCATGTTCGAATCGCCGACGATCACGTGCAGGCGGCGGTACTTCTCGGCGTCGGCATGCGGTTCGTCGCGGGTGTTGATGATCGGACGCGAGCGAGTGGTAGCCGACGAGACGCCCTCCCAGATGTGTTCCGCGCGCTGCGAGAGGCAGAACGTCGCTGCCTTCGGAGTCTGCAGTACCTTTCCGGCGCCGCAGATCAACTGGCGCGTGACGAGGAACGGCAACAAGACATCCGAAATGCGGGAGAACTCACCGGCGCGCGCGACGAGAAAGTTCTCGTGGCAGCCGTACGAGTTTCCGGCCGAGTCGGTGTTGTTCTTGAAAAGATAGATGTCGCCACCAATACCCTCCTCGGCGAGTCTCGCCTCGGCGTCGATCAGCAGTTCTTCGAGCACACGCTCACCGGCACGGTCGTGATTGACCAGCTGGATGAGGCTGTCGCACTCGGCCGTCGCGTACTCCGGGTGCGAACCCACATCCAGGTACAAGCGAGCTCCGTTACGGAGGAAGACGTTGGAGCTGCGACCCCACGACACGACACGACGGAAGAGGTAACGAGCAACCTCGTCGGGGCTCAGTCTCCTGTGCCCGTGAAAGGTGCAGGTAACGCCGAATTCCGTCTCGATACCCATGATTCGTCTCTGCACACTTCGACAGTACAACCAGAATGCGAGGTTCACCCGTGTACTTCGATCGCGTCGTAAGTCACGACTCGACAACGTCGGGCGGCAGCATAGTGTGACGGTGTGAGCCTTATTCGCCGAAAAGTTGTCCGAAGCGACGTCAAAGTCATGGAAAGCACTGGAGCACTGCGCCCTTCCGTGCTCGACCCGACCATGCGGTTTCTCTCCAGAGCCGCCGATCACGGCGTTTTGTGGATGGTTGTCGCCGCCTTGCTCGCGATGATCGGCGGGCGGCCCCGTAGGGCAGCAGCACGCGGGCTGCTCGCACTGGCCGGTTCCAGCGCGCTGGCCAACGGCATACTCAAGCCCCTCTTTCCCCGCCGACGCCCACCGGCACGCGTCTGGCTGAGCCCGAAGCGAGGCGTCGACATTCCGACGTCGTCCTCGTTCCCCTCCGGACATTCGTCTTCGGCCGCGGCATTCACCGCGGCAGTGGCCATGGAGTCCCCGGTTGCTGGAGCTGCTCTCGCACCACTGGCCGCAGCAGTGGCGTACTCACGCGTTCACAACGGAGTCCACTGGCCGTCCGACGTCTTCGCAGGCCTCGCGGTCGGCGGTGCTATCGCTGCCGGCACGCGTCGTTGGTGGGCGGTACGCGACGAAGAACCCGCCGAACTCGGACCCGAGTGCGTGGTTCCCGCGCTCCCGCGCGGAGAAGGCTTGTTGGTCTTCACCAATCCTGGTTCAGGCTCCGAGGACGACGGGATCGTGGAATCGATTCGAGAACTACTACCGGAAGCGATCGTCTACGAGTTCGACGCGGACATCGACTTCGACATGCAGATCGATGCCAAGATCCCCGAGCTCTCGCCGAAAGCGTTGGGTGTATGCGGCGGCGACGGAACAGTGGTCACGGTCGCGACCGCGGCGACAAAGCACGAGCTACCACTTGCGGTTTTTCCCGGCGGAACATTGAACCATTTCGCCCGCGACGTCGGGGCGGTGAATGTCGAGGAGACCGCACAGGCAGTCGAGTCCGGTCAGGCGGCATTCGTCGACCACGCGGTGGTGCGCACGGATTCCGGAGTGACTGCACGGTTTCTCAACACAGCCAGCCTCGGTGGATACCCGGATGCTGTGCGCCTGAGGGAAAAATGGGAACCGCGTTTCGGTAAATGGCCGGCCGCAGGAGCCGCGATGATCCGGGTTCTCGCAGCGGCTGAGCCGATGACGGTGACCATCGACGGGAAGCGGACCACAATCTGGATGCTGTTCGTCGGAAACGGGCGATACTCCCCCGCCGATCAGGTGCCGATGTCGCGTCCGGAGATGAACCGTGGACTACTCGACGTCCGCTATCTGCGCGCGGACAAGAAATTCTCGCGCTCACGTCTGCTGTTTGCGGCTGCCACAGGAACATTGGGCAGCTCGCGGGTCTACGTTCGCGAACTCGTCTCGTCGATGTCGGTTCGAGTCGCCGATTCACCGGTAGCCATCGCCACCGACGGTGAAGTGGTGGCAGACGCGCGCCGGTTCGATTTCGACACCGAACCGGGCGCGGTGGCCGTCTACCGAGTCACTCAGTAACTCCAGACCTGCAGTAACTCCCAGACCTACGGAGTATCTACGAGGGTGCGTCGCCGTTTGCCGGCGGCGCATCCTCGACTGCGGCCGGAGCTGGAAGCATCTCTTCCAAAACCGTTCCAGCGATCCGTTTGAACGCACGGCGTGGACGATTGCTGTCGAGTACGGCAACCTCGAGTGCACTCACATCGAGAGTTCGTGGTTCCGCCTCAGTGGTTCCGGCCGGTGCCGGGCCGCCCTTTTGGAGCGCCCCGACTGCAATCCGCACTGCGGATTCGAGGTCGAGGTCTCGCTGGTACGACTCGCGCATCGCCGTCACGATCGGTTCGGTCGTGCCGCCCATGACCACGAATTCCTGCTCGTCCGCGATGGATCCGTCGTACGTGATCCGGTAGAGCTGAGCCGGCGTACTGCTTCCGAAGCGACCGATCTCGGCAACACAGATCTCGACCTCGTACGGCTTGGGCTGCTCGGTGAAGATCGTTCCCAGGGTTTGTGCGTACGCATTGGCGAGCGAACGCCCGGTGACGTCCCGACGGTCGTACGAGTACCCACGCATGTCTGCGTGGACGATGCCCGCGCGGCGCAGATTCTCGAACTCGTTGTACTTGCCCACTGCCGCGAATCCGAGACGGTCGTACAGTTCGCTGACCTTGTGCAGAGCACGCGACGGATTCTCGGCGACAAAGAGCACTCCGTCGCGGTAGGTGAGAACGACGACGCTGCGCCCGCGGGCAATTCCCTTGCGCGCCAATTCCGAACGATCGCGCATGATCTGTTCGGCTGATGCGTAATACGGCATCGTCATAGCGCAGACTCCCCTTCCGGACTCACGGTCGCCGTGCGAGCCGCGACGATCTCCCTGGCGATCTCGGCAGCCCTGGTGGGCAACAACTCCACAGCGCCGGCCGAGGTGATGGTGACCGCCGTCGGATAGATCCCTCGTGTCAGATCAGGACCACCGGTAGCCGAATCGTCATCTGCCGCGTCGTACAGCGCCTCGACGGCGAACCGAAGCGCGGTGTCCTCGTCGATTCCCGGTGAATACAGCTTCTTGAGCGCCGATTTCGCGAACAGGGAGCCGGATCCGACTGCGTGATAGCCCGCGCGCTCCTCGTATCGCCCACCGACGACGTCGTAGGAGACGATGCGACCGGCGGTGGACGGATCGACCGCGTCCAGGTCGTAACCCACGAGCAGTGGCACAACCGCCAAACCTTGCATCGCTGCTCCGAGATTTCCTCGAACCATCGACGAAAGTCGATTGGCCTTGCCGTCGAACGTGAGTGGGACGCCTTCGATCTTCTCGTAATGTTCGAGCTCGACCGCGAAGAGCCGGACCAGTTCGATTGCGATCCCGGCCGTACCGGCAATACCCGCAGCCGAGTAGTCGTCCGTGACGTACACCTTCTGCACGTCACGGCTGGCGATGAGATTGCCCATCGTCGCTCGGCGATCACCCGCGAGCAGAACACCACCCGCATAGCTGATCGCGACGATGGTGGTGCCGTGCGGAGCTACGTCTCCCCCGCCCATGACAACACCTCCTGTGTCGGCGAAGCGGTTCTGCGGAAGATGCTCCGGTGCATGCACCCGAAGGTATTCCGAGAATGACGACAGATTCGAGCCGAAGCTCAACCGTGTGTCCCCGTCTGTGATCCGGGGCGCGCGATCCACCGTCACTGGCCGCCCTTCTGGACGTAGGCACGGACGAAGTCCTCGGCGTTCTCTTCCAACACGTCGTCGATCTCGTCGAGCAGGTCGTCGGTTTCTGCAGCGAGCTTCTCGCGACGTTCCTGGCCGGCACTGCCGTCGCCACCAGTGGTTTCGTCGTCTTCGCCGCCACCGGCACGCTGCGTCTGTTCTTGAGCCATCGCCGTCGACCTCCTTGTGTGAAGGGAGCTCTCGCGAGCATCCTGTTCGGCCCAGCAGAGTCGGTAACTGATCCCGCTCGGACCTTCACCCTACCGAGCGGCACCGTCAGGTGTGGAGAGACGCGACGGCGAGCCGCATCGGCTGATTTCAGTGAGTGAGCTGATCAACCAGTTCCGCGGCGCTGTCCACGGAGTCGAGCAACGCTCCGACGTGCGCTTTGGTACCTCGAAGCGGCTCGAGGGTGGGGATACGGATCAACGATTCACCGCCGAGATCGAAGATGACCGAATCCCAGCTCGCGGCCGCGATATCGGCACCGAATCGGCGTAGGCACTCGCCCCGGAAGTATGCGCGAGTGTCGGTGGGAGGGTTCGTGACCGCGTCGAGAACCTGCTGTTCGGTGACAAGCCGCTCCATGGAGCCGCGAGCAACCAGGCGGTTGTACAGGCCCTTGTCGAGTCGCACGTCGGAGTACTGCAGATCCACCAGATGCAATCGCGGCGCCGACCACGCGAGTCCCTCACGATTGCGGAACCCTTCGAGCAGACGCAGTTTGGCCGGCCAGTCGAGGATGTTCGCGCACTCCATGGGATCGCGCTCGAGGAGATCGAGAACCATCGCCCACTTGGCGACGATATCGTCCGCTCGCGGATCACGATCGGCCTCACGGTCGAGGAACTTCGAGACACGTTCGAGGTAAATGCGTTGCAGCGCAAGCCCTGTCAGTTCACGTCCGTCGGCCAGCGCAACGGTCTTGCGCAGAGTGGGGTCGTGACTGATGTGGTGGACGGCGGTGACCGGACGCGCCAGTTGCAGATCGGTGAGGTCGACACCTGCCTCGATCAGGTCGAGTACCAGCGCCGTTGTTCCCACCTTGAGGTACGTCGACATCTCCGCGAGGTTCGCGTCACCGATGATGACGTGCAGGCGGCGATACTTGTCCGCATCCGCGTGCGGTTCGTCGCGGGTGTTGATGATTCCGCGCTTGAGAGTGGTCTCGAGGCCTACTTCGACCTCGATGTAGTCGGATCGCTGCGAAAGCTGGAATCCGGCCTCGTCGCCGGACTGACCGAGACCCACACGACCGGAACCGCAGATCACCTGCCGGGACGCGAAAAACGGCGTCAAACCGGTCACGATCGAGGCGAACGGGGTCTCACGTGAGCAGAGGTAGTTCTCGTGCGTGCCGTACGAGGCACCCTTGCCGTCGACGTTGTTCTTGTACAGCTGCAGCCGTGGCGCACCCGGCACGCTGGATGCGTGCCGCGCAGCCGCTTCCATGACGCGTTCGCCGGCCTTGTCCCAGATCACGGCGTCGAGCGGGTCGGCGACCTCGGGCGCCGAATACTCCGGATGGGCGTGATCGACGTACAACCGTGCCCCGTTGGTGAGAATCATGTTCGCGGCGCCGATCTCGTCCGCGTCGATCACCGGCGCGGGACCGCTCATTCGCCCCAGATCGAAGCCTCGGGCATCTCGCAGCGGAGATTCGACCTCGTAATCCCAGCGTGTGCGCTTGGCCCGTGGCACGCCCGCTGCGGCGGCGTAGGCAAGCAC
The DNA here is from genome assembly GCF_030056935.1 of Rhodococcus sp. IEGM 1302. Classification (NCBI taxonomy): domain Bacteria; kingdom Bacillati; phylum Actinomycetota; class Actinomycetes; order Mycobacteriales; family Nocardiaceae; genus Rhodococcus; species Rhodococcus sp. IEGM 1302. Next base: position 10,694 of record NZ_JASHKY010000011.1, on the reverse strand, counting down.
CGCCTGGGTTGAAGTGAGAATCGGATTCGCCGACGGCTCACTGGGTGAAGATATTCCGTATTCGACCTCGACACCGATGATCCGCTGCATGACACAAGAGCCTATGTGATTGCGGCGCGGCACCCACAGGCGTGGCACAGTTGGAGGAATGCACCAACCTCTCACCGCAGACCTGAATCCCGCGGACGAGGTAGTCGCCGTGTACGACCGGACGGGTAATCCGATCGGCCGAGCACCACGTTCGGTCGTCTACTCGGGTGGGCTCTGGCACGCGAGTGCGGGCGTCCTGGTTCGTACCGGGGACGGCTCCCGCATCTACGTCCATCGCCGAACCGACACGAAAGCGGTGTTCGGGGGCTATCACGACTGTCTTGCCGGAGGTGTCGTCGATCCAGGTGAGACGCCGCAGGAAACTGCGATCCGTGAAGTCGGTGAAGAACTCGGAATCTTCGGAACGGCAGACCAGCCACTCCGACTGACGGAGATCGCTCGAAAATCCTGGGACGGCGAGTGGAACAACTCTCCGTTGCGCTGTCACCTGTTTGCGTTCGAACTCAGATACGACGGGCCGATGGCACATCAGCCCAGCGAGATCGCCGAAGGTTGGTGGTGGACGCCGAAAGAACTCGGCGCCCACCTGCAGGACCCGTCGTGGCCGTTCGTTCCGGACTCACGCGCGCTGCTGGCCGACTATTGCTGGAGCTGAACACCGCTGGGACTGAACACTGGTGGGACCTGTGATCAGCCCGGGGTGATCGCCGAGAGCCACGCAGCGAACGCGCTGGGGTTGCGGGTCTGCGCGAGAACGCGACCGGGTCCGGTGAAGTCGAAGACAAATCCTTCACCGGACTTCATCGACTGAATGGTGCGCCCCTGAACGGCGCGCCGCATGTTGAAATTCATGCCGAGGTCGTAGGCGACCACGTGACCGGTATCGATCGTGACTGTCTCGCCTGGCTGCAAGTCGATGACGTCGATCGCGCCGTAGACGGCCAGCACTACTTCACCGTCGCCACTTGCCCGCAGGCCGAAGCCTCCTTCACCGCCGAAGAGGTTGGACATGCCGCCCCACTTGGACTCGACCGTCACACCGTAGGAGTTGGCCAACCAGGTTCCACGGTTGAGGAAGAACGGGCGATCAGAGGTGATGGTCAGCGGGATCAGATCTCCGGGAAGCACACCAGTCACGTCGACCCAACCACCTTGCGGCGGAGCGGTATACGTCGTGACGAAAAATGATTCGCCGCTCAGCATCGACCGCTTGAGTCCCTGCAGGACGCCGCCCTGCGCCTTCGCTTCGAGAACTACGCCGGCAGAATGCGCGAGCATCGCCCCGCTCTCCACGCGCAGCGGTTCGCCGGGCGCGAGGTAGCAGCGAGCGACTGTGGACGACGGATTGTGTCGAAGATGTATCTGCACGGCGGGACTCTAAACCAGCGCGACCGACCGGTCCAATCGCAACGAAGTCAACGGCAGCGACGCAGAGATCGGGCCGACAACTCTCGCGGAGTGGCCGGCCCGATCGATGTTCGTTTCGTTACAGGTACTGGCCCGTGTTCGACTCCGTGTCGATCGCGCGGCTCGCACTGGCGTTCTTGCCCGTGACGAGAGTGCGGATGTAGACGATCCGCTCACCCTTCTTGCCCGAAATACGTGCCCAGTCATCAGGATTGGTGGTGTTGGGCAGATCCTCGTTCTCGGCGAACTCGTCGACGATGGAATCGAAGAGGTGCTGCACACGCAAGCCCGGAGCACCGGTGTCGAGCACAGACTTGATCGCGTACTTCTTGGCGCGGTCGACGATGTTCTGGATCATCGCCCCCGAGTTGAAGTCCTTGAAGAACAGAACTTCCTTGTCGCCGTTGGCGTACGTGACCTCGAGGAAACGATTCTCTTCGCTCTCCGCGTACATGCGATCGACGACGCGAACGATCATCGCCTTCAAGCATGCAGTGCGATCTCCACCGAACTCGGCGAGGTCGTCTGCATTGATCGGCAGACCGTCCACCAGGTACTTCGAGAAGATGTCCTGAGCGGATTCCGCGTCGGGGCGCTCGATCTTGATCTTCACGTCCAGTCGGCCGGGACGCAGGATGGCCGGGTCGATCATGTCCTCACGGTTGGAAGCGCCGATGACGATGACGTTCTCGAGCCCTTCCACACCGTCGATCTCGCTGAGCAGCTGCGGAACGACCGTTGTCTCCACGTCGGAGGAGACTCCCGAACCACGGGTACGGAAGATCGAGTCCATCTCGTCGAAGAAGACGATCACCGGAGTGCCCTCGGACGCCTTCTCACGAGCACGCTGGAAGATCATCCGGATGTGACGCTCGGTTTCGCCGACGAACTTGTTCAGAAGTTCCGGGCCCTTGATGTTCAGGAAGTAGGACTTGGCGTCCTTGCTGTCCTGACCGCGGGCTTCGGCGATCTTCTTGGCCAACGAGTTGGCGACGGCCTTGGCGATGAGCGTCTTGCCGCAACCAGGCGGACCGTAGAGCAGTACACCCTTCGGCGGCCTCAGTGAGTACTCGTGGAACAGATCCTTGTGGAGGAACGGGAGTTCGACGGCATCACGGATCTGTTCGATCTGACGCCCGAGACCACCGATGTCGTCGTAGTGAACGTCCGGAACTTCTTCGAGAACCAGATCTTCGACCTCGGCCTTCGGGATGCGCTCGAAGGCGTACCCGGCCTTGGTGTCGACGAGCAACGAGTCGCCCGGACGCAGTTTCCTGGTCGGAGAATCGGCGTCGTACGCGATGATGTCGGCTTCGGGGTCGGCGAAGACGGCTGCCAACGGCGCTGCGAGCCAGACGATGCGCTCTTCGTCGGCATGGCCGACCACCAGTGCGCGCAAGCCGTCGTCGAGTACCTCACGGAGCGTGCTGATCTCACCGACCTGCTCGTAGGTGCCGGCCTCGACGATGGTGAGTGCCTCGTTGAGGCGAACCGTCTGCCCGAGGGCGAGGGTGTCCGTGTCGATGTTCGGTGAGCACGTCAACCGCATCTTGCGACCCGACGTGAACACGTCGACGGTCTTGTCCTCGTGTACCGAGAGAAGGACTCCGTAACCGCTCGGCGGTTGACCGAGTCTGTCGACTTCTTCACGAAGCGCGATGAGCTGCTGACGGGCCTCTTTGAGGGTGTCCATCAACTTGCTGTTTCGGATGGACAACGAGTCCACCTTCGACTCCAGCTCACGCACCTGCTCCGGCGATTGTGCAAGTTGTCGGCGCAGTACTTGTGCTTCCACTCGTAGCGCGTGGAGTTCTTCTGCTGCCGCAACCGAATCCGGGTTCTCTGTCGAGCTCATGTGCGTCTCCTCCCAGTGCGATCCATCAACGCTACCGGCATAAGGCCCCAACTGTCGCCAGACACGGTGCGCGAGTGCGAATTCACACCTGCGCGCGGACCGTGCCGACTGGTCTCGAGCCAGATTTTGGTCATGTTAGCCTTGCCTACAAGATGGAGACAGCGCCTGTCTCTCTTTACAACGAAAGGTAACGCTGTGATCATCCGCAAGACTCTCATCAGCGCTTGTGCTGTCGCTGCCGTCCTGACCATGGGTGCATGCAGCTCGGACGACAACAAGGATTCGACGGCTGCAAGTTCTACTTCCGCCGCCGCCTCGAGCACCACGGCCAAGGCCTCGGCTTCCGCCACGACGTCAGCTGCCGCTGCCGCAGCGGCTCCGACGGCCGAGGAGCTCAACGCTTCGCTCGTCGCGCTGATCGATCCGGCCAAGCCGATCGAGGAGAAGACCGCTCTGGTGGTCGACGGAACCAAGCGTCAGGCCAACATCGAGACGATGAGTGCTGCACTGGGCGGTAACCCGGCCTACGCGATCACGTTCAACGTGGACAACGTCAAGGTCGACGGTCAGACCGCAACTGCAGACGTCGCCGTCGTCAGCCCGCACGGCGCCGCCCCGGCCACCCCGTGGACCTGGGAGCTCGAAGACGGCTCCTGGAAGCTGTCCGACACCTCGGCTTGCGTGCTCCTGGAAATGGGCCGCGCTTCCTGCACCGCATAACTTCCAGCTACGACAAGAGCGGCGATCCGGATACCGGATCGCCGCTCTTGTTGTTTTCGTGTGACTACTTGGCCGCGGTGTTCGAGCCCTTGCCCGCACGCCGCTGCGGCTTCGGGGTGACGGTTCCTTCGGCGAGACGACGAGCGCTCACGAGGAACGCGGTGTGGCCTTGCATCCGATGTTCGGGGCGCACCGCCAAACCGACGACGTGCCAACCGCGCACGATCGATTCCCACGAGCGGGGCTCGGTCCAGCATTCCTGCTCCCGCATCGCCTCGACGACCTTCGAGAGCTGAGTAACGGTCGCAACGTAGACGATCAACACGCCGCCCGGCACGAGTGCCTTCGAGACGGCGGGCAGGACGTCCCACGGGGCCAGCATGTCGAGGACGACGCGATCGACCTTGCCTCCGTGCGCTTCCGGATCGAACTCGGCGAGATCGGCGATGGTCAGTTCCCAGTTCGGCGGACGTTCCCCGAAGAAGGTCTCGACGTTGCGAACCGCATGTTCGGCATGATCGTCGCGGACCTCGTAGGAGATGACCTTGCCCTCGGGTCCGACGGCACGCAGCAGCGAACATGTCAGTGCGCCGGAGCCGGCTCCGGCCTCGAGCACGCGCGCTCCGGGGAACACGTCGCCTTCGTGGACGATCTGAGCTGCGTCCTTCGGGTAGATGACCTGGGCACCGCGCGGCATGGACAGCACGTAGTCCACCAGCAGGGGGCGCAGTGCGAGATAGGGCGTGCCGTTGACCGACTTGACGACGCTGCCCTCGTCGGCACCGATCAGATCGTTGTGAACGATTCCGCCCTTGTGGGTGTGGTATTCGCGGTTCGCCTCGAGAACGATCGTGTAGTGGCGTCCCTTGCCGTCGGTCAGCTGTACTCGGTCGCCGACGCGGAACGGACCTGACGGCCGCTTGCCCGGCGCAGTGAGATCAGCTTCTGGAAGCTCTTGTTCGGGAATCTCGGCGACAGCGGACTGCACAACCTCATCCACTTCGGTCGTGCCTTCTTCTGGTTGCAGCTCGTTCGCCATGCGCAGATGATCCCTGTTCGCTTGTTTCCGGTGTCCTCGCCACCGGCTCCGACGGAGTTGTCGGACCAACCGCATAGCCTGCCAGGTGTGAGCTCTGTCGAATTGCCAACCCCCACTCCAACGGGTGCAACATCACACGAGCGCCCGCGTAGTCGGCCGGCGCTCTCTCCGTCTCGGGCGGGTGACTACAAACAATGCCCCCTGCTCTATCGCTTCCGAGCAGTCGACAGAATTCCGGAAACGCCAACCAGAGCCCAGGTCAGAGGCACCGTCGTACACGCGGCACTGGAAGCACTGTTTGCACTCCCGACCGGTCACCGGGTTCCCGATCGCGCAGCCGAACTCGTCCGTCCCGCGTGGGAACGTGTCAGTGCCGAGTCTCCCGAGGCCGCTGACCTTGTTCCGGAGGGCGAGCTGGATTCGTTCCTCGACGAAGTCGGCAAGCTCGTCGCGACGTACTACACGCTCGAAGATCCCACTCGATTCGATGCCGAGGCGTGCGAGGTCTACGTCGAGACCGAATTGGAGAACGGCGTTCGACTCCGCGGCTTCGTCGACCGGATAGACGTTGCACCGACGGGTGAGGTGCGGGTGGTCGACTACAAGACCGGAAAAGCGCCTCGCGAGTTCACCGAATCCAAGGCGCTCTTCCAGATGAAGTTCTACGCGCTCGTACTGCTGCGCACTCGCGGAATCGTTCCCGCACAACTGCGCCTGATCTATCTGGCCTCCGGCTCGATTCTCACGTACGCCCCGGATCACGACGAGCTCATCCGATTCGAGCGAACCCTCTCCGCCATCTGGAAAGCGATCCTCGCGGCAGGTGCGACCGGAGACTTCAGACCCAAGCCTGGCAAACTGTGCGACTGGTGCGATCACAAGTCACTGTGCCCCTCGTTCGGCGGAACACCTCCGCCGTATCCAGGTTGGCCGGACCTACTGAGCACCGAACCTGTTGCCGCAAAGGAGAATTCATAACATGACGGACAGTTCGTACTACCGCTACCTCGGAACGACGGAGGAAGGGCACGAGCGGTTCGCGAGCACGCAGGCAACTGTCAGCATCTGGGGCCCGACACTGCAGCACGGCGCTCCCCCGTCGGCGCTGTTGGTACGAGCCCTCGAGCGGTGCGGTGCGCGCGACGAAACCCGTCTGACGCGCGTCGTCGTCGAGATTCTCGGACCGATTCCGATTGCCGACCTCGAAGTCCGGTCCTGGATCGAACGACCCGGTCGCCGAATCGAATTGATCGTCGCCGAACTGTGGGCAACCACCGCCGACGGATCTGCACGCGCGGTTGCGCGCGGTACGGCGTGGCGGATGGAGACGGTGGATACCGGCGACGTCGTCCACGTAGTCGATCCCCCGCTCGAACCCCGCGACAGCGGCACCCCGGGCGTTCTCGAGGGTCTGTGGAGCGTCGGCTATCTCAAGACCCTCGACTGGTCCTGGATTGCTCCGATCGGGTGCGTGGGAACCGGGAAGGTATGGGCGCGCCCCAAGCCAGAGCTGGTCGAGGGTGAGAAGATGTCTGCTCTCGAGCGTTTGTTCGCGGTGGCCGACATCTCAAACGGGGTCGGCGCCAAGCTCGACCCGGAGCACTGGACGTTCCTCAACACAGATCTCACGGTGCATATCTTCCGTGTGCCCGAGGGAGAGTGGGTCGGTGTCGCCGCCGAAACCACAACGGGTCCGGACGGCGTCGGCATGTGTGCGGGCGTGCTCTACGACGAGCAGGGTGCCGTGGGCCGTATCGCCCAGACTTTGCAGATTCGCGCCCGTTCCTGATTTCCAGGAACGGGCGCGAATGCGCGTAAATCTATTCAGGCAGTGATCAGAAAGCGCGTACCGAGCGGATGTTCGACGCGAGGATGGCCTTGGCACCGAGTTCGGCCAAGGCATCCATCACCTGGTTGTGTCCCTTGATCGGGACCATCGCGCGAACCGCGACCCAGTCGGGATCGGCCAACGGCGAGAGCGTTGGCGACTCCATACCGGGTGTCATCTTGATGGCGTCGTCGAGGATGGTGCGCGGGCAGTCGTAGTCGATCATCAGATTCTGCTGCGCGAAGACAATTCCGCGAACGCGTTCGATGAGCTGGTTGCGGGCGGGATCGTCCTGCGGAGCGCCGGTGCGCTCGATCAGGACACCTTCGGAATCGCAGAGCGATTCACCGAAAGCCACGAGGTTGTGTTGGCGGAGAGTACGACCCGATCCGACCACGTCGGCGATCGCGTCGGCGACGCCGAGCTGAATCGAGATTTCCACTGCTCCGTCGAGACGGATGACGGTGGCGTCGAGTCCGCGATCTGTGAGGTCCTTACGGACCAGGTTCGGGTACGACGTTGCAATGCGCAGGCCGGACAGATCCTCGACGGCCCAGTCCTTGCCGGCCGGTGCTGCGTAACGGAACGACGAACGGCCGAAGCCCAGTGACAGACGCTCGGATACGGGAGCACCCGAGTCGCCGGCGAGATCACGACCGGTGATGCCGAGATCCAGCTCACCGGAGCCGACGTAGATCGCAATGTCCTTGGGGCGCAAGAAGAAGAACTCGACCTGATTGGCCGGATCGAGGACTGTCAGATCACGGGAATCGGTGCGTCGACGGTAACCGGCCTCGCTGAGAATCTCGGCGGCGGACTCGGACAGTGAGCCTTTGTTGGGAACTGCTACGCGCAGCATGGTGGATGTCCTTTCGGAAGGTGTGGGTGACGTGAGACGACATGAATCGGAAGCCCTGGACGAGCGAGACGGAGTACATCTCGCTGGTCAGCTCCGATCACAGATGTCGGTACACGTCCTCGAGGGTCAGTCCGCGACCGACCATCAACACCTGCGTCCAGTACAGCAGCTGGGAAATTTCCTCGGCTAGCTGCTCATCGCTCTGGTATTCCGCAGCGATCCACACTTCACCGGCTTCCTCGATGACCTTTTTGCCCTGAGCATGCACACCGGCGTCGAGGGCGGCGACAGTGCCGGACCCCTCGGGGCGAGTAGCAGCGCGCTCGGTCAATTCGGCGAACAAGGATTCGAAGGTCTTCACGGGTAGCCATTCTTTCACGAGGACGGAAGCGGTTTTCACACGCCCACGAACAGCGGTGTTCACAGGCCTGCGTCGAGGCTGCGCGAACTCACGAACCTGCGGGTCTGCCCGGTGATCGGATCCGGGTACTCCAACGCTCGCGCCAACAATCGCAACGGAGTCGAGAAGTCACCGGGCACTGCGGGCAGATACTCCGGATAGTAGTTGTCACCGACGATCGGGACGCCCAGCGAGTTGAGGTGCAGCCGAAGCTGATGGGTCCGGCCGGTCCGTGGGAGCAACCTGTATCGCCCGAGCGTCCGGCCGGCCGAGTCGGTGATCACCTCGATCAGTTCGATCGAGGTCTCACTGTTCGGCTCGCCCGCGATTTCGGTAGCCGTCATCTCGCCGTGAACTTTGTTGATGCGGCTGCGCACCGTGCGAGGGAAAGTCAGTTCCGGATCGAAGCCCGCAATCGCCTCGTACTCCTTGACGATCCGCTGCTCGGCAAAAAGTTCCTGGTACGGCCGTCGTAGGTCCGGTGTCACGGTGAACACGATGACACCCGCCGTCATCCGGTCGAGGCGGTGAACTGGCGCAAGATCCGGAAGGTCCAGGTCACGACGCAGGCGCACGACTGCGCTTTCGACGATGTGCGCTCCCCGTGGAATGGTCGCCAGGAAGTGCGGTTTGTCGATCACGAGAATCGAGTCGTCGCGGTACAAGATCTCGATCTCGTGCGGAACCGGAATCTCGGGGGCCGGCTCGCGGTAGAAGTACACGAACCGGGTCGGCTGATAGGGCGTTCGGCTCGTGATCTTCCGCCCGTGCTCGTCGACGACGTCCCCGGCGCTGACGAGGTCCGCCCACAGGTCCCGCTCCCCGGGATGCTCGCCGACCAGGTGCTCGAGGACGGTCCGCGCCGACGACTCCGCCGGCATCCGCAGCCGGTCAGGTCCGAGACCGTTTCGGATCGGCAACGGAGCCTTGGGCACAGCTCAGTCCTGCTCGAGGTCTGGTGAACAACTCTCGCAGAGCAATTCGAGGGTTCGGCCGTCGCCGTCGATCCGGTTGCGGTACCGCGGGGTCGGAGTACCACAATCGACACACACGCCGAGAGTCTTGGCTTCGGATGAGAACTCGATGTTCATCCGCTTGTCGAACACGTACAGGGAACCGTCCCAGAGGCCGCGGTCGCCGAAAGTCTCGCCGTAACGGACGATTCCGCCGTCCAACTGATAGACCTCGTCGAAGCCACGTGAGCGCATCAGCGAAGACAACACCTCACAGCGCACTCCGCCAGTGCAGTACGTGACCACGGCTTTGCCCTTGAGATGGTCGTATTTGCCACTGTCGAGTTCGTTGACGAAATCCCGAGTGGTGGCGACGTCCGGAACTATCGCATCTCGGAAACGGCCGATCTCGGCTTCGAAGGCATTGCGCCCGTCGAAGAACACGACGTCGTCACCGCGAGTGTCGACGAGTTCGTGTAGTTCCTTGGGCACCAGGTGAACTCCTCCGCCGACCACACCGTTCTCGTCGACTTTCAGCTCGTCGGGGGCACCGAACGTCACGATCTCCGAGCGTGCCTTGACACTCAGACGAGGGAAATCGTCCCCGAGGCCGTCCGACCACTTGATGTCAGCGGTACGGAAGGGTTCGTAACCACGCGTACCACGGACATATCGCTTGACATCCTCGATGTCTCCGCCGACCGTCGCGTTGATCCCGTGCGGCGAGACGATGATCCGGCCCGTCAGGTTGTTGGACTCGGCCAGGCTGTGCTGCCACAGCTTGATCGCTTCCGGGTCCGCCAACGGCGTGAACTGGTAGAAGAGAACAATTTTCGGAATAGCCACAGCAAATCCAGCCTAACGTGCCGCGCTCGAGTGAACGTCGTGAAGATCGTGAATGGACAAGTCCACCAGAGACTCTCGAAACACGCGTCCAGGGCCGGCCGGGACGTCGACCTCACACGGAACGACGAGCACCGCGCAACCCGCAGCGCTGGCCGACGCCGTGCCGGTCGGCGAGTCCTCGATCGCGAGGCACTGCGCAGGCTCGAGTCCGAGCAGATGCGCGCCGCGCAGGTACGGATCCGCTGCCGGTTTCCCGTTGGGGACCTCGTCGCCACACACCGAATGGTCGAAGAACTCACGGCCGAGCATGCCGAGTGCCCGATCTACCAGAACTCGCTCGGTGTTGGTGACCAGTGCCGAACGCAAACCACCGTCACGCACGGTCGACAGTGCGTCGCGAGCACCCGGCCGCCAGGTCACGCCGTCCTCGAACAGATCGCCGACGCGGGTGTACATCCAGTCCTTCGCCTCGGCGATGGCATCGGGATGCTTCTCCAGGCCGAGCGCGTCGAACACCGTCGCAAGGGCGAAGGGACTCGACGCACCGATGACGGCAACGCGTGTCGCTTCCGTCATCGGTCCGCCCAGGCGTAGGGACAGCTCACGAAGCGCGATGTCCCACAGCTTCTCCGAATCGAGCAGGGTGCCGTCCATGTCCCACAGGACACCACCGAGCGTTGATTCGGATACTTCGGTCAACAACTCAGACATTGAAATACTTTGCTTCCGGGTGGTG
>NZ_JASHKY010000010.1:0-177463 GCF_030056935.1 Rhodococcus sp. IEGM 1302 | reverse complement strand
GAGAAGCCCCCCAACCAGTACTGGTTGGGGGGCTTTCTCGTACCCAAAACACCCCACCCCGCCAACACCCGAAAGCACCGCCGCCGGCACCCCCGACTTCGAGCGAACGGTACGTTCGTCGCCTCAGATCGACCCAACGTACCGTTCACACCATCAGGGGCGGGCACGCCGCCGGCACCCCGGCATGGAGTGAACGGCACTCTCACCCTCCTCAACGAGGGGAACGGTACGTTCACTCCATCAGGGCAGGAATTGGGCGAGGACGATGCCGTCGCCGACGCACGTAGCGACTTGTTAGCCAAGGTATAGATTGTGAACCGTCTCATAAGTCCGAAGTACTCTCCGATTTTGTGCCTTCGTCCCTAGCACTTTGGCCTAGGCTGAGTCTCATGGTGGGGTTGAGCAGCTCGAGGGTGTCGCATTTGCGACTCGTTCCGACGGAGCCTGAAGAACTGCAAAGGTTTGTACTAGAAGCTGGCGGAGGGCGTGGGGGCATTCAGATTGCGCGATCGTTGCGTTCGAAGAGACGCGCGGTACCGGCGCAATACGCGATACGTATCAGTGTCGACAATGTTTCCACTCAGATCTGGCGACGAATCCTCGTCGCGTCGGATCTGAATCTGGATGACCTGCATTCGGTGGTTCAACGGGCAATGGGGTGGAGTGACCGTCAATCGCACGCGTGGTCCAAGTCCGGCAGCCGATTTCCCGGCGAGGTCGAAGAGTACGTAGCTTCCGGGAGCAACGCCGAGCAGCGTCGGGCCGGCCGAGCGGCGATCGTAGAGTCCGCGGTACGCCTGGACGAGGTCATGGTCTCGCCTGGCGATGAAATCAGTTATCGCTACGGACGCTTCGGGAACTGGCGCCACACGCTGACACTTGAATCTTCCGAAGTACTGCCCGAAGGGTTCCAAGTTGTGTGTGCCGCGGGTCGCGGTGCTTGTCCGCCGGAGGAATGCGTCGGACCTGACGAGTACGAGCAACTCCTCGGTGTTCTCGCTTCGGAGAAGCTGCGCTCCCATGAATGGACCCTCGAATGGCCACAAACTGATTTCGAGCCGACACGATTCGAGATCGCTGAGGTCAATAATCGACTGCATAGTCCTAGACCGGACGAGATCGCTGCGTCGTACGACATTGCGAAGCTCGTCGAATGCCTGGGACCCTCGCGAGTCCCGGAACTGCATGCGGTCCTCGCCCGAGCAGGCATTGACGATCAGTCGGCAATCGGGGAGTTGGTCCACGTCGAGGCGGGCCAACGCATTCAAGCGGTTCTGGCTCTGATCGGTGTCGAAGGGATCGGTGCCGATGATTTCTTCACGACGGTCGACGCGATGCTCGACGAACCTGAACTGGGACCTGTAAACCTTCCCCAAGGGCGATCACTCTTCGCAGTGCTCAAGAAGTTCGGCCTGGTGCGAAAGCACAAAGGGCAGATTGTTCTGACGAAGCGGGGACAGTCGGCAGAGCGGGACGCGTCAATGACGTGGTCGGTGATCGTCGAGGGAGTTCCGGTTGCGCCCGGCGGCTCGCAGAGAGCGGTGGAACTCCTCGTCCTCCTTGCCGTAGCCGCCGGCATGTCCCCGGCGGATCGTCATCGTTTCGTCGCGGGAGCGCTGGAGTCGATTCGGTCGTCGAGCATCCTGATGGCTGGAGCTCAGACTTCCAGACGTGATACGTCCGGGAGCACCGTAGAGGTGCTCGGATTGATCGGCGCTACGGGGTACGAGCTGGGGAAGTTCGGCAGCAAAGCGGACTCGCCCTGGGCTGTTCACCTCGCGAGGGCGATCTTGCGGCGTTAACTCGCGCGTCGACGCAGACAACCGAAACGGGGTTCGATCCGGCAATGCCGAATCGAACCCCGTTTCGTGTACCGATAGAGATCAGATGTTCACGCCGTAGTCGCGGGCGATTCCGGCGAGTCCGGATGCGTATCCCTGTCCGACTGCACGGAACTTCCATTCGCCATTGTGGCGGTAGAGCTCACCGAAAAGCATGGCTGTCTCGGTGGATGCATCTTCGGAGAGGTCGTAGCGTGCCAGTTCGGAGCCGTTCGACAGATCTACGACGCGGATGTAGGCGTTGGTGACCTGTCCGAAGGACTGGAGTCGCGCATCGGCGTCGTGAATCGAGACGGGGAAGAAGATGTTGGTGACGTTGGGCGGTACAGCCGGGAGGTCGACGTTGATGACCTCGTCGTCGCCGTCACCTTCACCGGTGAGGTTGTCGCCGGTGTGCTCGATGGATCCGTCGGGCGAGCGAAGGTTGTTGTAGAAGACGAAGTGAAGGTCGGAAAGGACCTTGCGTTCCGGGCCGGTGACCAACGCGCTGGCGTCGAGGTCGAAGTCGGCACCACTGGTGCTGCGTGCATCCCAGCCGAGACCGACTGCGACCTTGGTCAGATTGGGTGCGGCCTTCGACAGAGATACGTTGCCGCCCTTGGCAAGTGTGACGCCCATTCAGGTTCCTCTCGTTCGAACGAAGTGGATTTCTTCGTTCGGGAGTTCTGTGTTGTCCGTTCGCGACTCACATTACCGTGAGCGGGTAGGTGCGGTTCGACCGAATAGGCACCTCACTCGAACAGCGCGCGAAGATCCTCGGCGTCGAGTCCGGTGCCCAGTGTGCCTTCGGCGTCCATGACATTCGAGAACAATGCCGACTTCTTGGCTTTGAGCGCCATGACCTTCTCTTCGATGGTGTCTTTGGCAATGAGGCGGTAGACCATGACGTTTCGTGTCTGCCCGATGCGGTGAGTACGGTCGACCGCTTGTGCCTCGGCGGCCGGGTTCCACCAGGGGTCGAGAATGAAGCAGTAGTCGGCCTCGGTGAGATTGAGGCCGAAGCCACCAGCCTTGAGGCTGATCAGGAAGACGGGGACTGCACCAGACTTGAACTCCTCCAACACTTCACCGCGATTGCGCGTCGAACCGTCGAGATAGCTGTACGGAATTCTTCCCTCGTCGAGTCGGTTGCGGACAGAACCGAGGAACCCGGTGAATTGGCTGAAGATCAACGCACGGTGTCCGCCGGCAATGACGTCGTCCAATTGCTCGACGAGAGCCTCGACCTTGGCCGATGGGACGGGTCCGCTTTCCTCGTCGACCAGCGAGACGTCGAGACTGAGTTGGCGTAGCAGCGTCAGCGATTGCAGGATCGTGAATCGGTTCTTGTCGACGTCGTCGAGCAGTCCGAGAATCTTCTGCCGTTCGCGTTGCAGGTGGGTGTCGTAGATCGCGCGATGGCTCGGATGCAACTCGATCTCGAGTACCTGCTCCTGCTTGGGCGGCAAGTCTGCAGCCACCTGTTCCTTGGTGCGCCGCACCATCAGCGGTTTGACGCGTCGTCGCAGTTGCGCCAATCGTTCTGCATTACCGTCTTTTTCGATGGGAGTGCGGTAGACGTCGGTGAAGGTCGTGGGGCTGGGAAACAGTCCTGGTGCAGTGATTGCGAGGAGCGACCACAACTCCATGAGATTGTTTTCCATGGGTGTACCGGTGATCGCGAGTTTGAACGGTGCGTTCACCGCCCTCGCGCACTGGTGGACCTTGGACTTGTGGTTCTTGGCGAATTGGGCTTCGTCGAGCACCAGTCCGGACCAGCGGCCGGCGGAATACGCATCGGTGTCGAGGCGAAAGAGAGCGTACGACGTCACGACGATATCCGCCCCGTCGACGAGTGTTGCCAGGTCGGTTCTTCTGCGCCGCAGAGTATCCGTGATGACAGCGGTGTGGAGGGTCGGTGCGAACTTCGCCACTTCGGACTTCCAGTTGGAGACCACGCTGGTGGGAGCGACGATCAGAAAGGGAGGCGCGGCCGGATTCGATTGCCTTGCAGCGCAGATCATTGCGAGGGTCTGCAGGGTCTTGCCCAGGCCCATGTCGTCGGCGAGTATGCCGCCCAAGTTGTGCAGTCGGAGGAAATTGAGCCAACGGAATCCGTCGACCTGATAGGGGCGTAGCGTTGCCGTCAACGTGTCCGGGACTTCGACGGGATCGATGCCCGAACTGCCGAGCAATCCTGCGATCTGCTTCTTCCAAGCTGCTGCTTGATGTTCGACCCTTCCGAGCGCCGTCAATTCTTCCCACAGTCCGGCCTGAAATTTGCTGATCCCGAGTTTGCCGGTAGGCCGATCGAGTAGCGACCGCGCTTCGGTGATGAGACGGTGCAGGCCGAGTAGTTCAGGTGCGTCGAGCCGAAAGAAGGCGCCGTCCGGTAGCAGTATGTGAGTCTCGCCCTTGCTCAGAGCAGAGAACAGTGTTGTGAACGGAACGCTTTGTCCCGCAACATCGACGGTGATATCGAGGTCGAACCAGTCGGATCCGCTGTCCCCGTCGGGGGCTGATGTGCTGAGGCCGATCACGACAGCGTCGTCTGCAGGCCGGTAGTCGGCGGGGGTTCCTGCAACCGTGAGGTCGATGGCGTCGTGCGCTTCGAGTTGGGGCAGGAGGTCGAGTGTGAACTGCATGGAATCGAGGCCGGTCAAAGTTCCCGCGAGAGTGGCCTTCGCCGCGGCAGCACCGAGGCTCTTGGCAATGGCATCTTCGGCAACGTGGTTGCGGATCTCGGACTCGTCGGTGGTTGTGTCCGCGGTAGAAATGATCAGTTCGTCGGCATCGACTGTGTACTTCCATGCCGATTCGATGTCGATGCGGTGGTTGTCCGCGTAAGTGGCCATCAGTTGTAGCCGAGGACCGGACACAGTCGGTGGGTTGTAAGCACCGTCGGAAGATATGACGGGAGCGAGGTTTCCGAGTTTGAACACGAACCGCGACGTGAATGCATCCCGATGCTCGGCGGGTATGTCGACCGATTTTCCGGAGTCGATCAACTGCCTCAATTGGTGAGTTATCGGCGTGTGCAGTGGTGCGAGAGTGATCGCGTTGGCGGCGTCGAGCGCGAAGACGCCATGTGCCGGCGTGCCGACCAGTCCCCAGTCGGAATGAGTCACGATGTGCCCATCGGTCTGAATTCGGGGAGTGAGACGGAGGTTGTTGTTTTCCGCTCCGTGGACGTCGAGGCAGATGTTGGCGTCGTAGAGTAGGGAGATGTTGCTGAGGCCGGCTTTCGAGTGAACGAGTGAAACGCCGACGCTGATGGCCTCACGAAGAAGCGACCAGAGTTGCGGGCTCGCGAACCCGGCAAGATCGATTTCCGCGGCATTTTGATTTCGGTAGTAGTTGCCGGCGCTGTGGAGGAGATGTATGTCGCGTAGAACCCGGAGGTGATCTGCGGGGAACTGAAAAGTGCTTCCGAGTTTGTTCCAGGCGAGCCCGCCGGAGATCCACCCTCTCGCTCCTGGTTGTACGGGTTTGATGATGAGCCTTGTCGATGCGCCCTTGGTTCGGGTGGTGAATTGAATGCCAAGTCCACGTGTAGTGCGGCCGGCCAGGTCTGGTCGGAGCAACTCCTCGAGCGAGCTGTCCCATCCGAGGTGTTGTGGAGTCTTGTTCGCCTCCGCAACCGCTGCGAGCACCAACGCGACTACGTGCTTGCAGTTCATCCGCACGGGACACGTGCAGAGGCCACGCGTGAACGTTGCTGTACCGGCCGCGCTGCGACTTACCGAAATCGTGCAGGTGTACGGCTCTCGCGCAGTTCCCGATACAGCGCCGGTCAAGATGTCAGCGGTGTCGTTCCATCCGATGGATTCGACTGCATTCTCCCCCAGGTAGACAAGTCCGCGTTCGTAGGTGGTTGTGCCCACGACAGCGCGAATTCGGTCGAGGTCGAGGGCCCTGACTGAATCCGGTTGCACGGGGGCCAGCCTAGTAGCGGCGACCGACAGATCTTGTCGTGGTCGTTTGTCCAAGAAAGTCCGAACTGCACGGTATGTTCACGGAAACATCTTTGACTGGTTTGGGAGTTTCATGAGGACTGAGCGGCGTGCGTGGATTCGATCTGCGCGCACAGGTGCGGTGTGTTTGGCCGTCTGTGCACTTTCTTTGCAATTGGGCGGACTGTCGACGGCAGCGCCGAGTTCCGGAAGCTCGGGTAGTTCGGGAAGCTCGGGAAGTCTGGGCAGCGTCGAGGGAAGCGTGAGCTCGGGGTCGACGATCCCGGGACCACTTCAGGAGGATCCGGGCCCCAAACCGGACCTGCGCGACGACATCGTCGTCCCGGCCATCGTCGGCGAGAAGGTGACCGCACCACAGGCGATCAGGCTGACGGTGGCGTCGCCCGCACTTCGACGCGAGGTCGGCGTCGAGATCTTGCTACCCGCGGACAATTCGGTTCCGCGCCCGGCGCTGTACATGCTCGAGGGCGTCGACGCCGGAGAGAAGAGCAGCGGATGGATGACGATCGGCGGCGCCCCGGCGTTCTTCGCCGACAAGAACGTCAACGTCGTGATGCTTAATGGCGGAATCGCGAGCCTGTACTCGGACTGGGAGAATCCGGATCCGCGGCTGGGACTGCACAAGTGGGAAACCTTCATCACCGAGGAGTTGCCACCGCTGATCGACGCGCGACTCGAGACCAACGGAATCAACGCGATTGCCGGCAATTCCATGGGCGCGATGGGTGCAATGATGCTCGCCCAACGCTTTCCGGACATGTATCGCGGCGTTGCCGTGTTCAGCGGCTGTTATTCCACGATGGATCCGCTCGGCCGAACTGCCGTCCAGGCCACGATTTCTTCTCGAAGCGGAGATCCGGCCAACATCTGGGGTGTGCCAGGGGGCCCGGAGTGGGAGGCACACGATTCGTTGATCAACGCAGAGAAGTTGCGTGGCAAGGAAATCTACGTGTCGACGGCCAATGGTCGTCCCGGGTCCGACGAGACTCTGCAGACTCCTGAACTGCTCGAGCGTCTGGTGATCGGCGGCGGCATCGAGGTTGCCGCCCACGCCTGCACCAAGATGTTCGACGCTCGGTTGCAGGAGCTGAAGATTCCGGCGCAGGTGGATTACGAGCCGAACGGCACGCACGCGTGGGCGTATTGGCGTGAACGACTGCCGAAGGCGTGGCCGACTCTGTCCCGGGCATTGGGCGTCTGACGGTTCGACAACAGTGCTCGGGTTGTGGATGCACCACAACCCGAGCGTTGGATCACTCGCAGGCGATGCCGTCGTTGTCGCGGTCGAGATGCGGGGCGTATCCGTTCTGGCCCCGGTACAACGGAGCTGCGCCGGCATTACGAACGGCTGTGCAGTTCTGGTAGTACCGCGCTGGTGCGGGAGTGTTCTGCGGCGCCGGCTGGTTCTGGGGCGCTTGCGGAGCGGGCGGCGCCGGCGGTGCGAAGACCGGGGGAAGGAACGGCTGGACTGCGTCGGCAGAGCCAGTCGGAATCATGCGTGCGATCTCGATCGGTAGGAAATCGAAAATCGTGGATGCCTGAGCGGCGGGCGCGGCAACCAGAGTGATTGCGGCGCAACCTGCGACGCTGAATGCCAGACGGCGGAGCTTCATGTGACCTCGTGTTCAACTGGGCAGCCCTTCCACTTCGGAGGGCTGTGCCGGCTGAGCATACTGGTCATAACGACCAAATGGTTTATTTCGGTAAGGGTGAAATCTGGGGTGAAAAGCAGCGTCCCCGCACCGTATTGCTCAGGTGCGGGGAAGCTGCTGTTGTCATCGAGGATTACGCGTCGACAAGTTCCTCGGCGAAGGGATCACCGTTGCGGGGAGCGTCGAAGCGCTCCTTGTCGAGGATTCCCTCACGCTTTGCGACGATGACCGGGACCAGTGCCTGGCCAGTGACGTTGACTGCGGTGCGGCCCATGTCGACGATCGGTTCGACTGCGAGGAGCAGTCCGACGCCGGCCAAGGGAAGACCCAGGGTGGAGAGTGTGAGTGTGAGCATGACTGTCGCACCCGTAGTTCCGGCCGTTGCTGCCGAGCCGATGACCGAAACGACGACGATCAGCAGGTAATCGGTGAAGGTCAGCGGAACGTCGTAGAAGCCGGCGACGAAGATTGCCGCGATCGCGGGATAGATTGCGGCGCAACCGTCCATCTTCGTGGTGGCACCGAGCGGAACGGCGAACGAGGCGTACTCACGCGGAACACCGAGGTTGCGTTCGGTGACGCGTTCGGTCAGCGGCAGGGTGCCGATCGACGAGCGCGAGACGAACCCGAGCTGAGTTGCGGGCCAGACACCGGAGAAGAAGCTTCGAACCGAGAGACCGTGTGCGGCAATCAGGATGGGGTAGACCACGAAGAAGACAATGGCCAGACCGATGTAGATGGCGGCGGTGAAGACGCCCAGCGAGCCGATTGCATCCCAGCCGTAGGTGGCGACAGCGTTGGCGATCAGCGCAGCGGTGCCGATCGGGGCGAGTCGGATGATCCACCACAGGACCTTCTGAACGATCGCGAGAAGCGATGCGTTGAACTCGAGGAACGGAGCAGCCTTGGGACCGATCTTGAGTGCAGCAATGCCGATTGCGCCGGCGATGACGAGCAGTTGCAGGACGTTGAAGCTCAGCGATGTAGTCGCCACGCCTTCGGCGACGGAAGTCTTTGCACCCAACCCCAGGAAGTTGTTCGGAACCAGTCCGGTGATGAACGCCCACCACGAGCCGGAGCTCTTGGGTTCCTTCGCGGCTTCGGCGGCGACGTCGGTCCGTGAACCGGGATCGGTGATCAGGCCGACGATGATGCCGATGATCACAGCGATGAAAGCGGTGATCGCGAACCAGAGCAAGGTCTGCACGGCCAGACGAGCGGCGTTGGCGACCTGGCGCAGGTTGGCGATGGAGCTGACAATGGCGGTGAACACCAGCGGGATCACCGCAACGGTGAGCAGCTTGACGTAACTCGAACCGATGGTCTGCACGGTGCCGACCAACCAGTTGACATTGCCGTCGGCTGCATCAGGCATTGCCCGGGCGACGAGACCGATGATGACGCCGAGTACGAGACCGGCGACGATCTGCGGTCCGAATGCCGTCGCCCAGGACGGAAAACGGGACGTGGACTTTTCCGGCACGCCGGTGGAGGTGGAGCTGGGCATGACTATGCCTTTCGAAAATCAAGGGAGCGAAACGCAGCGCGGCGCCAGAGGCCGGGCAGATTCGAAGAAATGTTTCCTGGTACGCGTCAGGTCAGAGCGAGCGCGTACACATTGCGCTCGCCTGCAGGCGAAGGTCGACGTAACGCCGACTGGTCAGGAACAACACTGTCCACACACTACTCGCAGCTTCAACTACTCGATCCCGAGGGTCGCCGCGGGAGTTCGCTTCGTGTTCGTCGGGCGTGCCCCGATCAGTCACTGTTGGTCGGTTGACTAGTCTCGACGATCAGTAGGTGCCGCACCGGCGCCTACGCGTCGGCAAGCGGAAGCGAGAGACCGATGAGCGTTCGGAATGCCGAGTACCCGCGTCCGAAGCATTTCCTGGTGCACCTCAGTGACACGCATCTGGTGGCTCAGGGGGAGTTGTACGACGCCGTGGATGCGTCGACGAGATTGCGGGAAGTTCTCAGCGGGATCGTGGCCTCGGGCGCACGCCCGGATGCACTGATATTCACCGGCGACCTGACCGACCAGGGACACCCCGACGCATACGCGGAACTGAAAGCCATCGTGGAACCCGTGGCGGCCGAGATCGATGCGCAGGTCGTCTGGGCGATGGGCAACCACGACGACCGCCCTACGTTCAGATCTCTGCTGTTGGGCGAGGACGCCACCGATCATCCCGTCGACAACGTCTACGACCTTGACGGACTGCGGGTGATCACCCTGGATTCGTCGGTTCCCGGTCATCACTACGGTGAGATCACGGATGGCCAATTGGATTGGCTACGCGCAGAATTGGCGGTACCGGCGCCCGACGGAACAATTCTGGCGCTGCATCATCCGCCGGTTCCGTGCATTCAGGATCTCGCGGTTCTGGTGGAGTTGCGCGATCAGTCCCGGTTGGCAGACGTCTTGCGTGGCAGCGACGTCCGGGCGATTCTTGCCGGGCACCTGCACTATTCGACGACGGCGACGTTCGCCGGCATTCCGGTTTCCGTGGCGTCGTCGACGTGTTACACCCAGGACTTGAACGTGGAGGTCGGTGGGCAGCGGGGTCGCGACGGGGCTCAGGGGTGCAACCTGGTGCACGTGTACGACGAGACAATTGTTCATTCGGTCGTTCCACTCGGCGCGCACGTGACGGTCGGTGAGCCCGTCGACTCGGCCGAGGGCGCCCGGAGGCTCAGCGCTGCCGGTATTCGAATCCTCGAGAGCGAAAAGGCGGGACGCTCGATCGTCTGAGGTGACAGGCGGTTTCCGGCACCTCCGCGCAGTTCTGGGCGATTGCCGGGCGGTCGCGTACTCACTACCGTCGAGGTAGGTGCAGAGCTCCAGCAACAAGGACCGGCTAGCTGGACGGCAACCCTTCATGCCGATGGGGTGCCCCGGAATCACACCTGGCGATACGCGCGGTGCGTATCGCAAGCGGCAGTCGCCACGAGAACCGTCAGTCGGGTGCTGACGGTTTCTGCGGTCGGCACTGTGCGCTCCCGAGTAGTTCTCGAACAGGAGTATGCGCCGATGACCTCGACCCCTTCTTCTCATCTTGCTCCGCTGCATCTCGCCGTAGCGCTGGACGGTGCCGGTTGGCACCCTGCAGCCTGGCGAGAGCCGCACTCGCGCCCGAGTGAGCTGTTCAGCGCGTCGTATTGGACTGACGTGGTGACGACCGCCGAGCGTGGTCTGCTCGATTTCGTCACCATCGAGGACAGTCTCTCGGTGCCGGCCAACCCACTCGAGCCTGTCGACGACGCGGTTGACCGGGTGCGCGCTCGGCTCGACGCACATCTCGTGGCCGCCCGACTGGCACCGATCACGAGCAACATCGGGTTGATCCCGACCATCACCACCATTCACACCGAACCGTTCCACGTGTCCAAAGCCGTTGCCACGCTGGACTACACCTCGCGCGGTCGCGCCGGGTGGCAGGTGAAGGTGTCGGCGTCGGAATCCGAGGCAGCACAGTTCGGGCGCCGCGACATCCCAGCGCTCTCCGATGCCGACCGTCAGTCGATCGTTTCAGGCGTCCTCCCGGACTTCGTGCACGCGCTGTTCGACGAAGCTGCGGAGGCAGCCGACGTCGTCCGGAGACTCTGGGACAGTTGGGAGGACGACGCCGAGATCCGTGATGTGGAGCAGCGCCGATTCATCGACCGGGACAAGCTGCACTACATCGACTTCGAGGGAAAGTACCTCTCGGTCCGTGGACCGTCGGTGACTCCGCGCCCGCCGCAGGGGCATCCCGTCGTCACCGCATTGGCTCATCAGCGGGTCGCGTACGAGCTGGCGGCGCGGACGGCCGATCTGGTGTTCGTGACGCCGTTCGACGACGAGCAGGTCACGGCAATCCTGGGTGAAGTGCGAGTAGCCGAAGAACACGTGCAGCGCACCGGCGAACCGCTTCGGGTCTTCACCGACATCGTCGTATTCTTCGATGCTCCGGAAGAAACCGGAAAGGAACGGCTCGCTCGCCTCGACGCGCAGGCCGGCGCCGAATACCGTTCGGACGCGCTGACCTTCACCGGCACCGCGGCTGAGTTGGCAGATCTTCTGCTCCGGTGGCAGCAGTTGGGAATCGACGGCTTCCGGTTGCGGCCGGGCGTCGTCGTGGACGACCTCGACGCGATCGCAGGTGAGCTGGTACCTGAATTGCAGCGACGCAGCGTATTCCGCACCGAGTATCCGCAGACGAATCTTCGCGGACTGCTTGGCCTACCCATCGACGTTCCCAACCGCTACGCCGCCGGTACTCCGGCCGCCTGACAGACGAGGAATACATTTTCATGAGTTCTCAGAAGCGTAAGCAGGTCATCCTGGGTGCCTACCTCGGCGGCGTCAACCATCACACTGCATGGTGGGATCCGCAGGCGGGCAGCCAGATCGAGTTCGATTCCTTCGAACACACCGCTCGAACCGCCGAGCGTGGGAAGTTCGACTTCTTCTTCCTCGCCGAAGGCCTCGCCCTTCGTGAGCGTGCGGGACAGATTTTCGATCAGGACATCATCGGTAGGCCGGACACCTTCACCGTGCTCGCATCGTTGGCAGCAGTGACCGAACACCTCGGTTTGGCAGGCACCATCAACGCCACGTTTAACGAGCCTTACGAGCTGGCAAGACAATTTGCGACGCTCGATCAGTTGTCCGGAGGACGTGCCGCCTGGAACGTCGTCACCTCGTTCGACGCATTCACCGGCCAGAACTTTCGTCGCGGCGGATACCTGGATCGTGCGCAACGATACGAGCGTGCGGAGGAGACCGTAGCGCTGGTGCGTCAACTCTGGGATTCGTGGCGCAATGACGACATCGTGGCCGACAAGGCATCAGGGCGCTTTCTCGCGCGACCGGATGCCGGTGAATTTGCTTTCCATGGATCACATTTCGACGTGAACGGCCGATTCACGGTGCCGCGCAGTCCGCAAGGGCGCCCGGTTATTCTGCAGGCCGGGGTGTCGCCGCAGGGGCGCGATTTTGCTGCTGGCAATTCCGACGCGATCTTCTCACCGTACGGTCAGTTGCCCGAGGCGGCCGATTTCTATCGCGATATCAAAGCACGTGCCGTCGCGGCCGGACGTGACCCGGGTGACATCAAGATCCTGCCGTCGGCGAGTTTTGTTCTCGGCACCTCGGAGGCAGATGCGATCGAGAAATACCGAGAGATTCGCGACCAGCAGGTCACCGGCCAGACCGCTTTGGTTCTGCTCGAACAGATCTGGAATCTCGATCTGTCGAAGTACGACCCCGAAGGACCACTACCCGACATCGCTCCGGACCCCGAAGCTCCGCCGATCATCCAGGGGCGCGCCTTCATTCACCAGGATCGTTTCGCGACCGTGGCAAAACTGCGCACGGTCGCCGAGAGCAAGAAGTTGAATCTGCGCGAAGTGGTGATCGATCAGTTCGAGCGTGGACCGATCGTGGGTACACCGCAGCAGGTTGCCGAGAAAATAGATTCGTTTGTCAGCAACGACGGTTCGGACGGATTCATCCTCGGGTCGCACCTCGTGCCGACCGGCCTCGACGAGTTCGTCGACGACGTGGTGCCGCTGTTGCAGGATCGAGGTGTCCTCCGCAGTGACTACGAAGGAACGACGTTGCGTGACAATCTCGGACTGCCCATTCCGGTGCAGCGGGAGCACGTGACAGCACGCTGATCGACCGAAGTGGCGAGGGCCCAGCCGAAATCGGCTGGGCCCTCGTTTCGTCTAGGCTTCCCAGGGAGCAGGGATGGGGTAGTAGCTCTCCAGAAACTCCGTGATCTTGCGTGTGCGAAGTTCCAGATCTATCTCCGGAGCGCTGCCGTCGTTGAGGCAGAAGAAGTCCATGGAGCGCTTGGCGAGCAGTGAGTCCATGTCGCGCAAACCGGCCTTGACCGTCGTGTCGACGTATTTGACGGCTGCCGACTTCTGCACCACCGACCGTCCACTCATGAGCGTGTAGTAGTGGTACAGCGAATTGGTCACCGAGATATTGGAACTCGCGCGAAAGGTGCTTGCTGCAGTGGCCGCGAAGTCTTCGGCGAACTCGCGTTCCATCTCGGCCATCACGCTCTTGCGTAGTGGCGTCGCTGCGTGCTCCAGATGTCTGGTGGTCATCAGACCGAAGCGGTCCTGTAGCAGACGGCGGTTGACGCGGGCCGCATTCTCGAACCCGCTGCGGTCGTTGTCGTTGTGTCCCAATCCGATTCTGGTGTCGGCCTCGATGAACATGCTGATCCCGCCGGGGGAGAAGAACATGTCAGGGCCGACGGGGCGACCGAAGAACATGTCGTCGTTGGAGTAGAGGAAATGTTCCGCCAGACCCGGAATATGGTGCAGCTGGCACTCGACAGCTTGAGAATTATGGGTGGGCAACACACTTGGATCGGCGAAGAACTTTTCGCTGGGCATGAACGTGACTCGCGGATCGTCCGCAAGCCAGTCCGGACGATCGGAATCGGTTGCGACGAAGATCCGTCGGATCCACGGCGCGTACATGTGGATGGACCGTAGCGCGTACTTGAGCTCGTCGATCTGACGGAAACGCGCCTCTGATTCGTCCCCCTCGCCGACGATGTAGTTCTGCATCCGCTTGGCGCGCTGAGCCTGAAACTCTTTGGAAGAGCCGTCGACCCAGGAAAAGACAAGATCGATATCGAAGCTGATATCGGAGGCATGATCGGCGAACATGTTCTCGATGGTCGGCCAGATCCGGCCGAATCGCTCGACGGTTCCTCGGACCGCTTCTTCGGGGAGGACGGTTCGTCGTGTCAGTGAGTTCTCGACGGGTAGGACGATTTCTTCGTCGGAAATCGACCACAATTCGATTTGAACGCCGATGTTCGCGCCGTAGTTCATACCGCTTGCGACGTGAACCCTCGGACGGAACAAGCGGAAGATCCGTGACTTGTTGGTTTTCGACAGGGCACCGTCCGCGACAAGGAGCGCTGGGCTCTTCTTCGCGTCGACGGTTTTGGAATAGAAGGGTGCGTTTGCGCATCCCTCGACAAGTGCCTGCCGCAGGTTTTTGCGCTCGGTCCAGCTCACCGCGATCACGGGGCGCTCGTCGTTTCCGCGGACGAGTAGATACTCGATTCCTGCGGCGTCGAGGATGTCGCGGATGAAGAGGAGATCTTCGACCATCGCCTCGAGCGGCGTGGTGGTCGTGATCGCGAGGGCAAAACGATTCTTGAATCGGACGGTCTCGGGTAGCTCGCCCATCCGTGCGCGTGACGCGGCCGACGCCGGCTCCACAGGATTGGGGCTGTCCTGCTCCGGGGGTACGAAGTAGATGTCGTGCGGAGCGGGAGATTCTGTAATGGGATGCCTTCCGATTCTGATCCAGCTGTGTATCTGTCGCCCCCGACGCTGCGAGAGCGTGGTGGCGACGAGCTCAGTCTATGCCGTCGGCGCCGAAAGTCGGACATGAGTGACGGGGATGGGTAGCGCGGGGCGAGTCGGGTACCCCGAGGACCGAAGCGAGAGTGAAGGAGGAGAACCGATGCGTGTGAAAGCGATGGTCGGAACAGGCGCGGTGGCGGTTGCGCTGGCCGCCGGCCCAGTTGCGACAGCGTCTGCGGAGCCGAACCGAGGCAGCGGGGTCGGAGGGTTCACCAGAGATGCTGACCTGCGAGGTGGTCTTCGATGCACTCGAAGACATGAGCCCGGAATGGACGGAAGAGGGGATCGATCAGGTCGAAGACTGGTGTGAGGCGATCACCGGCGAAGAAGACTGACCGTCAGCCGCGCGAGATCACTCGTCGCGACAGTCGCCACCGCCCGTCTTCGAGTTCGAACTCGTCCGCGTAGCTCCCGACGCCGCTGAGTTCGGGCGACGTGGCTGTGTCGACGTAGAACGTCCACACCGCATCCGCGCGGGCTGTCGTTTCCGAGGTCACGTCCACGGCGATCGCCGTGGTGACGTGGCGTGTGAATGTGCCCGGGCCTTGTATGCCGGCGGCTCGACGCTCGACTACTCCAGCAGCAATTTCTTCGCGGCCACGTCGTACCTGTGCGGGGATACCGCGATCGGGGTTGGCCGGCATGTTCCATTCGGCCTCGCGGGTGAACTGCTCCACGTAATCCTCGACCGAGCCGGTATCGGCAAGATGCGCGATGCGAGCGAGCGTTGAACGAATCTGTTCGGCAGGGCCCTCGGGTTGCATGCTGTCCTCCGTAGACGTGGGTGCGGCAGATCGCACGCTACAGCTCATGACGACAACGACGACGGCCTCGTCCCAGTGAGCGGCAATATTCTCCGGCGAGGGAGCGGTGAACTTTGAGATCACCTCGAGTTCAACCGTATTCGAGCCCGCAGCGTAAATGATTGAGTGTTCACAGTAGGCAGCGCCATGACGACTGCCGCGCCCGTAGGCTTGACCGACTCACAGGAGATCGCCATGTCCGTCACCGAACTCGAACGTGTCACCCAGACCCCGGAGCAGATCTACGCTGCCGGCGGAATCACCGTCCACAAAGTAGGCGAGCTGATCGGCGCCCGCATCGACGGCGTCCATCTCTCCGGCGACTTGTCCGAAGAGACCGCCTACGCGATCAACTATGCGCTGGCAGCGCACAAGGTTGTGTTCTTCCGTGGGCAGCGGCATCTCGACGACACGTCGCAGTACGAATTCGCCGGAACCCTCGGCACCCAGACCACCCCGCATCCGACGGTGAAGTCCAGGGGCGACAAGCTGTTGGTGCTCGACCGTGCCGCCAACAGCTGGCACACGGACGTGACGTTTGTCGACCGCATTCCGAAAGCCTCGATTCTGCGAGCGACGACCATTCCCGAGTACGGCGGAGCGACCACGTGGGCGTCGACCACCGCTGCGTACGACCAACTGCCGCCTTCGCTCAAAGTCTTGGTCGAGAATTTGCGGGCCGTTCACACCAATGCCTACGACTATGCCGAGGTTGTCGATCAGGCGAATCCGGTGGACGCGCAGCGCCAGGCCTACTACGCCGAATTCACCCGTGAGATCTACGAGACCGAACACCCGGTGGTGCGTATCCATCCGGCGACGGGGGAGAAGACCCTCCTGCTCGGTCACTTCTTCAAGGAGTTCGTCGGGCTCAAGCCGTCAGAGTCGGTCGCTCTTTACCAGATCCTGCAGGCACGAATCATCAAGTTGGAAAACACTGTTCGATGGAACTGGTCGGCCGGCGACCTGGCGATCTGGGACAACCAGGCGACTCAGCATTACGGTATCGCCGACTACGGGACTCAGGCCCGCAGTGTGCACCGTGTGACATTGGCCGGCGACGTCCCCGTCGACGTCCACGGCGAGCAGAGTCGAATCCTCCAGGGTGACGCCGCGGAGTATTCGATCATCGCGGACATCGATCGGCTTCCCGGCTTTGTCGCGAACTGATCAGTCGTGCTGCGGGTGATCCGGCGGGAACATCTGTCCCCATGAGTGATTGCATGCTCGGCACGTCCATTCCGGGGTGTCCGGTCCCACGACGCAGCCTGTTCCGGCGAGCCACGGTAGGTGATCGAATGGATGGACCGGCATCCCCGGGGAACACTGAGCGGTTCTGTGTGCACCGCAGAGTGGGCACGACGGATTCTTCGACAGCATGTAGTCGATGAAGTTGGTGTGCCCGGACGTGGCCATCCTTCCGGTGCACTTGCGGCACAGGACGGCTGGGTAGTCGTCACCAGGTTCAGCCTGCCTGAAGATCCGTGATGCGGAATGAAAGTGAAGGCGATCGCCGCTGTTGAACATTCGCAACGGCAGCGGTGAGCGGCAACCTGTGCAGTTTCCCCGCTCGTTCATCAACATTCGGGCGTGGGCAGCTGTGGACGTCGGATCCAGCGTGTCGATGTCGCCGAAGTAGTGCGCATAGTGTGACTGGCCGGCCGTGAGAATCCGGTCGGCCAGTGCGTCGTCGACCGGCCCCGGGTCCGTGGGAAACGTGATGGACCATCGTTGTTCGAGTTCGGGAACGGTGGGCAAACCGTGGAGTTCGTACGGGCGTTCATCGACTTCAATCGGCGACGTGCCGTCGAACGGCGCAGCCACGGTCTCGATGCAGAGCAGCGTGCGAGGAGTGGTGTCGAGAACAGTGATCAACAGGTCGCCGATGGCCATCTTTCCGCGCATGATCCAGGGATCGACACGGGCACGGGGTTCGAGAAACGCGACCACGGCATCGAGCCACGGCGTGCCGAGTGCGATGAATACGTGCTGACCGGAGCTCCGCGTGATCATCGAACGATTCTCGCAAGGGCTGCCGACAACGTCAGGCTTTGACCACCTTGCGCCCGAGCAGCGATGCAACCAGTCCGTCGACGAAGGTCGCCTGACGGCCGAGAGGATCGGAATCCGCTCCCGCAACGCTGCCGATCGAAATCGATCTCGTCAGGCCGGTCTCGCTGATGAATTCGGCGGCGAGGTGCGCTTCTCGGAATGTGAGGCCGCCCAGATGTGTCGTGTCGTCGACGCCGAGAACACGCCCGTCGATGATGTCCAGGTCGAAGTGGACGTGGACGCCGTTCACACCCTGTCCCGCCGCAGCGAGAACGCGAGGCATCAAGGCCGCCATGCCATGGCGATCGATCTCGTCGATCGTCACCAGCAATACCCCGTACTCGTCGAGTGCGCGCTTGTGATCGACCGTGGCGTTCTTGACGCCCACCAAGACGGTGTTCTCCAAACTGGGGCCGTGCAGATCCGCCGCCGACGACAGCAGTTGTTCGATATCGCCGTGGGAGGCGAAAATGATTGCACCCAAATCGGTTCCGGGTTCGGTGGCAATCGGAATTCTGGTGTTCTGCCAGGCCTCGGTAGTGAGCCACAGCGGCAGCGTTGTGAGATCCGCGGCGGCGTTCTCGGCTTGAATGCAGTTGAAACCGATTCCGGACATGTCCTCGCGTAGACCGTGATCGAGGAGATGGCTTGCCAGGCCGGTAGTTTCGAGGTCGATCAATTCGACGGTCGCATTGGCATCGATCGGTTCGGTGCCCAGAACGTAGCGCTTTTCGACGTAGGGCGATGTCATTGCCATCAAGAGCGCGCCGTAGTCGATCGTGAAGTCGACCGTGCCACCCAGTCGGTATTCGTCACCTGTTTCTCCGGCGTCGACGAGGAGGTGATCGCTGCTGGCGCTGATCACTTTCAGGCGCGGATCGATCGGGGTCAAGCCTTCCGGCGAGATGTCTTCGCGGCCGATGGACAAGATCAGGCGTCGGCTCGGCTTGTCCTCGTTGTCGAAGACGGGGCGTCGGCCGAATGCGTCTTCCCCTGAGACTCCATACGGCCGCGACGGCTTGATCTTGGCCTCGATGATGTCCGCGGTGAGAGTGAAGGCGTCGTTGTTCAGCAGTTCGTACAGTCCTGGGGGAGTCGGTGATTCGGCCAGAACGATGCTGGCACCCAAACGCAGATGGTTGATCCCCTCGGGCATCGTTCCGGTCTCGAGGAGTGGCAGAGAGAACGTATTGCCGCCGGAAACGATCGGCAGTTCGATCGAGAACCGCTTCGTGAATTCGTCGGCTAGGTAGACCAGATTCGACAGGTTGTCGACGGTTGGCTGGATGCCGCCGACGCACGCGAGATTCGCGCCGATTCCGATCAGTCTGATGCCCTCGATGGGAAGGATTTCGGCGACTACATCCAACGCCTCCGCCGGCAGGATCCCTTCGCGGAGGTCTCCGAGGTCGATCATCAGCACGATGTCGTGGATTACTCCTCGCGCCCGTGCTGCTCTGCCCAGAGCAACAATCGTCGTCAACTCCGAGTTGAGGCTGATGTCCGCGTAGCGGATCGTGTCGTCGATCTCGTTCAACGACGGTGCGCGGATCAGCATCAGGGGAACGGTGATGCCGTCGCGGCGGATGCGGGCCAGGTTGTCCAGGCGGGAGTCGGCGATCTGTGCGACGCCGCCGCGGACCATTGCTCGCGCCACCTTGGGGGAGCCACATGTAGATTTGCTGACGCCCGCCACCGCAATACCCTTGGCATTGGACGCTTCGACGAGGACGCGCGCATTCTGTTCGATACGACGCAGGTCGACGGTGATGGTCGGTCCGGTCATGATCTCCCCGTTTTCTCCGAAGGCGGTTCACGATCCGGGCATTTCAGACCGGACGGTTGGCGTGAGCTGGGCAACTTTGCTCCAACTGTTGTGTCGCAGGACACTTACGTGCAGTATGAGGATACAACAGTTTCCTACCAGGCACTCTAGAGGAGCGTCGATGGCTACTCTCGTCAAACACGTACTTCGGCGCAAGCCGGCTTTGCAGATAGACCAGGAGACCGGCGCAGATACCAACGGCGGTGAGCTGACCCGCAGTATCGGTTTGGCGCAGTTGTCCATGTTCGGCATCGGCGCCACGATCGGCACCGGTATTTTCTTCGTCCTCTCGCAGGCGGTCCCGGTTGCCGGTCCGGCAGTGATCATCTCCTTCGTTGTTGCCGGTATCGTTGCGGGACTCACGGCGATCTGTTACGCGGAGTTGGCCGGAGCTGTCCCAGCGTCGGGCTCGTCGTATTCCTACGCTTACGCGACGCTCGGAGAGCTTCCGGCCATGGCCGTCGGCGCGTGTCTGCTTCTCGAGTACGGAGTCTCGGCCGCGGCGGTGTCCGTCGGATGGTCGCAATATTTGAACCAGCTACTGGGCAACCTCTTCGGGTTCCAGATTCCCGACGCGTTGTCACAAGCGCCGGAGCAGGGCGGCATCATCAATCTGCCCGCAGTGATCCTGGTGTGCCTGTGCGGTGTTCTGCTCATCCGCGGCGCCAGTGAATCGGCCAAGGCCAACGCCATCATGGTCTCGATCAAACTCGCAATTCTGCTGCTCTTCATCGTGGTCGGCATCGCCGGATGGAACAGCAATCACTTCGCCGACTTCGCACCGTTCGGATTCAGCGGCGTCATGTCCGCCGCCGGAATCATCTTCTTCTCGTACATCGGCCTCGACGCTGTGTCCACCGCCGGCGAAGAAGTGAAGAACCCTCGTCGCAATCTCCCTCTCGCGATCCTCATTGCGCTCGTGTCTGTCACTGCGATCTACATCGCCGTTGTCGCCGTGGCGATCGGTGCACAGGATTCCGCATCGTTCGAAGGTCAGGAAGCCGGGCTGTCCGCCATCCTCGAACAGGTGACCGGATCTACCTGGCCGGGAACACTTCTGGCCGCCGGTGCGGTGATCTCGATCTGCAGCGTCACGCTCGTGGTCATATACGGTCAGACCCGCATTCTGTTCGCGATGTCACGCGACGGCATGATTCCGTCGATCTTCCACAAGGTGAACCCGCGGACTCTGACGCCGGTGCCCAACACCATTATCGTCTGCGTCGTCATCAGCATTCTGGCCGGTTTCATTCCCATCAACTTCCTCGCCGAAATGACCAGTATCGGAACCCTGGTGGCCTTCCTTGTGGTCTCGATCGGGGTCATCATCCTGCGGCGCAGTGACCCGGACCTGCCGCGCAGCTTCAAAGTTCCCGGCTATCCGGTGACGCCGATCCTCTCGATCCTGGGTTGCCTGTGGATCATCAAGGACCTCCGAACCGTCACGATCTACGTGTTCCTCGTCTGGGTGACCGTCGCGATCATCTGGTACTTCGCCTACGGTATGAAGCACTCGCGGCTCGGTGCGAAGAACCGCGCCGAATTGGGATCGGAGTCCGACTCATGACGCTGCTCGCGGGATACGCACCCGACGGTGACAGTTCCGGAACCGTCCATCTGGCAACGCTGTTGGCGCGCTCGTCCGGTGAACCGTTGGTGATCTGCGCGGTGATTCCCTCGCCGCCACCGCCCGGAATGGCGCGGGTCGACGCCGAATACCACCAGCAGTTGCGAGCCGAAGCCGAAGCGGCACTGGCGAAAGCGCGGGCAGACATGCCCTCCGACGTCGACGTGACCTATGTCGTGCATGAGGCTCAGTCGACGTCGAGTGGCCTGCTCGATCTCGTTCACGAGCACGAAGCCAAGATGATCGTCCTGGATTCGTCTACGGCCGGGGTGTTCGGTCACGTGGCTCTCGGCAGTGTCACCTCACGCTTGCTGCACAGCTCCGACGTTCCGGTCGCCCTGGCGCCGAGGGGATTTCGAACCAAGCCCGGTGAGGTGGTTCGCCGCGTCACCGCCGCATACTCGGGCACACCCGATCAAGACGATCTGGTGCTCGCCGCCGCGACCGTGGCTGCGCGTGTCGATGCCGGACTCAGACTGGCGGCGTTTGCAGTTCGTGCGAACGCGCAGTACACGACCACGCTCGGGACCGAGGGGGATTCACCGATCATCTCTGAGTGGGCCGAGGTGGTCGAGCGCGAGACCAACGCTGCCTTCGAGCGCGTGCGTGCACTGCCCGAAATACCCGACGTCATGGAATCGGTTATCAGCCATGGTCGTAACTGGGCCGAGGCGCTCGAGGGCGTCGAGTGGGACCGAGGTGACGTTCTGACTGTCGGCTCGAGCAAGGCAGGTCCACTGGCGCGGGTGTTCCTCGGCAGTCGGGCAGCGAAGATCGTGCGGTACTCACCGGTTCCGGTGGTGGTGGTCCCGCGATCGGCGTCGACCCGAATAGTCGATCAGGCCGAAGCGGAATAGAGATCAGGGCCGACGAGCGGAGTGCTTGTCGGCCCTGATCTTTCAGACGGAGCGAGCGAAGAGCGCGGGCTCGGAGCCGGGAACCTGAGAGACCTGCTCTCGGGCAACCAGATGGCGAAGGTGAGCTGCACCTTCGGACAACGCCATCGTCTTTCCCATCGGGGAGATCTCGGCCCACGGCTTGTACCACTTCATCTTTGCCGCGACGTCCCACACGGTGAGCTTGTCGTCGGCGAACTCCTGGAGCAGGTGATCGAGTCGCTCCTGGTGATGCTCGATCAGCTCACCGGCGCGACCTCCGACGTCGTCGATCGGAATGCCGTGAGCGCCGAGACCGCGGGTGATGTTCATGTTCTGCACCCGTGCGAGCGAGTCGAGGAAATCGGCGAGGGCGTCACGCTCGTCGAGTGGGTACACGAAGTTGCCGACGTGTGGTGTCGTCTTCTGCAGGACGTGGTCGCCAGTGAACATGACGTCGGCGTCGTCGAGGTAGAAGCAGACGTGACCAGGCGTGTGGCCGGGGGTGTAGACAACGCGGAGGCCGCGGCCGGTGAGCGCGATGATCTCGTCGTCCGCGAGAAGGCGGTCGGGAGCCGACTCGGGGCCCACCGGAGACTCACCCGCGGCAGCCAGTCGGAAGGCATCACGGTCAGCTGCGGGCGCTCCGGCACGTTCCATGTTGTCGAGCTGGTACGCCATCCACTCCTCGTTACGCGCAGTGGCCATCTGATCGAACAGGTAGTGGTCGTCCTCGTGCATGGCGATCCAGGCGCCGGACGCCTCGCGGACCCGTCCGCACAGTCCGGTGTGGTCCGGATGGAAGTGCGTGACCACGACGCCCTCGATGTCGGTCACTGAATGCCCGATCTCGGCGAGCCCCGCGTTGAGGCCCTGCCAGCCGTTCTCGTCACCCCAACCAGCGTCGACCAAGATCAGTCCGCCGGGGGATTCCATGGCGTAGACGAGCGTGTGCCCGAGCGGATTGTCCGTGATCGGGACAGGAATCTGGAATATGCCATCACCGATGGCTGCCGCACCATTCATAACAAGTACCTCTTAACGAGTAAGGGAACGCACTCTTAGTACTTCATGTTTACCGTGCGCTCGTTTGGTTGGTGACACAGGTCCTGCCTGGCGGGAGTTCGGCATGTTTTCGGGCGACTTCGGATCGGGGAGAGTTTTATCGACCGAATAGTGCCATTGATTCGAAAGTAGTTGTTGAATAGGGTTTTTCGTGATCTCGTCGTGTCAGGGGCGTCCTCGGATGGCGGATCCGTCGACGAGTCGCGCACTAGCCTCCGAGGGACAGGCGCGCTGTGCGGTTATCGAGAAAGACGGGTCATGCGTTTTCAGGTTCTGGACATCATTTTCAACCCACCCCATCCAGTGACCGGCGAGGAAGTTGCCCCGTCCGATCGGCTCAACCGCGTCGTCGAACTGGCGGTTCTCGCCGAAGAACTAGGTATCGATTCGTTCTCGGTGGGTGAGCGCCACGCCGGGCCGGTTCTTTCGTCGGCGCCAACCGTCGTTTTGGGGGCAATTGCGCAGGCCACAGACAGAATCCTGCTCTCGACGGGTGTCACCGTTCTGTCGCTACTCGACCCGATTCGAGTCGCCGAAGATTTCGGAACCATCGATCAGCTGAGCCGGGGACGCCTCGAGATCGTGATCGGCAAGGGCAACGAGGTCCTTCAGTACCCGCTCCTCGGGTTGGATATCGCCAAGCAGTACGAGTACCTCACCGAGAACTACGAACTCCTCAAACTGCTGATCAGCGAGGAAAACGTCAAGTGGGTGGGAACGCACCGGCCTTCGCTCGAGGACGCGACGACGTTACCGCGTCCCTACGACGGACCGTTCCGTATCTGGCATGGATCGGCTACCTCGTTCGAGGCCGTCGAACTGGCGGCGAAGTGGGGCGACCCCATCGTCACCGCCAACGCCTTCCAGCCTCGTGAGAACTACAAAGTGCTGATCGACCACTACCGCGAGCAGTACCTGGCGTACGGGCACGACCCGTCCAAGGCGTACGTCGGCTCGGGTTCGGGTGGATTGTTCCTCGCCGATACCACCGAGCAGGCCATCGAAGAGTTCCGTCCGATCTACGAGGGCGCCGTTGCGCAAGCTGACAAACGCAAGCACGACCCCAAAGCGGTCGGAAAGTCGACGAGCTTCCGGACGATCGAGGAAGCCGTCGACCGTGGGCCGGCATTGGTCGGGTCTTCGGAGCGAGTCGCCGAGAAGATCCTCGATTATCACGAGAGCTACGGCCACGATTTCCAATCGGTGTCGGTCAATCACGTGCTCGACTTCGAGCAGCAGAAGGACACCCTGCGCCGCTTTGCCGAAGAAGTGATTCCCCTCGTGAAGGCGGAAGTGTCGACCAACCTGTGGAGCGTCGGCGACGAGGATCGGGCGAAGGGTTTCACCGCCGTCGACTGAAGACCTCGTTGAGTTGAGTACTTGGGTTGGATGTGGACGCACCCGCACAATTAACGACACAGAGAGGCGTTGGTTGCGTAGTTCGTAGCCCGAGCCTGTCGTGGTGTCGTGCTAATGATTATCTGGACAGGTGCACTGCATGCCTCGAAGTGTGCACATTCATCAGTGAGTTGGCGAATTTGTTAGCGGAGGAATAAGTGCGGCGGTACGACGGGCTCAACGGGCAGATCGTTATCGATGGTCCGTACTTGTGGCTCACGCGGGAACATGTGCCGGCACCGTTGGATGTCAGACTACCGTTGGAGCCCAGACGGGTACTCCTGGAGAAGGTCGTGGGGTGCCTATTCGAGGCTGGAGAGCCGGCTGGAGTCGGCTCGGTCTGTGTGTTGGTCGAAGATGCAGCGACCATCGACGCGTACAGCGCCGACGAACATCCGGACGCTATTGTCTTTGCTCCGGATTCGCGCGAGGAATTCAGAAAGCTGGCGGCCCTGCTATCGGGCGCAAGTAATGAATCGACCAGTGACGAATCACGAGAAATCACATCTGCCAAGAAGTTCCTTGCAGCACTCGATTCGCTTGACGGACTGGCTGCTGCGGAAGAAATTGTGTCTGTTGTTGCAGGCGTGGACGAGGACGAAGGCGACTACGACGTTTACAACCAACTGGCGGACGAACTCGATATTCTCGACAACGATCCGAGGGTGACGTGGGCTTGGATCGGGGAGTGCTGGTTTGCGGTCGGGGGATTGGCTCCTGGCTCCGAGGACGATCGCACGAAGACGCTTCGAGCGTTTGCATCACTAGCGCAATCTCTCCCCGCCCATGCGGGAACCAAACAGCTTTCGAATGCCGTGAAGGGAACACCTCTCTCTCATTTGTCAACAATGAGGCTGGCACAGCTGTGGGAGTTGGTAGCTCACCTGGTCGACGACTCAGACGACTCACAAGTACCTGGCGATGTCTGCCCTGCCGACGCTTCGACTCTGCCGGTGAGCGTGCGGCCTGTCGCGGCTCCCTCTTATGTGCGGCCGGTTGCGAGAACAGTGCTGACTCGTCCTGCAGTGATGGTTCCTACTGAAAAGTCGAATGAACAAGTTCCTCGACCTAGTCCGCCATCGACACGGTTGCCGACAGGTTCTGCCGCAGTCGGCCGAAAGTGGCGAGTGTGGCTTGACTGCGAAGGGTTTCGCACATTGGCAGTCTGCGATCCGGTTTCTGGTGAAACCCACATCACCAAGGGCGATCTGGAAGGCCGACGATTCACGGACCCCTCCGCTGCTGCCAGCGCAGTGATCGACCGATATGACCCGGGTAGTTCACAGGGCGTCGACGGATGGACACTGTGGACATTGCATGACGGGTCAGGGCGATCGATTGGTTCCATGAGAGGTGCATCATCGGCCGGCAGAGTTGGGGCGGTCTCGACGCCGAAACCCGGTACCCGGACCGTTTCATCGGCCGAACAACTGAGTACGTCAGATCGTGGGGTCCTGTGGTTCCTGCAGATGGTGCGTACCCGCGGTGCAGAGTGTGGGCGCCTGGATTCTTCGCGACGAACAGCTGTGTGGATATCCACGAAAAGCGGACGACGGTTCATCGTTCGGGTCAAGACGCGCACAGCCGGCACGTGGCAAGCCCAGAAGAGCGATGAGGATCTGACGCTGGACGACACCGGATCGAGGTTTTGGGCCTTCGTCGATCTCGCCGGCGCGGAACCTGCCGTCTTCATTCTGCATTCCACCGAAGTAGCAGCCGGCATCCGAAAGGTGACCGACGATTGGGTTGCGCATGACCGGCGACGTGACCGAACGGGGCATCACGCGATCGAGCTGAGTCGGGTTGCTCATGGACAAAGCAGATGGGATCTGCTCGGCCTTCGGAAATAGGCACGCCGGAATTGCGGGGTCGCGAGAATTTGTCCGACTCCTTCTTTACTCTTGTGTGTGATGTGGCGCTGCAGTGCCCTTGTGAACAATGAGAGGGGCGAGCAGTTGCCGAATCCGGAGGACGATCCGCAGCTCAAAGACCGCGTTCAACGATTGATGAAGTTCCTACGTGAACTGGTCAAGGCTCGAACCAAGCCTGTGCGCAATCTTCGCCAGCATGACAACATCATCTGGCTCAGTGGCAATTTGCTATCGATGTCCATCGAGCACAGTGCATCGGGTGGGGAAGTTCTGCTCCGCGCGCGCCGGATCTCGCTGGACGACGCACCTGCAGTGCCCGTTGGCCTGCGCGGCTGGGTGCTAGGAAATATTGCGGATTCGGCATCGACGCCGACACTTTCGGAAGAGCCGTCAGGTGTCGACGCGACATTTGAGCGATGGCTTGCAGAGTGGCGGATGTGGGCGAAACTAGATCAGGAGCGTCGACCATTCTGGCTCTTGTATCAGGATCTGCAAAAGGTTCTTCAAGAACTCACTTCTCGGCCGGAGTCTGTCGAGCTGGTACTTGCATCAGGTCTGCTCGAGCTGTCGGCTAATGCGGCGGGCGAAGATATCAGGACACACATCATCAGTCAGTCGGCCACCGTCGAACGAGATGAATCGTCGGGTGACCTGTTGGTGCGGCTTTCGCCAGATAGTGCACCGAGGCTCGAGGACACGCAGCTACTGACCGGGCTCCATATTTTCGACGGAACCGGGTCGCGGTCTCTCCAGGAGAGTTTGATCGACTACACGTCGCCAGTAGCCGACAATATCGTTGTCTTCTTGAAAGAATGGGCTGCGCGAGCGCTGACAACAACTGTTGAAGTCGGCGATACGGCATCGGCGTCCCGAACCGGCCGAGCGCTAACTCCCGCACCAGCGCTCGTCCTTCGCAAGCGCGGCGCCTTCGCTCTGGTCGAGTACTACGAGGCGATGATTGCCGAAGCCGAACATGATGGAACTGCAATACCGTTGGGTCTCGCGCAACTAGTCACGCCGATCGAGCCGGAAGATCGTATCGCATGGCTGGAACGGACGGGTTCGGCCGCCACCGTTGCCTACGCGGAAGATCCGCTGTTCCCATTGCCGGCCAATCGGGAACAGGGCGACATCATCGAGAGACTCATCGGTGACAGCGGAGTGGTGGTCGAAGGTCCACCAGGCACTGGCAAGACACATACCATCGCAAACTTGGTGTCGGCACTGTTGGCCAAGGGGCAACGCGTGCTGGTTACCAGTGAAAAGTCGCAGGCACTGCGAGTATTGAGGGATAAGCTTCCCGACGAAATGAAGGAGCTGTGCGTTTCCATCACGGACATCGGACGTGGCGGATCGACCGAACTGAACAAAAGCGTCGCTGAAATTGCAACGCGCAAAGCATCATTCAATCACAGGGCGTCGGCAGAGGTCGTCGACGGTCTGAACGACAAGAGGAATCAGGCGCTTAGCCGTAAGGCGGCAATTACGGAAGAGATCAGAGCCCTACGCGAGCGGGAGACTTTCAAGCATCCCTTTGTTGCTCAGGGATATTCGGGGACCGCAGCCGAGATAGTGCGTGATGTCGTCGCTTGCGGCCAGCGGTATGAATGGCTTCCGGCGCCATTGCAGTCGGCTGCGCCAAGCTTGGATCTTCCTCAGTTTCGACAACTCCTGGCGTTGGCGTCGCAATCGAACCCAGTTCGCGCACAGCGGGCACATCAAACGTTTCCAGTGATCGAGGGCAGGCTTCCACAGTGGCCTGACCTGCAGCGTGCCTGTGAGGCGGCCGCGACCATTCCAGCTCCTCTGAATCCCGCTGCGGCGGAGCTTTTGCAAGTCCTCGACGGTGCTAGTCCGGCGACGTTGGCGGAGATCGGTGATAGATGCAAACGGCTTCAGTTCGCAGTAGCCGCAGTACGCGAGTTGGATCCGGCCTACCAGGGTGTTGCAGACGGAATACTGTCCGGAAGCGCGGCCCACTTGTGGTCGAAGACTGCCAAAATCCCAGAACTCCTCCACGTCGCGGCGCAGGCTGACCAGCATGTCGGCGTACGTGTGGTGGAAACCGAGGTCGATGGACGGCGCGCTGCGGTCGTATTCCACGAACTTGCTGTTGCGATGGAAAACGGCCAGGAATGGCGTGGACGATTCCGCAAGAGTGACCAACAAAAGGCCGTCGAAGAGCTGGGCCCTGTCCCCACCGTGGACGGCCAACCTGCAACGTCAACCGAGAATGTCCGATACGTTGCGGAACACCTGCGGGCCTTGGATTGTGTGCGGTCAGCGGCAGCGATCCTTGCCGATCTCGGAGTTAGTTTAACTACCAAGGGTTCTCGCGCCTTGCAAGTGAACAACTTGCATCGCACTGTGAGTGAAGTGCAAACCGTCAATGCCTGCGTGGCCGAAGTGCGGGCGCTCGTAGAGAGGCTTGTTGCCGTAGGCCAAGGCGCGCCGCCAATCCGAGGGCTTGCGCAGGCGCAGGCAGTAGCAGCTGCGGCCGATGCGGTCGCTGACACTGACCGAGCTGAGCAAGCTCAGACTTACATGCGGCAGCTCAGCGTGGAAATTGCCGGAGCATTTGCAGGCGCGGTTTCACCTGAAAGTCAGGCATTGATCGAAGCGATCGACGCGGCCGACGTCGACGGTATCTCGCATGCGTTGACCGGGTTGGAGATCGCTCGTCGAGAGCGCGACGAAGAGATTCAGCTCAACACGCTGAGTGCGCAATTGGAATCAGAAGCACCGAATCTGGCCCAGTTGATTCGGGGAACGTCCGACGACTCGAGTTGGAACGTCAGACTCGATGAACTCGACGATGCATGGGCGTGGAGGCGTGCCCAAGCCTGGGTGCAGAAACAGCATGAGCCTGGGCGTGACAAAGAACTCGAGCATGTACTCGCCGTCACGGAGGCAGATATTTCCCAGCTGACGGCTAAACTCGCGGCAGAGCGAGCGTGGATCGGTTGCCTCGAACGGATGACCGCGGAACAAGTCGGAGCCCTGCAGTCGTACCGCGATCACGTTGCCAATACCGGCAAGGGCACCGGAAAGTACGCCGAGACCTTCCGTGTCGCAGCGCGCGATGCGATGCAGAAGGCACAGGGCGCGGTACCTGCCTGGGTTATGCCACTTCAACAGGTACTTGCATCGATTCCGCCAGAGCCCAATAGCTTCGACGTCGTTGTCGTCGACGAAGCCAGCCAGGCAGATCTCAGTAGCCTCTTCCTCCTGTGGCTGGCACCCCGGGTCATTGTGGTCGGAGACGACAAACAATGCGCGCCAAGTGAAGTAGCGTCCGGCGCGCTCGACGACGTTTTCGGTCGGTTGGAAACGTATCTACCGGACATGCCCGTATATCTGCGGAGCAGCCTCACCCCACGATCGAGTATGTTCTCGATGCTTCGGACCAGATTCGGCCAGGTGGTTCGTCTGCGCGAACACTTCCGGTGCATGCCCGAGATCATCAACTGGTCGAGCAATCAATTCTACCGCGACGCGCCGTTGATCCCGGTTCGACAGTACGGCGCTGACCGCCTTCCGCCGCTTCGTACCACTTACGTTCCCGGCGGGGCTGTCACCGGCAAGAACGCAGCGTTGGTCAACCGAACAGAGGCCCTCGCCATCGCCGACGCCATCGAGGCGTGCCTGTCCGATACGGCGTACGCGGGTAAGACCTTCGGCGTCGTCGTACTGCAAGGGCAGCGTCAGGTCGACCTCATTCAAAACGAATTGCTCAAACGGCTCGATGTCGACCAGTGGGAGGACCGCAGACTTCGGATCGGAACACCCCCGGATTTCCAGGGCGACGAGCGACACGTAATCCTTCTGTCTATGGTGATCGGGCCTGAACAACGCGTGATGGCCATGACAAAGAACGAGTACCAGCGTCGGTACAACGTCGCGGCATCACGAGCCCAAGATCAGCTCTGGCTGTTCCATTCCGTGACGTCGGACAATCTGCAATCCACCGACCTTCGTCACTCCTTGATGACGTACATGCAGAGCACGTCGTCGGCGCCGGCCGATCCTATGCCCGAGCACGTCACTCGAGACAGTAAGCACAGCGAATTCGACAGTCTTTTCGAGCAACGAATCTTCCTCGACATCGTTGCGCGCGGGTACCACGTCAACTGCCAAGTAGAAGTAAACGGCAGACGAATCGATCTGGTAGTCACCGGTTCTGCCGGTCGGCTCGCCGTCGAATGTGATGGCGACCATTGGCATTCGACACCTGACCAAGTTCGCTCGGACATGGAACGCGAGCGTGAACTCAAGCGGTGCGGCTGGGAGTTCTGGCGCATTCGAGAATCCGAGTACTACATGGACCCCGTTGCCTCACTGTCCGGCCTGTGGGCCGAGCTTGATCGCCGCGGAATTTCTCCGGGATCAGTGGCATCCTCGCCGCTGGCGAAAGACACTACAGCCGTGTGGGTTCCGCCTGTGATGCCTAATGACGAATCACTGGCCGAGGACGTTGCGGAGGCCGAGCTGGCCAATGTGATTCCTGCTGATGTGCCGGTGCCTGTTGTGACAGTGCCTGTTGTGATTGTCGGTATTCCAGGAGAGTCGCTTGAGGTTATAGAGGGTGGCCAAGGGATGTCGTCTGAGGCCGAGATCAAGATTGTGGATCCCGTGGTCGAGACCGACTCCGAGACAACGATGCCGGTGTTCAAGGTGTCGTCGGTGTGGGAGGTAATGCCGGATAGCGCTATCCCGCGGCCGGAGGACTATCTATTTGATCGGTGGTTGACGGAAGTTGAGTCTGGACCGCAATCAGCCGGGGGGGTGGCTGATTTGTGGCAGCTTGACCGTGTGCAAGTGTGGGCAGCGGCAAGAAAGTTAGTGCACGAGAACAAGTTATGCAGGGTGGGTGTCCGCCCGGATATTCGTTATCAGTTGGTG
Source organism: Rhodococcus sp. IEGM 1302 (assembly GCF_030056935.1). Lineage (NCBI taxonomy): Bacteria > Bacillati > Actinomycetota > Actinomycetes > Mycobacteriales > Nocardiaceae > Rhodococcus > Rhodococcus sp. IEGM 1302. The sequence goes on along the minus strand of NZ_JASHKY010000010.1, from coordinate 146,213 downwards.
CCGTCGGCAGACAGCGTGCTTGATGGCCAAGGAATCGTGAATCCGCACGCTGATACTAGTTCGGATGGGGTTACTTCTGAACGACAGCGTCATCCCAGCGATTTATCAGCGGGTGTTCTCCCACGGTTGGATAAGGGTCGGGCCGAACAAGTTGTCCTGGCGTACGCGGAATCTGTGCCGGTCAATGTGGATCAAGTAATGCGGCTCACCCGGTTTGATGAAGGCTCCGCGATCCAATTGCTGGACGGGTTGAAGAAGCGGGGAGTACTTCGGAGTGCCGACCAAGATGGAATAACAGTATGGATGAGAAACATTGACGGCGTCCAAGAGGAAGCGCTGGCAGATGTAGCGGCATCGCAACCGGTGGTGCAGGTTGAGGCTTTTGCTGAAACTAGCGAAACTACAGATATTGCGGAGATTTTGGCGCTAATCGACGCGCCGATGGGACATCCTTCTCACGAGATTGCAAGTCCGCATCGAGGTACCAGATCTCGGATTTTCGCGGTGTACAAGGGGGTTCGCACAGAGGCAGTCTTTGTGCACGGAACTAACGAAGTGACCTTGACAAGTGGGCCGCTGAGCGGCCAAGGCTATCAGACACCTAGTGGTGCGGCTAGGGCAGTAGTGGCTTATCAAAGCCCGACGATCAACCCGCTGCGCAACGGCTGGGAATTTTGGAACCTGGACGATGGATCTGGGCGCCAACTCAGAGCATACAAAGGTTGATTGAGTGTGCGTCTCGACGTCTGAGTGAGTTGGCGTCTGATCGTCACGGAGTTCGGATGTGATGGAGCCGTTCGGCAATTGCGGACCAGTTCGGAAGTTCAGTTAGGTGGCTCCATGAGAAGCGAAGTGCGCCCTGGATCCGTTTCTGGGAAAGGCCCATGGCGACGAGAACATGACTCGGGTCGTAGCTTTGAGAAGTGCAGGCAGACCCGTTTGAAATGGCGGCGATATCTTTGAGCGCGACGATAGCGGCTTCTGAATCCACGCCGGGAATCGAGAAGTTGAGCGTGTGTGGCATCGTGAATTCTGGATCGCCATTCAGATCCGCGTTGAGAGGCTTGAGGGCGTCCAGTAAGCCCCTGCGCAATTCGAGGCAGTGATCACGCCATACCGTGTGATTTGTCATTGCGGCTATTGAAGCTGTTCCCAACCCTGCGATGAGCGCTACTGGGAGTGTCCCTGAACGTAGCCCCCGTTCTTGGCCGCCTCCGATAGTCAAGGGTGTGAGGGGAACTCGATTATAGCCGCGACGTCGAACTACTAACGCACCAATTCCCTTGGGCGCGTACAGCTTATGTCCGGAAATGCTGATCATATCGATGCGTGGTGAGACTATATGATTCGTAATTTTCCCGAACGCCTGTGCCGCATCGACGTGGAAGTAGGCGTCGTGTGTGTCTAGCACTTTTGCGACGTCGGGGATTGGCTGGATGACACCGGTTTCGTTGTTCGCAGCCATGATCGAGACGATGAGGGTGTCTGGGCGTAGAGCCTCGGCAACGTCGTCGGGATTTATTCGCCCGTCAGCGGAGGAAGGAAGCAATGTCACCTCGAACCCTCGTTGTCGTAGGCGCTCGACGGGTTCCAGCACAGCCTTGTGTTCGATTTGCGTTGCAATAATGTGGCGTCGTGCGGTTCGCGTGCCAGCTTCCTCAAGCCCGAGGATTGCAATGTTGTTGCTTTCAGTTGCCCCGCTTGTGAAGACGACTTCGTCTGGTTTGGCGGAAACAACCGCTGCAACTTCCTCGCGCGCGCGATTGACTCGCTGTTTCGCTCGTTGCCCATAGGAGTGAGTTCTGCTGCCTGCGTTGCCATATTCGTCTTGGAGGAACAAGAGCACCTCGGCAAGCACCGCTGGATCCACGGGAGTCGTCGCGTTGCAGTCGAGGTACGTCGGATGGTTTGAATCACCCGAATTGCCTCGACTGTTGGTGTCGGTGCCCGGCGCTATCGTCATGTACGTAACTTTACGTGACGGATGCAGGAGTAGTTCGTTTCGGTTTGGGAAATGTTCGGATGTATAGTTCCGAACAGGCGTAGTTGCAAACAGTCGGGGGTACAGGTGGACAACGGTCCAAAAAATGACAAGCTGCGAAGCACCGGTTTCGAGTACGTGTTCCCGGCAATCCGCGGGATCCAAGCTGGGCGAGAGTACTTCGTGACGATGTGTCCGTTGCGCTTGATCCCCAGATTGTTCCTGTTCGGCGACGAGGAGCTTGTCCCAGAACTGCGAGCTCAGCGGACGTTGAACAGGGCAAGGGTCCCGGAGATCGCGCGATATATGGTGGACAACCCTCGCAGTTACGTTTTTTCCGCGCTTACAGCATCGGTTGACGCGAACGTGACGTTCGACGCTTTCGGTGGAGGCGGCGCGAACGATCGTGTGGGTACTTTGACAATTCCGATGTCGGCACGATTCGTTATCAACGACGGACAGCACAGGCGCGCTGCGATTCAGGAAGCTCTTAGCGAGATTCCCGAATTCGGGGACGAGACGATTCCGATCGTGATGTTCCTTGATGTCGGGCTGAAGCGTTCCCAGCAAATGTTCGCTGACTTGAATCGATATGCGATTCGCCCCGCAAAATCGATCGGTGTTCTCTACGACCACCGAGATGACATGTCCTCGATCACACGGTCAGTGGTCTTCGAGTCGGACCTGTTCTCCGATCTCACCGAGACTGAGTCCAGCAATCTTGCCGCTCGATCTCGAAGGTTGTTCACTCTGTCTGCGCTCTACAGTGCCAACCGTGCTTTGCTCGGCGGTCTCGAGGGCGAGCCGGTCGACGTGCGCGTCGACCTTGCCAAGTCGTACTGGGAGACAGTCGCACGCTATATGCCGGAATGGTCTCAGGTTCGCCAGCGTGAGGTAAGTGCAGGCGAGATCAGGCGAGACTTCATACATAGTCACGGCATAGTTCTGCACTCGCTCGGCAAAGTGGGTAACAGCCTGATTACCGGTCGTCGCGACAAGCGTTCCTGGGCAAAGACTTTGAAAAACTTGTCTGACATCGATTGGCGTCGCTCAAATTCTGCGACGTGGGAAGGACGAGCTCTTTCCGGAGGGCGGGTCTCGAAGAGTGCTGGAAACGTTCTGTTGACGACATCTCTAATACGCCAGAAGCTCGGGCTGCCGCTCCCTGTTGAGGAGCAACGCGCTGAGGACGCCTTCAATCTAGGAGAATCATGATGCGCAATATTCCGATTACGCCCGCCCGCCCTCGCTCTGCTTTTTCTGAACTCGGGTTGTCCGACACTATCGACGCGCTGATAGAGCAAACACAAGCGCTGTACCTTTCTGATGGTATTCCGTGGGTAGTCGGATACTCCGGGGGTAAAGACTCAACTGCCGTGCTTCAGTTGGTCTGGCAAGCGTTGGCCAAGCTTGAGCCTGAACAGCGGACCAAGAAGGTTCATGTCATCAGCACTGATACGTTGGTAGAAAACCCAGTTGTGTCGGCTTGGGTAACGCATTCGCTAGATACGATGCGAGCAGCGGCGATCGAGCAGGGTCTTCCGATTGAGCCGCATAAGTTGACACCCGCTGTCGCGGATACCTTTTGGGTCAATCTGGCCGGACGTGGTTACCCTGCGCCGCGGCCTAAGTTTCGTTGGTGCACCGAGCGGCTCAAGATCAAACCGTCAAATAGCTTCATAACCAACATGGTGAAGTCACACGGTGAAGCAATTCTTGTACTGGGTACGCGTAAGGCTGAAAGCTCAGGCAGGTCACATCGGATGACCGAATTGGAATCGCGTCGAGTTCGGGACATGCTGAGTCCGAACGAGTCGTTGCCGAACTGTCTCGTCTATTCCCCTGTCGAAAACTGGTCTAACGACGATGTGTGGACCTATCTGATGCAGAGCCAGAATCCTTGGGGTTATTCGAACAAGGAACTACTCACGATGTACCAAGGCGCTTCTGCTGACGGTGAGTGCCCCCTCGTCGTCGACTCGACCACGCCCAGCTGCGGGAGCAGTCGATTCGGCTGCTGGACATGCACGTTGGTGGAAAAGGACAAATCGATGTCCGCGATGATTCAGAATGATGAGGAGAAGGAGTGGATGCTTCCGCTGCTCGCGCTCCGGGATGAGCTCGACGTGGCGGACGACCGCCACTTGCGCGACTTCCGCAGGATGAACGGATCGGTTCAGCTCTTCCATGGCCGTCCTATTCCTGGTCCGTATACCCAGAATTCACGCGAGTCCTGGGTACGCAAGCTGCTTGAAGCACAAAGATGGATCCGAGATAACGGACCCGAGTACGTAAGCAGTCTTGAGTTGGTGACCTTAGCTGAGCTTGAAGAGATTCGCCGTATTTGGGTGGTCGACAAGCATGAGTTCGAAGATAATTTGCCGGCGATCTATGCGGAAGCCATGCAAGAGGAGTACCCCGGACGAACGCTCGACGAGCACCTTCCGCTCGGTCCCGAGACGGTTGCGCTGTTGCAGGAAGTAGTGGGTGACGATCGCTTGCACTTCGAACTGGTTCGCGAGCTCTTAGACATAGAGCAACGACACCAACTGCAAGCGCGACGGGCAGGAGTGTTTGATTCGTTGAGCCAGGCGCTGCGTCGCGGGTTTTACGAGAACGAAGACGATGCCTTGGATCGTGCACACACGCGAAAGAACGCATTGGACAGGACTTCTGACAGTGAAGACTTCAATGAGTTCGACATCTCTGATGGCTATATTCGTCCAATCGAGACTGAGGTAGACCGGTGATTCTCGACAAACTGGTACTCCAGAACATTGGTACCTTCGCAGGCCGACACTCGATCGACCTTGCGCCCCGATCTTCGAACAAGCCGATAATTCTGGTCGGGGGATTGAATGGGGCAGGCAAGACCACTTTCTTGGAGTCCATACACCTTGCTTTGTATGGCACTCTCGCGCAGCTGAACGGGCGCCGAACCGGCAGCTACGAGAACTACCTCGGAGGTTTGATTCATCGCGGAACCCCCGCAAGTAGCTCGTCCTCGGTGGAGTTGACATTTCGTGCACATCAACAGGGCAACGAGCACACTTATCGAATTGCCAGGAGCTGGGGGGGAACCTCAGGGGCCATTCGCGAACGGTTGGAGGTCGAAGTTGATGGTCGAGCTGATAAAGCGCTCACGTCGACGTGGGCTGAGCATGTCGAGACGTTCTTACCTCGTGGGATAGCCGGGTTATTCTTCTTTGACGGCGAGCAGATCGAAGCGTTGGCGGACATTCAAAAATCGAGGGAGGTGCTGGGTTCGGCGCTTTCAGCGCTGCTCGGTTTGGATCTGGTCGATCGGTTGACCACTGATCTCGCGGTGTTGCGCAGGCGGCACCGCGTCAATCAGATACCGGAAAGTCTGAAATCCACGGTTGACGATAAGCAGCGACTTTCCGTCGCGGCGCGTCAAGAGGAGAGCCAGGCTTTCGACGCAGTGGCAACTGCGCGAGTAGAACTGGAGCGCGCCGAGAAGCTTCACTTCGAACTGTCGGAACTATATCGATCATCTGGTGGGGAGCTTCTGGACAAGCGAGCGTCAACCGAGAGCGCACTGGAATCTCAGCGCGAGAGCCTGAAAGGTATCGAGAATGAGTTGCGTGAGGAAGCCGCTGATGTAGCACCTCTGTTGCAGGTGCAGGGACTGCTGGCTGATCTCGAGCAGCAAATACGTGCTGAATCCGGTGCGTCGCAGCATAGAGTCGTATCCGAAGTCCTTGGTTCACGCGATAATTCGGTGTTGATGCTGCTTCAGGGTGCGGAAGTCGCAAGCGATGTATTTAATGCAGTTGCGGAATTCATGAGGGTTGATCGCGAGCAACGCGAAGTGGGCAGTGCTCTCGACGTAGTAACCGGCGTCGCAGACCCAAGTCCCATTGTATTTCTGCGCTCATCCGCTTTACCCGCGGCCCAACGTAGGTTAACCAGTCTCCTTGAGCGTCGGGTGGGGGTGCGCGCGGAACTCGAACAACTCGAGCGTGTTTTGGTGGCGATGCCCGATCCGGAGTCGTTGTCGGAACTGCGAGGGAAGCTGGATCGCGCGAATGCAGAGCTGGCACGCAACCAAGCGGTGTACACGATGGTAGACGAAGCTCTTGCTGCGCGGAGGGTCGAGACCTCGAAAAGCGAGGTCGCGTATGAGAACGAACTTGATCGACTTGCGCAGGCTAACTTGTCGATTGACGATGATCTTCGTGTGGTGACGCATGTGGACAAGGTGCGAGCAACCCTCGAGGCGCTCCGTGCGGCGGCGACACGTCGGTACCTCGGTCGGATAGGAGATTTGGTTCTTGAAGCGTTGCAGCGGTTGCTTCGGAAGGAGTCACTTGTCAATTCCGTTGTGATTGACCCTGACACGTACACCGTCGAATTGGCAGGGCGCGACGGAAGCCGATTGCTGGCGAATCAGCTATCAGCAGGTGAGCGACAGTTGCTCGCGGTGTCGTTACTGTGGGGGCTCGCGCGCGCATCAGGACAACCTCTGCCGGTTGTGGTCGACACTCCGCTGGGCAGGCTTGATGGTTCGCATCGTGAGCATCTGGTCGACCGGTATTTTCCTTACGCGAGTCACCAGGTCATTCTGTTATCAACGGATACTGAAATCGACGAAGCGACGTATGCACGAATGAAAAAATTTGTCGGACGGTCCTACCGGCTGTCGTTCGATCAAGAGACCAACTCGACATCAGTTCTACCCGGCTATTTTTGGGAGTAATGCATATGCCTGTTGAACATGTTCGTCTGTCACAGTCTGCCCGCGATCAGCTCATTACACTGAAGCGCCGCACTGGTATCGCGCATTGGAATGTCCTCTGCCGCTGGGCATTATGCAGATCCCTTGCCGAGCCTAACGTTCCACCCGCGGTGAAGTTGGTTACCGATAGTAGCGTCGAAATGACGTGGCGTGTCTTTGCTGGTAACCACGGAGAGGTCCTCTGGGCGCTGGTACGTTTTCGATCTTACCGAGATGGACTGCCGCTAGACGACGAGTCGATCGCTAGCCAATTTCGCCTCCACCTACACCGTGGGATCGGCTATTTGATAGGTGACACCCGGTCCTCGGATATCGGTGGATTGGTAAAGCTCGCGCTGACAGAGTGATTTGAATATCATGAATTCCATCGCACGGCACAAGACAGCAATGGCGCGGACGGCATTGTCTCGGCCGATGAGCTTCGCGCTGGGGGACCAGATCCTGGTTCCAGGGCGGAGTATCTTTGACTATGGATGTGGTCGCGGTGGTGATCTCCGAAGCCTAATCTCGATGGGATATACCGCCAGTGGGTGGGATCCCGGACACCGCCCTGACACAGTCAAGACCTCTGCTGACGTGGTGAATTTGGGCTACGTCATAAACGTCATCGAGGATCGAGTCGAACGAGCTGAGACACTTCGCGCGGCATGGCAACTGGCTGAACGCGTACTGGTGGTCTCGGGACGGCTGGTCTGGGAGTCGCGGAATCTGATCGGTCGCCGTGTATACGACGGTATAATTACACAGTCCGGAACATTTCAAAAATTCTATGAGCAGTCGGAACTCTCCGCTTGGATCGAACAGGTGCTAGGCGTCAAACCAGCCGCGGCCGCTCCTGGAATATTCTACGTATTTCGTGACGAAAGTGCGCAACAGGAATTTTTGGCCAACCGTGTGTATGTCTACCGTCCTCAGGTGCGGATTGATCCGCACGCGCAGTACGAGGCGAATCGAGATCGTTTGGCGCCGCTAATCGATTTTATGACCGCTCATGCGCGACCCCCAAAGAAAGGTGAGTTGAATACAACGAATCAAGATGAAATTAAGGAGGAATTCGGAAGCATCGGTCGAGCATTGAATCTTATTCACCGAGTGACCGACGACGAATATTGGCAACAGATCACAGCCCAGCGGCGCTCGGAACTGCTCGTCTACGCTGCGTTGGCGCGTTTTGGTGGTCGCCCGAAGCTGTCACAATTGAATATGACGCTGAGGAACGATATTAAGACAAGCTTTGGTTCATACCGTGACTTTACGGTTCAAGGCGATCGGCTGCTAGTTGCTGTGGGTAATCCGACAATGGTGATCATTTCAGCGCGCAGTTCGAAAGTCGGAAAACAAACCCCCACAGCACTGTATGTACACCGCAATGCCCTTGCCGAGCTTCCACCACTTTTGCAGGTGTACGAAGGCTGTGCCCGAACACTGACAGGCACGATCGAAAATGCAAACTTAGTCAAGCTATCAGTAGTGAAACCACAAGTATCGTTCTTGAGCTATCCGGCGTTCGAACGGGAAGCGCACCCAACGCTCAGATCGGCTGTGACTGTAAACTTACGCGAATTAACCGTAAATTGGCGCGACTATTCGAAATCCCCAAACCCTCCTTTGCTGCATCGGAAAGAAGAATTTGTTAGTCGAGATGACCCTCGCCGAGATTTATACGCCAAATTGACGAAGGCAGAGATGCGTGCTGGGTTGTACGAGTGTCCCGAGCAGATTGGCACTGAACAGGGATGGCAGCGGGCGCTTTTTTCCAGAGGTAAACTTGTGCGAGGACATCGATTGCACAACCGTTAAAGTTGATCGCGATTTTGAGTGCCGACTTTAAATACTGCCGGTATCCTGCAGGGGTGAGGATACCGGCGGCATCTAGCTAAGTCCAGTTTCTCCCACCCAACAGATCTTCGATAGAGGCAGGTGCTACATGACTGCCTTCGGAAAGCGCATCTGTCACAAGATCGGCGAGAATGAGTTCGACGGGCTGACCTCTGGTATTGATGAGCTCCTGAATGTACTCAAGGCCGCCATTCGCGAACCGTTCAAATATCTTAATGCGCTCATCGGTGCGTTGAGTGTCCAAAATTTCAGGGTCTTCGATTTCGTTGGCGGCGATCATCGAAACGAATGCGTCTGCATAGGTGGGGGCGGTAAGGGTGTCGTATTTGATCGGTTCACCGGAGTTAAGGAAAGCGGCACTCCGGCCAAACCGAACGCCAATAGCTGCGGCGAAGAGTAGGACATCGCGGTTCGTTGGAAATGATGCATCGCTACGCATGTCATGGATGAGCTGTTCGTGAGCCTGTGGACGTCTTACTCGAACGTCAGTGTAAGGGGCTGTCATTGTCCGATGACCTCCAGTTGGGTGTGATTTGATTCGGCACCGGCTCGAATATATGGATAGTTGGAGCCATCGATCTCAATAAATTCGGATACGTCCCGCAACGACGTAGTATTTGTCACAAGTACTCCCATGTTACTAACATGCGGGCGCAATTCATTTATGACTTCGCCCATTCCTTGACTTTTGCTGACGAGAACGATCAGCTGTGGTGCCAGCCTTGCCAGTGCCCGCGATACTTCTTTCTGATAGTTCTTGTCCAGGGAACCGAACGCGGCGTCCATCACGATCGGATATGTACCGCTGTCGGCGGCTCCGTCACCCTCGGCTCGGTGCTCGGTACGGATCTCTCTTGCCAGCTTCGACACAGCGGCGACGAATGACACGCTCAAGATTTGATTTTCGCCGGTCGATTTAGGAACTTGAAGTTCGACACCATCGACATCTTGATGAAGCGTCAGCTCGAAGTTTGCGTTGAGTCGTGGCGTGTATTTTTTGATGGTGATGCTGCCGAATATGGCCTGAAGTTCAGCTTCAAGTCGCCGCCGCATTTCGTCCGAACGGATCGCTAGAATCTCGTTTAGAGCCCGTTGCACTCCGCGAACAAGTTCCGACCGATCCCGGGCTTTACTCGCGAGTCCATCTTTCACTTCAGCTTGATTAAGCTGTGTCTGCTTCTGTGCACGCATTTTACCGGAATCCTCTAGACGAATTCTCGCGGATTCGATCTTGCGTGCAGTGTCGATGATCCGTTTGTCGAAATCGATGCGCTTGTCTTCGAGCCGTTGAACATCTTCAAGATTCGTGTTCTTCAGCTGACCAGACAGTTCGGAAACTTCGGCCTCTAGGGCTGACGCTCGCTGGCTGGCGTCTGCAAGCCTGACGGCAGACTCTTGAAGTGCTTCTCTCAGGTCGGCGCGGGCCGACTTCATCGGGATGATCTGACCATTGAGTTGCTGCCAGGCCGTCTCGACTGCCTGCAGGCCGGCCTTTTGCCGCCATTCTTGGACGTGTGTGCGAGCATCACTACCGGTGGCAAGCGGCGCGTGACAAATGCACTTATTGGAGTCGAGTAGGCGGTCAACAAATTCGCGTTTCAGTGGAGCTGGCAGCGCTCCTTTTTCATAAAGGGTGGATGCCGTTCTGGATGTTTTCGCGACGAGATCGTCAGTAAAGGCTAGGAATCCGCGTGTTGCAATGATGTTAGCTTGTTCTGCTCGCGACATGTCGACGGAGCTACGCGCGTTTGTCAGCTCGATGACTGCTTGGTCTCGGCGTTTCTGGATAGGTGCGACTTCCGCGTGCTTTCTTAAGAGATCGAGTACTCCGTCTCGCTCTGCCCTGAATGTCGACAGTTCGCCGTCTAGCGTCTGGAGATCGGTGTCAAGCTGTGTTTGGCGATCCTCGATCTCATCAATCTCGCGTTGTAGTTCACTGGCTTGCTCCCCACCGCGGTCCTTCAGGGTGGCAGTGATCTTACGGTCAACTTTGGGAAGGTGGGCGATTGCGCGTTCGACATGTTCGATGTTAAGCAGCGCTTTAATGTCCTGTTTGACCTCGCTATATGCACCTTTTTGTACGAGCTTTTCTATGCGTTCACCGTTGAAGAAGAAGAAACGACTCACGCTCTGGGGTAGAATAGATGAAATTTTCTGCTGGGGTGCGTCGACCTTGACCGACTGTCCGTCCCCGTTGTTTGCCCACAGCGCAATGTCAGGGTACGGCGTGGGCTGTTTATCGTCTTCCTTCAAAAGGCTAGCGCTTCGCAGCAGCTTGTAGTTCTGGCCCTCATGCTGGAAGACCAATTCGACAGCAATCTTCGCCGAAGAGCCCGAGGGCAGCTGTCGCCACACGATGTCCGTGACCATCTGGTCTTGCACTTCGACATCGTCGGATAACGATCCGTAAAGGGCCCAGGTGAATGCGTTGAGAAGTGTTGTCTTTCCAGCGCCGTTGGCGCCGAAGAGCAGACTCACTGGCTTTTTATCGGAGGATTCGAGGTTGAATCGCTGCGTGCCTTGGAATTGGCGGAAGTTTGTCAACTCGATGTAGTGGAGTTTCACGGGATGATTTCCTTCACTGCAGCGAGAATTTCGTCTGTCGGAAGTGCCGCGCTGAGATGCATCTTCGAATACTCGATCTCGAGGACACGCCTGAGGAGCCTGCGCTCTTCTTGGCTAAGTTCTTGTAGCACTTGCTTTTCGGTGCGCTGCGGGGAAGTCACATCGCTCTCCTGATTCTCTTGGTGCGTGCTGTGGGAGGTCTGAGGTGTTGGTTAGTAGTCCATGAGCTCATAGCGTTCTTTGAGTGGCCGGAGCACCTCTAGCGACTCACTGTAGTTCTCGGCAATCTTTGCGAATTCGTTAACCCGCACCAGCTCGCGGATCATCAGGTTGCGCTCGGTATCGAAGTTGATCGGCTCGCTGCTAGGTGGCACTGCGATGTAATCGATGACTATCGCGGTATCCTTGCCGGGGGCTCGGCGTAGGATACGCCCACGCCGTTGGATGAACTGACGGGGGTTGCTGCTACTAGCCAACAAGTAGCCGATCCGAGCGTCAGGGATGTCAACACCCTCGTCGAGACAGCGCATTGCAATCAGTACTTGTAGGTCGTCGCCGGATGCGAAGCGACTAAGCAGCTCCTTGCGAAGCGGACGCCTGGTTTCGGAGGTAAACGCGTGAGCTTGCATCCGCATGCTATTGCCGATCAGTTCTGCGACCTCGGAGAGCTGATTCGGGCCTGGGGGGTCGCCCGCGTCTGCAGGAGCATTTCCTTCAGCGCAGTAGACAAGCTGGAACCACTGATCGGTTCTTTTCTCAAGGTCTCTTCGAAGCGCGTCAATCTTTGCCTGTGCGTGTCCCAGCACTGCTGCTCGTTTGCGCAACAGGGCGCCAAGTGGTGAATCTGAATCTGGATCGCCGACGGCTTCACCTGCAGCGTAGGCCTTCCCGATCTTGCTTGTCAGATCTGCATAGCGTTGATTCTCATCGGTGGTCAGCTCTACGATGCGAGGATAGTAGTAGTAGCGGCAGAGCGCGCCGAGGTCTTCAATTGCTTCTTTGAGCCCGAGTTCGAACGCAATTGGGCCGAAATAGTCGACCAAGGCGTCAGTGCCAGTATCGTCGAGCCACCTTTCAGGTGTAGCCGAAAGGCCTAGGCGGTATGTGGCCATTGCCGGAAGCAGGTCTCGATATGCCGGCGATCCGAGGTTATGAGCTTCGTCGGCGATGAGCATCATTGGTTGATTTATACGGCCCAGTATTGACTGAAATCGGCTGCCAGAGAACGACCTATTTGTTGCAACCATAATCACTACTGGGCGCAACCCAAGTTTGGCGACGCGGAGCTCCCCTTCAACTTGGGGTATCCACTTTTTGCTGTCCTCGTAGACCGCAATGGGTTGAACTCCGAACTCGCGGATATCAGCAGTCCATTGGTCGACGAGCGACAGCAGAGGAACAACGATGAGAAGGATCAGAGGCCGTTCATTACGATTTTCTACCTCAGCGATTCGAGTGGCAGCAAACAATGCTGTCTTGGTCTTTCCTGTGCCCGTAGCCATCTTAAGGATCCCGCGTCCGCGTTGGCCAAGCCATCTATTGACAGCATCACGCTGGTAGTCGCGAGGTTCGAGGGACTCAGGTATACGCAGCTGTCGTGCTTCGCTGAAGTGATCGGACTCTCCAGCACGGGGATCATCTTGAGGCGATATTGAGGTGACTTGACGTTCCGATGCGATTTGTATAAGTCGGTCGCGAGCCACGTCTGGGAACTCTTCGACGTCGAGGTTCTCAGTGACATTCGCCCAAAGTTCTTCGAAATCCGACTCGAGTCGCAACGCTCGCGGTCCGTCGCCAGAAATCCATCCCCGGTAGACTTCTATCGATTCAAAATTGTTTACCAGTCCGCCCAATGTCTCATTTGAGCTACCTGTGAAAGCGACGAGGTCTCCGTATTCGTCGCGGACAATACCCATTTTCTCGTGATAGATCCCGATGGTTCTGGGGCCTTTAACGAATGCAAGCTTAATGTCGAGTTTGCCAGCGGCGATCAATGACCCTACTACGCTGAGACCATCCAGTATCGTTGGGTCGAGATCTGCTGACAATTCTCTACATGCCGCACGTTCGACGATCCGCCGGCGATCGTAGCCGCGGTCGATCTCTTCGATGTCGGACACAGTCAAATGGGGCGATGCGATGATCCGAATCGTGCCTCCGCGTTGTGCGATTCGATCAATTCCTCGGGCGAGCATCTTCATACTGGTGCCGGTAAAATAGCCGACAGCCCGGCTGTATGTTACAGATTGTTCCAGTATTGGAACGTAAAAATCGGACACAACAGAATGGCTGTCACTTCGGTATCGGGACTCAATGTCGAGGTGACGTAGCCCACCAGTTGTGCCGCTTTCCATGAACCTTCTCTTCTGTGTCTATGTCCGAACGAGAAAATCTCGCCCATGTCCTGCGCTTTGGTAGTCAAATATGATGTTGCCTTTTGCGCTACTGGTGTTTGCCATAAAACGCAGTTGGCGCCTGCACAATTATATTTGATTGCTATTCATGCTCTGAGGCTAGAAGTTCCTCCAAGCTTGTCGGTTTTCCGTCGGACACTGCTTGATCTGGATCTGCGATCTCGTCCTCCGATGAGATCGAGGCTTCTGAATCAATTTCGCTATTATTCTGCTCAACTCGTGGCTTATTAAGCCAGCTGTCAAAATCTTGGCTGGTCACATCAAACCACCTTGCCAATGCCTGCCGTAAGCTTTTTTCGGTTTCTTTCTCGGCTCTTAGCTTCCGTTGTCTGTCATTCAAACCGGGATTGCTTGCGCGAAGCGACTTTTGTCGCTCCGATACGCAATATTCGAAGTAGGTTGTTCGAGAAATATCTAACGCATCTTGGAAATTTGAACGGTTTGGGAACCAGTCACTGATTTTATCCCAGGATGAAGATGTATCCAGTATCTGAAGCCAAAAATAGCGGAAATAAATTGCACGTGGAGTATCCATGCTTGATATTTGATTGATTGGGTGCGTTACGGATCTGCTGAAAGCGACCCGCCGATCTCGGCTGGTTCCTCGGTGCTCCTCTGTGTTGAAGTATGCATTCAGAGCTTCAACGACGCAATCTGCAAACTGAGGAATTTCCAACGTGTCGATGCGACTGTGGTTTTTCTTTCGGATTTCCCATAAAGTTCCGAAAGTAATTATCAATCCTAGTTGACACGCGTGAGTGTTGAATACATCGAACGTCTGTTTACTAATCTCTTTTTTGTCATTCTTGGATGATCCTAAATATTCTACCGCTCGAAGTACCTCGAAATCGGATTTCTTACTTTCAATGAGTTCCCATGCTTTAATTACATCATCGGTGGCATTGCGTGTCGTTTTGAATTTGTTCGTTCGTATTTCGTCTTTGTGATGCTCATAGCTATCCTTGAGCGTCCAGTAGACGCCGACTCCTCCGAACAGTGCATCTCGGGCAAGTGCAGCCGATGGTTCTATTGCAGAACTCCAGTCGTTCTCCATGCGAATCAAGGCTTTGGTGTGGGCGTAATACGGATGTACATGCGATAAAAGGGAAATTATTGCTGAGCCCCATGTTTTAGAGAATTGGTTGCTAATTATTTCGACCTGTCCGAGAGGGAAGTTTGTATCCCCGATCGAGTCTCTGCGGTAAGAAAAGTTCCCGTCTTGAATTTCGGATGGAAATATGTTGTGTATACCTAGCTGTTCGCGCATAAAAGTATCACGCTCGGTTTTACTTTCACGTCCGCCAAACTTCTGCTCAACGTTAGTTAAGTATTTCGAAGGGCCGAATACGCATCTAGTTACAGCCATTTTGAGTAGATTTATGTTAGTAAGTACTGACCAGCGAGCAGGACGGTTACTATTGACGTCTGGATTATCATATTCTACCGCACACAAGGGTAGGACATTTTTTCCTTGGCTGCGCAACTCGCTGAGAAGGCTTCGAGTTAGAACATTGGTTAGTTCTGCATCTGAAAGGAGGATTATTCGCGATTCGCTTGGGGGCCTCGCTTCCTTGTTGACGTCGACGAACAATTGACGTGCGGCCCGGTGTGGATGGGCGTCGTCTCCCGTTAGTTCGGGGAACCAGCAAACAGTTACGGGAACCTCGATCTTGCTGAGATCAAGTTTTTTCGATGGATCAAACTCCTTGAGATATTGTTCAACCTGTTGTTCGTAGAAGGAGCGATACTTCGCTCCTTCATTGTCTTGCCAGGTTCGTGAAAGGGTTCGATCGACTGCGAGCAATGCCATCGCGCGATGTTGGCCGTCGAGTACGACTATCTGTGCCGTCGTACTATTCCATCTCAATTGAGCAAGATTGATGCTGTGAATTGAATTAGTTTCTTCGTCAAACAATCGCCGGACTTGAAATGACTCCCCGGCTTGCTCTTGGCGCCACGTCATTCCACTGTCCGAAACCTTGGAGACGTCTCCATATTCAGGGAAAGTTGATGGGACTTTATTTCGGAAGGGCAGCAATACTGCGACGATTGGAGGAAAAAATGTTGGTCCAGTTGTGCGATTTTTTAGAAGATACCGAATTAGGTTTGTAGCAACTCGGTGATCATCGAGGTCGCGTTGTAGGAGTTGATTGAAGTCGAGGTCGTCCGCAGACATGACTTCGCGTACTGGCCGCAAACTCTTGGTTAGTAGACGTTCCGGATCGAGAGACTCCTCGCCTAATCGAGCCTTCGTCATGATATATTCAACTCGTCCTGCGGGCGTGTTGAAGGTTCCCCAGGTTCCCTGGATTAGGTCTCGAAACGAATTGGTAGGGGTTGATTTAAGCATAATTATTGCCTTCCCAGTACTGGTGAGAATAGTCGATGCAGAAGCCATTCCGCCGATCGTGCTGTTTCTTTAAGTTCCTTGTCAGTTGTTTCTCTATTTTCATCGTTGTTCAGATCGATCACCCAAACTTCTAAGTTCTCCATGGCGATGCCGCGGGCAGCGGCGCGAAGTCCGAATCCGTTGGCCTTTGCCTGCAGTTCCTTTTCTTCGCCAGGATGTTCGCTGAGGTACTCCATTCCGTGAGTATAATCTTTTCGGTGTTTTTCCAGTCGTTGTCGTAAGTTCTCTGTTATCCCTATATACAGTGGACTAGAAAAGACGGGAGTTGCTTGACCGAGTACGGATGCGAGTATTCGTCGACCCTCGGGTGAATTGACAGTATCGGCCAACGCGTCGCGGTCCTTTTCTGTTCTAACTTCCATCGGCGCGTCACCATTATTGCGGATCATGGTTTGTATGCCGTGGTCAAGCTCCAGCTCACCTGACCACGCTCCACCGTAAGTTGCCGAGCCTTTTAGAGTGATCGGAAGCGGTTCATGGTAGCCGGCGTACTCGCGGAGTAATTGAAAGAAGCCGTCGGTTGCTGCGTCCTGGCCATCGTGCGGGCGTGTGAGCCAGTCCTGCGGGCTTGCGCGAAATGACGCGTACCAGGCGTAGATTCCGGGTGCGGCAGGTGCGCTTCCTACGTCGAGCATGCTGAACCGGCGCGTACTTGGGTTGTGGCTTGATCCATCCACTTCAAATACCGCACTGACCCGGAGTGCGCCGTTTGATGCTTGGGAGGGGTAATGACCGCGGCATTGCATATGACCTAACTAGGACGGGTACGGGTGCTTCCTGCTGTCATTGTATATGGGACCCCTGTATTGTGGTGGAAGGATTCGAGATCGTCGGAGTTTAAATTCTGACGGATGGACAGGGCACAGCCCGTGTACGAATAGCATTTTACGTTTTGCGTGGTGCAGGCTCTGGTTGGGTGCCTGATCGGGTCTTGCCGTACCAGTTGTCATCCGCTCGTCGGCCGTGTGTAACTTGCTGTGTGCTTCATTCGCGTGGAATTCTCGCCGTTGTATTGTTGAGAATGGCGTTGAGAGATTGGCCGTGGAGTATGAGAAAATAACGACCGGAGATTTCGGATCTTCGCCGCTGTAAATCGACTAAGTCTCGGAGTGTGGTGCAGCATCCTGGATGCAGAAGCAGTTTCATCGGAGACTTCACGATGGTTCTCTTCGAGTGTAGACGGTGTGACTCACTGCGTTGCGGGGGTGCTCGACGCTTCGGCGGTCGAATGTGTTTGGGAAGAGTAGGGCCAGGTGGATCCTGAAGGAAGTCAGGACTGGTGGTGCTGCGTTGAATTCGTCCAGCTGCGGACACTGGTAGTTCGAATTGGGTAAAGCGATTCGAAGCGGACGTTGGGGGAGCGTTCGGGGCGGTGGGTTGAGTGTCGTCAGGAAGAAGACGTAATGTGCTCGACATTGACTATGTGCAGGTTAGCTTGGGTCTGGGTTGGTCAACTGCGCCAACTGACAGCTCGTGGCACTCGACGGCGTTCGCACCTAGAAGGTGTGGGTTGCATTGCTGGCTTCGAGGGTGCACGCTCACCGCACAATTTGCGTGTGCACCCTCGAAGAGAAGTTCGGTGGGCTACTTGCCTGACGTAGACACGGCTGTTTTGATATCGATCTCGCTCTTGGCTATGTCATTGCCGCAATCACAGTCACAATCGTCGCCGCAGCCACCGGTGTTGCATTCGCCGGCGTAGCTGTCGTCATCCGCGTCGCAGTCGAGGGCTCCGCCGAAGGATTCAGCGAAATCGTCGTCGAGTTCGTGAGTGAAGTCGTGAACCTCGTCGATCAAGTTCAGCAGATGCTGCGGGGCGAAGGGGTCCGCGTCGAGCATCGTGGAGACCAGCAGGTGGTCGCCGCTGAAAGCGAAGCGCAGGCGCGGCCATTCCTGCGCGAGTTCGATCAACCGGGTTGCAGCGTGCGAGGGATTGCCGAGGCCGGTCAGAACCGAAGACCAGACGTTGATCTGAGGGCCGTCATCCGCAACTGTCACGTAGACGACAAACCCGTGAACCGGCACGACAATGTCGCCGTCGTCATCGGTGGCAGGCTCACTGCCCAGTAGTTCGGCGAGGGTCTGGACGCACAGGCGAACCAACTCGTCGCGCTCGTCCGTCACCAAGGCAATTGCGCCGTTGATGTGGAGGGGCTGGTCGGCGGTCGTGTCTTGGTCGCTCATGGATCCTCATGTTCTGTGCCAGTCCGAGCAGGCGCTGGGCACTGTTTTCGTACGGTAGCTGTCAGGTCTACGGTAATCGGCGCACACTATTGTCCGCGCAGTGGATGATCAATAATGCCTGCGCAGGTCCGCGCTGATCAGGACTTGACAGCCGACCAACGACGTCGTGCGAGCCCCGACAAATCGGGCAACCTTGTGGCAGTGAGTATCTCGGCTGTCGGTAGGTAGATCTAGCCTCCATGCATGACGGGTCAGAGAGTTCGGCGAGCTTCACATCTGCGTTTGGTAGCTGCATCTCAAGCGGCGCAAAGCCAGATGAAGGTCCTTCCGCCGAGGCAGATGCGGAATCAGCGTCGACGGCCGGAGGTGGCGAACTTTGTCATGCGGATCGAACTCGATTGCATCACGCCGCCTATTTGGAGACGGTTTTCGGTTCCGTCGAATACCGAACTGGACCAACTTCATTCGATTGTGCAGGCGGTGATGGGATGGGGAGATCAACACGCTCATCAGTGGGTGAGTGTCCATCATTCAACGGACAATGGCCCAGATCGGTATATCGCGCCAGAGGTGATCGAGCGCGACGGATACCAGGAAGACGAGTTCGGTGAGGACGAAGTCCGGATCGACGAGGCAGTTACCGCGGTAGGGGAGTACGTCCGTTATGAGTACGACGCCCGCGCAAGGTGGAGTCACACGTTGGTTCTCGAGCAGATTGTCGAAGACCAGCCGATTTCTGAGCCATCCTGTCTCGACGGCGAGAGAGCGTGCCCGCCGGAGGATTCTGGCGGTCCGATCAGGTATCGCGAGTTCCTGAACGTGCAGGCGAGTGCCGGACTGTTCGATCCCGAACGTTTTGTTCCCGCAGAGTCCAATGCAGCAGTCACCATTGCAGTGGCACTGCATAAGTCACCACCTGTGGGAAGCTCGGTGTTCGAGAAGTTCTTGCGCCGCCTGTCGGTTCATTCCGCGCCGAAACTGTTTGCCGCAGTTGCCAAATCGGAGCTTCGTGGCGGATATGACAACTATTTCGAGGTGATGCGTGAAGGAGCAACCCGCCAACTGCTGTGGCTGCTGAACTCCGCGCGAGGTGGTGGGATTGTTTTGACGGCGTCCGGGGCACTTCCTTCGGACCATGTTGCGGCCGCCCGAGACGAACTCGATTGGGGCAGCGACTGGATCGGTGTCACGGCAGGGAGTGACTCGCAATTAGCAGTACTCGTTGAAGTCGCAAAGACACTGAGATTTGTCCGGAAACTCCGAGGCACATTGCTTCTGACTCGACTCGGCGCGTCAGTGCTTGCATATGAAGGCGAGCTGTGGCGTCACATCGTGTCGGCCATGCCGTTGGGAAAGGGTGAGTTGGCGCAGGAAGCCGGCCGAATTCTGTTCCTTACGTTGGCTGCCGGCTTGTCGGAGTCCGAACGTAGTGAAGTGATGATCGAAGGCCTCACGGCATTGGGTTGGTCGACAACAGACGGAACACGACTCGGGGACGACGATTGGACGTGGATGGTGCGAGACACTCTCGTGTACTTGCGAATGATCGGGGCGATTGTCTCCAATCCGCTTGACCAGCATGTTTCCGCCGATCCCGAGTGGGGCCGACGGTTTGCCAGGATGGTCCTGTCGATGTAGGTATGCGATCGAATCGAGCATCGATTTTAATCGATGCGGAGTTGTTATATGCGCTGGAAGCGCACGATTTTACTGCGGCGGAAACATGAATATTTTCGGGTGGGAAAATATCGGAGTTTTTGTTCGAAATTGCCATCATGCTATGGTCGATTCTCAGTTGTTGAATTGCGTGGTCGAGCCAAAAGCTTGCGCAGAAGATTTATTTTGTGGAGGTTGGGTTTCCGAAAAGACGAAGTGCGTGTTGCTAGTCAATTGAATATGTGACCGGTGTTGGTATGGCGGTCGCTCCTAGGGCGTGCAGAAACGAAGCGCAAAGATCCTGAACAGGGGTTTTGTGCTTTGCTCTGCCGATTATGTGCGAAGGATGTGGCATGTGACGGGG
This sequence comes from Rhodococcus sp. IEGM 1302, assembly GCF_030056935.1. NCBI lineage: Bacteria > Bacillati > Actinomycetota > Actinomycetes > Mycobacteriales > Nocardiaceae > Rhodococcus > Rhodococcus sp. IEGM 1302. The sequence continues at coordinate 126,041 of NZ_JASHKY010000010.1, read as the reverse complement.
TCCGACATGGTCCAGTTCAGTACCTTGGTAATTGTTTCACTGCTTGTTGCTTTTTATGGTGGAACATTTCTGATTTCTCTTCGTATTGGTAAGAAACAGGAAAATGCCGACGGTTTTATGACCGCCGGAAACAAATTAGGATTTGGTGTTTCGGCCGCGAGCATGACGGCCACCTGGATTTGGGCGTCGTCGATGTACGCATCTGCCACTTCTGGCTACACCTACGGAATCTCCGGCCCCATTCACTACGGTTTGTGGGGCGCGTTGATGATTCTCTTCATTTATCCGTTCGGCCAGCGAATTCGCAAAGTAGCGCCGAAAGCCCACACCCTGGCTGAGGTCATGTACGCGCGGCACGGACGCTCGAGTCAGCTGATGCTCGCGGGCTCCAATATCGTCGGCAGTCTCATCAGTTTGATGTCGAACTTCCTCGCTGGTGGTCTGCTGATCACGTTGCTTTCGCCGTTCAACTTCATCCAGGGTGTGTTCATCGTTGCGCTGGGCGTTTTGCTGTACACGTTGTGGTCGGGCTTCCGCGCTTCGGTGTTGACCGACTTCGTTCAGCTGATCGGAATGCTCGGTGCGGTAGCGGTTTTGGTGCCGTTCATCTTCTTTGCGGCAGGGTTCCCGGCAGCCTTCGAATCCGGGGCAGGCAACCTTACTGCTGAGCAGGGCAACTTCTTCTCGAGCGTTGCCTTCTTCGAGCAGGGCGCGCCGTACATCGCGGCAGTTCTTGCCTACGCAATCGGCAACCAGACCATTGCCCAACGTCTGTTCGCGGTCCGCGAAGACCTGATCAAGCCCACCTTCATCACCGCAACCGTCGGATACGGCGCAACGGTCATTGGTGTCGGAATGCTGGGTGTTCTCGCTCTATACCTCGGAATCGAGCCGATGGATGGTGACGTCAACAATCTGATTCCGCAGATGGCCGCGTCGTACCTGCCCGGAATTTTGCTGGCTGTCTTCTTTGTCATGATCATCGGCGCGCTGTCATCGACGGCAGACTCGGACCTTGCGGCGCTCTCGTCCATCGTGATGACCGACGTTTACGGCCAAGCCGTCGCAGGCAAGGCCAATGCGAACCCTCGACGGATGCTGCTCATCGGCCGAGTAACGATGATAGTTGCCACGGCGGCGGCTATCTCCTTGGCAAGTCTGCAACTGAGCATTCTTGATCTGTTGGTGTTCGTCGGCGCGCTGTGGGGCGCGCTGGTGTTCCCGGTTATTGCGAGCTTCTATTGGGGAAAGGTCACCAACAAGGCCTTCACTGTGTCGGTTCTGGTGGCGCTTGCCGCCTTCTTGCCCGTCCGATTCAGTTGGGTGCCGATGGATGGGATGTTCGGGCTCTTCTCCGACATCGTTGCCGTTATCGGTATCGGAGTGGTGCTGGGACTCATGGTATTTGGATTCTTCGGTCTGAAGGTTGCGCAGATCGTCGGTGGCCTGGCGATCGTGCTGTCCGCGCCGTTCGCGATCGGCTTCCTGCACGATTACCCAACGCTCAGCGGATCTTTGGTGGCCTATGCCGTCAGTACCGTCGTGTGCTTTGCGATGTCCGTCAATCAGCGTGAGACGTTCGATTTCGAACTGATCAAGCAGCGGACGGGAGACTTCGACGATGACGAGCTTCCTGCCGTGGGAGCGTCCGGAAAGTAACCGTCGAGACAAGTGGAAGGAATACGAATGAGTACAGCTCTACTGACCATTTATGTTCTGATCTGGCCGGCGTTGGTCTTGGTCGTGCTGGGAGTCATCAGCAAGGGATTCTTCAAGGATTGGGCAACCGCTCGCCGCAACGGTGAGGATCTGGTCTAACTTTTCACGCCGCCACCGACGGACTTCTTGTCGGTGGCGGCGGTCATATTGCGTCGGACACTGGGGGCAGCGTTATAGTTGCCCAGTGCAACACGACGGAGCAATGGCGCTCACCGGTCCACCAGCCGTTCATGACGAGCTGGTGCACCTGACGCGGCAGTTGATGACGGGGGATCGGCATTCCGATGACCACCCGTCGATCGCCCAGCATTCGTTCCTCTCCTTCATCGGCCGCAATGACGGATGCAAGGCCACGGAGATCTCCGAAGTCTTCGGCGTCAACCGCTCGACCATCTCGCGCCAAGTGCGCGGGTGCATCGAGGCAGGCTGGGTATATGCCGATCCGGGATCCGTTCGTCAGGGCAATCCGCTGCACCTCACGGAGGCTGGCCGCAAATACCTCGACGCCGCCGACGCGCGTCGGCTCGACCAAGTCGCCGGCAGGCTGCACGATTGGACCGAGTCCGAGGTCGCAGACTTCGCCCGCGCACTCCACCGCTTCAGAACCAGCATCGAATCGCAGACCAACGGAGATGACACCCTGTGAGTGAGTACAGCGCCAAAGCCCAGTTCACCATCTCCGACAACGAGTCCGTGGTGCACACCGTCTTCACTCACGCCGAGCGCACGCCCGAACTGACGGTGTTCTCCCGCCCCAAGGGCGAGGTTTGGGTAGACGTCACAGCCAAAGAGTTCGCCGAGCAGGTCACCGGCGTCGCAAACGGTCTCATCGCCGCTGGCGTGCAGGCAGGCGACCGCGTCGCACTCCTCTCGGCGACCCGATACGAGTGGACGCTCTTCGACTTCGCCATCTGGGCGGCCGGCGCCGCTACCGTCCCGATCTACGACTCGTCGTCTCAGGGGCAGGTCAGCTGGATCCTCGGAGACTCCGAGGCCGTCATCGCAATCGTCGAAACCGGCGCGCACGAGCAGCTGTTCCAGGACGCGCCAAGCACTCTCAAAGCCGTCATGCAGATCGACGACGGAGCAGTCGAGAAGCTAACCGCACAGGGTGCCGACGTCGACGACACCGAGCTGAAGAAGCGACTCGCGGGCATCAAGGCCGACGATCTGGCGTCACTCGTCTACACCTCCGGCACGACAGGCCGTCCCAAGGGATGCATCCTCACGCACCGCAACTTCCTGTCCGAGGTGCGCGGGATTCTCACGGCATCGATCGGCAAGGTGGCGGTTCCGGGAAACCGAGTCCTGACCTTCCTGCCGCTCGCTCACGTACTGGCCCGCGCGGTGTCCCTCGCGACGTTCGAAGCTGGTGCGTCGCAGGCCCACTGGTCCGACTTTGCCACCATCACAACCCAATTCGAGCGATACAAGCCCAACACCATCCTCGGTGTTCCGCGGGTATTCGAAAAAGTCCGTGACGGCGCAGCACGCAAGGCGGAGTCCGGTGGAAAGATTCCGGGCGCGATCTTCGCTTTCGCAGAAACCACTGCAAAGGAATACAGCCAAGCTCTCGACAAAGGCGGTCCCTCGCTGATCTTGAAGGCGAAGCACGCAGTGGCAGACAAGCTCGTGTACTCGAAGCTTCGTGAAGCTCTCGGCGGCGAATGCTGGTTCGCGATCTCCGGCGGCGGCGCCCTGACTCCTGAGCTGGGGCACTTCTTCCGTGGGCTCGGAGTTCCGATCTACGAGGGTTACGGTCTCACTGAAACCACTGCGGCGCACTGCGTCAACGTCCCGGGTGCTCAGAAGATCGGAACCGTCGGACAGCCGATGGGCGGCAACGGGGTTCGCATCGCCGAGGACGGCGAGATCGAACTCAACGGCGGGGTTGTCTTCAAGGGCTACTGGAAGAACGACAAGGCCACCGAAGAGTCGTTTGTCAACGGCTGGATGCGCACCGGGGATCTCGGTGAACTCGACAGCGACGGTTACCTTTCCATCACGGGACGCAAGAAGGATCTACTGGTGACGGCGGGCGGCAAGAACGTCTCGCCCGGCCCGATGGAAGACCGTATCCGTTCACATTCCATCGTCTCGCAGGCAGTCGTCGTCGGTGACGGGAAGACCTACATCACGGCGCTGCTGACCGTCGACCCCGAGGTGTTCGAGAAGTGGAAGGCCGAGAACGGCAAGCCTTCTGGTGCCACCGTCGCCGAACTACGTGACGACAAGGACCTTCGAGCGGAGCTGCAGAAGGCCGTCGACGACGCCAATGCCGCTGTCTCACATGCGGAGTCGATCAAGAAGTTCGTCATTCTCGATCGCGATCTGACCGAGGAAGACGGTGAGATGACAGCGACGCTCAAGATCAAGCGCAATGTCGTCGTCGATCGGTTCTCGAAAGAGATCCAAGGAATGTACGCGAAGAGCTAGGCGCGTTTGGGGAACTGCTCGCGGTAGGCCATCACGTCATCGAGGCGGAACCTGCGGTGGGTGCCGCGTAGTTCGATCGGAAGTTTCCCGGCGTCGGCGAGTTTGCGTACATACGTGTCCGAAACGCCGAGGATCTCTGCTGCCTGCGAGGTGGTGAGGAGTTCTGCGACGGGCCCGAGGGCGACGCTGTCTCCGGCAGCGAGGTAGGTCAGGAGCTGCACGACGGCGTCGCCGACCGACGGCGGAATCTCGATGCTCACGCCGTCGAACGCCAGCGTGGTCGTGTCCGTCGAGGTTGCGGCTCTCTCGGCCAGGGCCGTTTTGATTCGCTCGGCAGCGTCGCCGTCGACTGCGGAAACGATGTGGTCGATGCTCACGCGGTATATCTCCGATCGAAGGCAGTGTTTCGCAAGCATAGACAGCGACAGTGTCCGTCGGCACGCTGGCTAGCGCCGTGTGCGTTGCATTACATGAGTGCCGTGAGTGGGAAACTATTTACCCACGTAGATCGGAATTCGAAGGTTTTGGCGCCCAAAGATATTCGACTCGACGCATATGTAACTCACCAAATTTGGTGTACCCGCAAGTAACATCCTGAGCGTGGCTAGACGATCGGTAACGGTGAGATTCGACGTAGAGGAACTGAGGGCCCTAGAGACCCTCCAAGAGCTCACGGGCGCGGACATTTCCAGCGTCATACGTGAAGCTGTGATCGAACATGCTCGTCGATGTGTTGTGCAGGGAAAGCCCCGCGACATCACCGAGCGACGTAAATCGCTGACCTTGCAGGAAGCCTTCGCCAAGTACTCCGCGTTGTGCACCGACGAGGAGCGGGAAGCGTCGTAGCGCTCTGTCGATGCGGCGGTGACTGGTTGAGTTCACAGTGATTCTGACTGTGGCGCTGGGTAGTTCGTTCGAGGAATATTGCGGCAACAGAAGTGTTGCGTAGACCTCTGACAGGAGCTGGCCAGTGACGGACGTCCTCGAACTCTCCACCGATGTATTGGTGATCGGTGGTGGCCCCGCCGGCGCATGGGCAGCGTTGCGCGCGGCCAAGGCCGGTGCAGACGTCGTCCTGGTCGACAAGGGCTACTGCGGAACGAGCGGCGCAACGGCCCCCTCCGGAACAGGTGTTTGGTACGTCGAACCGGATACGACTGCCCGTGAGCGGGCGAAGGCCGGTCGTGAGGCGCTCGGCGGATATCTTGCCGACCACCATTGGATGGACCGCGTCCTCGAGCAGACCTACTCCAACATGGATCTCCTCGCGGTGGAGGGCAGATATCCGTTCCCCGTCGACCCCAGCACGGGCAAGCAGATCCGTACCGGCTTGCAGGGACCTGAGTACATGCGACGGATGCGCACCTGGATTCGTCGAGCCGGGGTGCGGATCCTCGACCATTCGCCGGCACTGGAGTTGTTGGTGGACGGTGAGGGCCGAGTTCGCGGAGTCGCCGGATACCAGCGTCACGAACATCAGGACTACCGCGTCTCAGCAGGCGCGGTAGTGGTCGCCAGCGGAGGTTGTGCGTTTCTGTCCGGTGCGCTGGGTACCAACGTCGATACCGGTGACGGTGCATTGATGGCAGCGGAAGTCGGAGCGGAGTTCTCCGGAATGGAGTTCTCGAACGCGTACGGGATCGCGGCGGCCGGATCGACGATCACCAAGACGGCTTACTACGCGTACGCGACGTTCTTTCACGCAGACGGAAGCGTGCTCGAAGGTGCCGGTTCGGCGAAGGGGAGGTCCGTCATCGCCAGCACGTTGCGGAACGAGCCGGTCTTCGCGCAGATCGATCGGGCCGACGCCGAGGTGCAGCGTCGAATGAGGCTGGGGCAACCCAACTTCTTCCTGCAATTCGATCGCCGCGGAATCGATCCCTTCACCGACAAATTCGAGGTCGGCATGCTCGCTGAAGGCACGGTGCGCGGCACTGGGGGAATCAACGTCGTCGACGACGATTGCGCGTCATCCGTTCCAGGACTGTTTGCCGCCGGGGACGCTGCGACCCGAGAGCGAATCTGCGGAGGGTTTACCGGCGGGGGAAGTCACAACGCCGCGTGGGCGATGTCTTCTGGTTCGTGGGCGGGAACCGGTGCTGCGCGCTATGCGCTGTCGGTCGGACGCGGGGCTACCAGTGGTCTACGCGGAGCCGGAACCGTCGGATTGCGTAAGCCGGCACGAACCGGGTTTGCTGCCGACTATGTGGTGAAAGCTGCTCAGGCGCAGCTGATTCCCTTCGACAAGAACTACCTCCGCAGCGGTGATCGAGTATCCGCAGCGCTCGGTGAGCTCGAATCGCTGTGGGGTGCAGTGAGTGCGGATCTGGGCGCGGATTCTGCAGGGCGGATGGCAGCGCGGCAGGCTGCCGCGATCACGGCCGTCGGTCGCTGGATGTATCACTCGACGTTGGCGCGGACCGAGACTCGGGGAATGAGCAAGCGGGACGATTATCCTGAACTCGATGTGACGCAGCACCATCACGTTCTTACCGGCGGTTTGGATGCGGTGTGGACCCGAACTTCTGAATCCGCCGGGTCTGCACTGGTGGCGTCATGATCGAGCTGGTTTCTGCGCCTGACTGCATCGGCTGCGACAAGTGCGTAGACGTCTGTCCCACAGATGTTTTCGACCGGACGCCGTCGGGTGTCCCGGTGATTGCGCGCCAATCGGATTGCCAGACCTGCTTCATGTGCGAGGCATATTGCCCGACGGATGCGTTGTATGTGCATCCGCAATCCACACCATTGGAAACGGCCGATGTGATCGAGGACGATCACATCGGCCGCTACCGAGAGAAGATCGGATGGGGCAAGGGGCGGGCACCTGGGTCGCTGACCGCGGTGGGTCCCGAGGTGCCCCGTCCGGTCACGACCTGACGAGAATCTTGACCGCAGTGTCGTTGTGCTCGATCAGAGTGGTGAATCCTTCGGAGATCAACTCTTCGAGCTGAATACGACCGGTGATGAATGGCGCCAGATCGACGACACCGTCCTGGACCATCTTGATGACCGCTTCATGGTCACGGACGTACGCGATGGTTCCGCGTAGATCGATCTCCTTGAGGACCAGCTTCTGCATGTCGATGGTCGCGGGCTTGCCCCAAATCGACACGTTGACAACAACTCCAGCAGGCCTGACCGTGTCGAGCATGGTGTCGAGTACTGCGTTGACGCCTGCGCACTCGAAACCGATGTCTGCGCCGATGCCTCCGCTGAGTTCGAGGACGCGCGCTTTGACGTCTTCGGTGGTGGGATCGATGACGTAGTCGGCGACTCCACTGGAGAGGGCCTTGGCTTTGCGGGCTTCGCTGAGTTCGGTGACGATCGTCGTGACACCCAGACCCTTGAGGACTGCCGCAACGAGTAGTCCGATCGGTCCGGCTCCGCCTACGATGGCGACGTTGCCGCTTTCGGCACCACTGCGTACGACTGCGTGGTGGGCGACGCTCAACGGTTCGATGAGAGCTGCCTCGTCGAGCGGGATGTTGCCGATCTTGTGGATCCAGCGACGGTCGACGACGACCTTCTCGCTGAGTCCGCCACCACCGCCGGCCAAGCCGATGAACCCCATCTTCGTACACAGGTGGTAGTTGCCCGCCTTGCACGGGGCGCACTCGTTGCAGACGAAGTACGGCTCGACGACAACATTTTCGCCGACCTCGACGTCCGTGACACCTTCGCCGACCTCTTCGACGGTGCCGGAGAACTCGTGGCCCATCGTGACCGGCGCATTCTCGTGTGAGAGTGGATGCGGGTGTCCGGGTGCGGAGATGAAGATCGGTCCCTCGAGGTACTCGTGGAGATCGGTGCCGCAGATTCCGCACCATGCGACCTTCAGCTTGACTGTTCCTGGCCGCAATTCGGGCTCAGGGATCTCTTCGATCCGGATGTCTTTCTGCCCGTGGAACCGTGCTGCCTTCATTGATCCGCACCTCACTTCGTTGTGAATCCCCTGGTAGATCGACGTTAGGCCGATTGTTGGCGTGGGTGAAGGGTTGCAACGGAATGCAATGGGGTGGAACCGATCGGTGCTGGTGAGCGTCCAATACTGTGAGCGGGCCGCGAACGAGGGGGAGTGCTGTGGGAGTGAGGGGTGCAGTGGTCTTGGTCGCGGCCGCGCTGGTGGTTGGGGGTTGTTCCTCGACGGTCGAGGGGCATGCGGTTCGCCCAGATGGAGCTGATGGACTCTTCGACCCATGCTCGGCAATTCCGGACGAAGTGATCTCAGGTCTCGGCGCAGACGTCGCGAGTGAAGAGACCGGAATCCTCGGCGTCCGTCAGGGGGAATTTGAGATATGCACCTGGATGTCTGATTGGTATCAGCTCGGAGTGTGGTCGACATTCCACACGCTCGACGATGTTCGTCGAAATCCCAACGACACAGATATTCGGGATGCGCCAGCTGTCGGGGTGGGAGCAATAACATTTCGCGAGCGCAGAGATGTGGACGGGAATCTGTGCATGGTCGCGATCCCCGTTCAGCAGGGTGCGATATTCGTTCGGATTGATGCTCTCTTTGGTGAGACTCACAAGGAAGAACTATGCGAATTGGCGACTCGTCAAGCAGTTGTGCTTCGTCCGCACTTACCGAACTGAAACTGGCATTGAATCGACGACCGAGGAGGTTCGATGAGCGAAATTAGCGATGTGTTTTTCCTTGACGCTGGAATCGCTGCCCGTCTGCATGATGCGTGTGACGTGCTGCATGCGGAACTGCAAGCGATGATCGTCAAAGCGATCGAGTTGGGGACGATCGACGCCTTCGGCACGCTCGCGTCTGGACAAGCGCTCCAGACCAAATTCGAGCAGAAGGCTGTGGGTGGGCCGGACGCCCTACTCGACGTGCTTAAAAGCCACGTCGAAGCTGTCAAGTCGATGCAAGCTCAGTTTCAAGCCTGCATCGACAACGCATTGGATCAGGAGTCGTCGAACGCCTCGACTTTGAGGTCGATCGACCAACCGAACTGAGTCAGTGGATGTGTTGCTGCCAATCGGCTGGGACACGACCCTTAGGTCCCGGCGTCGGCTGATCTACGGGATGTGAAGTGGGCGCCGCCAATTCAGGTCCGTCGTACGCCTCGTTGGTTTCGAAGCTCCAGAACCAATCCTCACCGGGTTCGTAGCTTTGCATGAACGGATGCTTTGTCGAGGCCGCATGCTTGCTCGCGTGCTGTGACGGTGAGGAGTCGCAACACCCCACGTGACCGCATTGCGCGCATCGACGCAGGTGCACCCACCAACCGCCGCTCGCATCGCATTCGACGCATCCCGCGCCACTGGGCGGCACGCTCGGATCGATCCCCGCTGGAAGTCCGTCGGTCATGGTCCACCCTCTCGCTGACTGAAGTCGGTCTTTTCATCGTGCGCTTTGCCTACCGGCCGTGCAAGGTGGCTAGTCGTCGCGCGTATCCCGCGGTGGGCCCGCGATGGGCAGCAAAACTCTGAACCGGGTGTTACCGGGCTCCGACGTGACCCGTAGCTCACCACGATGCTTGCCGACCACAATTCGCCACGAAATATCAAGGCCGAGACCGGTTCCCTCACCGACAGGCTTAGTCGTGAAGAAGGGTTCGAAGATCCTGTCGATGACGTCATCGGGAATCCCGGCGCCGGTGTCGCAGATCTCGATGCACACGCGGTCGCCATCGCGGCTTGTCCGAACGGTGAGTGTTCCCGATCCGTCCATGGCAGACACCGCATTGTCGATGAGGTTGGTCCACACCTGATTGAGTTCGGCGGCGTAGGCGTCGATCGGTGGCAGCGCGAGGTCGTATTCCTTGACGACTTCGATTCCGCTTCCGATCTTTTGCCCCAACATGATCAACGTGCTGTCGAGCAATTCGTGGACATCGATGGTCTGGAAGGGAGCGCGGTCCATCTGAGAATACTGTTTCGCCGCACCGACGAGCGTCGAGATTCTCGTTGTGGAGTCGGCGATCTCGTTCATCAGTAGTTCGGATTCGATGGTGTAATTCAGCCAGCGAATTGCGCCTTCGAGTACGGACTCGTCAACGGCTGCAGCAACGTTCTCGAGCCAAGCGGTGTCGAGTCCAGCCTGCACGAAGGTCGGAGCCAGGTCCCAACCTTCTCGAATCGAATGATCCTCGAACCATTCACCCAACGAATCCTCCCGATCGGAGGCTTCGAGGGGAGTGAGCGTCGGCGCCTTGGCGACAACCTCTGCAACTTCCTCTTGAAGTCGCATGAGAGTGACGAGGGCATCGCGGTCGTAGGTGCCCGATGCAACCATCCCCAGTTTGTGACGCATGCCTGCAACACGCTCGCGCAAAGAGGCTGTCGCTCGAACCGCTGCGGCTGCAGGGTTATTGAGCTCGTGAGTCAACCCGGCCGACAGTGATCCGAGTGCAAGGAGTCGCTCTCGCTGATCGATGATCTGCTGAGTGTTCTTCTTGCCGAAGAAAACACCTTCGAGTAGATGAACCGCCATTGGAAACCACTCGCGCATCGCGTTGCCGAACTTGTCGGCGTCCAGGACAAAAAAGGTCGAAGGAGTCGTCACTCGCATCGACCCCGCGTAGACCTGCGGTACACGATCGCCGAGATACGCCGTCCAGCCTCCCGAGTAGACGCCGCGCTGGGTGGTCCTGTTGATCTCGATGTCTTCGCCGCCCGACAGCTTGGACAGCACCACCTCGCCCTCGATGAGGACGTAGAAGCAGGTGGCAGGCTCACCTTCGAGGTAGACCTGACCTCGATCGATCTCGGTGATATGGCCTGCCTGGCAGAGTGATTCGAGCTGATCGTCGGTGAGCTTCTCGAACAGGAACAGGGTGCGAAGCAAGTCTGGGCTGCATTCAGGAATGGACATCGAATCTCCCTATTGTTGAGCGAGATAGCGGTGGACGAACATCACGGCCATCGCGCCCTCTCCGACGGCCGACGCGACGCGCTTGGCCGATTCGGCGTGTACGTCCCCGGCGACAAACACTCCGGGGACACTGGTTTCGAGATGATGTGGTGCGCGGTCGAGCGGCCACCCGTCCGGGGTGACGCCTTCGGACGGAAGGTCCGGGCCGGCAAGAACGAAGCCATTCCCATCGCGGACCACCACGTCGCCGAGCCAGTCGGTGAGGGGAGCGGCTCCGATGAAGATGAACAACCACTGAGCATCGACGGTGTCTTCTTCTCCGGTGGCTCTGTTACGCAGTGTGATTCGTTCGAGGTGATCGTCACCCTCAGCGCCGACTACCTCCGTGCACGTGCGCACGGTGATCTTCGGATTCTTTTCGATCTGCTGAATCAGGTAGTAGGACATCGAGGCTTCGAGCGAGTTGCCGCGAATGAGAATGGTGACGGACCTAGCTCCGCGGGAGAGATAGACCGCAGCTTGGCCTGCCGAATTGGCGCCGCCGACTATGTACACATCTTGTTCGCTGCACCGAGCGGCTTCGGTGACAGCTGACCCGTAGTAGACCCCTCGGCCGGTGTATGTATCGAGCCCCGGCGCCGACAGTTGGCGATAGGAAACACCGGTCGCCAAGATGACCGAATGGGCGTCGACCGACGAACCGTCGTCGAAACGCACGGTGCGGGCCGAGCCGTTGATTTCCAAACCGGTGACGTCTCGCGCGGTGATGACCTCGGCGCCGAACTTGGTTGCCTGGCGCCGCGCCCGATCGGCCAACTGTGCGCCGGAAACTCCGTCGGGGAAGCCGAGGTAGTTCTCGATTCGTGAACTCTGGCCGGCCTGACCGCCGGTCGCTCGCCGTTCGATGAGAACCGTCCGAAGTCCCTCCGAAGCGCCGTACAGAGCAGCTCCCAGACCCGCAGGGCCGCCGCCGATGACAACGAGATCGTAAAAGTCTTCGGAGAGGGTGGTACTCAACCCGAGTTTGTCGGCGAGTTCGGCGTCAGTGGGCTCGACGAGGACATCCCCATTGGATGCGATGACGACGGGAAGCCGCAGTTCGTCGGTACCGGCAGCCGAGAGCAGTCGTTGGCCTTCCGGCTCGTCCGACATGTACCAGCGATAGGCAAGTTGGTTGCGTGCCAAGAATTCTCGGACGTCGGAGGATCGCTCGGACCAACGATGGCCGATCACCTTGGTTTCCTCGGCAGGGTGATGACTCGAGCTTGCCCAGGCATCGAGCAGCGCATCGATGACGGGGTACAACTTCTCCTCCGGCGGATCCCAAGGCTTGAGGAGGTAGTGGTCGAGGTCGACGACGTTGATGGCGTCGATCGCAGCATCAGTATCGGCGTAGGCGGTCAGTAGAACGCGCCGAGCTACGGGATACAGGTCCATTGCCTGTTCGAGGAACTCGATTCCACTCAAACCGGGCATGCGGTAATCGGCGACGATCACAGCGACTGCATCGCCGCGAAGTTTCATTTCGCGCAAGGTTTCGAGAGCCTGGTCGCCGGACTCCGCACGAATGATTCGGTACTTCTCGCCGTACCGCTTGCGGAGGTCTCGAACGACGGCACGCGAAACACCAGGATCGTCGTCGACGCTGAGGATCGCTGGTTTGGCCGGGGCTTTCGGTGCGCTCACTCGGTGCCTTCCCGAAGTTGTAGTCAACCTCTCCAGTATGCGACTGCTGAGCTGAGCGTCAATCGCTGAAGATGCGCTCTGAGTGAACCGGCGAACCTGAACTGGGAATTTCAAGATTGCGGGAACGGATCGAGCCTCCGGTGCATCCAATACAGTGGGTCCACATCAACAGGGGGTGTCATGCGGGGGTCGGTGGGGGTTGGGCGACTGCTCATGGCTGGGGTGTTGGTGTGGGCTGCGGCAGGATGCAGCTCAGTCGTGGAGGGGGCGGCTGAGCCTGCATCCGGCCAAGAGAGTTTGTTCGATCCGTGCAAGGACATTCCGGACTCGGTTCTGGAGGAAGTGGGGCTTGATCCGGCTACCGAGGAAGTTGATATCGCCGGCGTCGAGCAGCCGGGTTGGAAAATCTGTTCGTGGACTGAGTCCTGGTATTACTTGTCGATTTTTTCGACCGAAAGTTCCATCGAGACCACCAAACAGAATCCGAACTACGTGGGATTCAAGCCCGTGACGATCGGCCAGCGAGACGGCGTCGAGTTCCATCTTCAGGCGGACGCCGACCTTGTCAGATGTTTCGTCGCCTTGCCTGCTGCGCAGGGGGCGATTTGGCTCAGCGTCGATACCAAACTTGCTCTTAAGCCCGAAGGGTCGACATGCGAGCTCACGCAATATTACGCGAACCTGCTCGATCAACGTCTCCCCAGTTAAACACGTGTTCTATCGGCCGAATTGAGGATCTAATGTCTGAGACCCATACCTGGCGAACTCCAAGTGCCCACAGCATTGACCTCGACCCAAATGTTGCAGCACAGCTTGCCGTCGCGTGTGAGGGGTTTCTTGCCGAGTTGCAAGACATGGCAGGCAACTTGAACAGACTTACTGCCTTGGACTGCTTTGGGACACTTCAGTCGGGAAAAGACATGGCTGGCAAGTTTGCCCAAAAGGCCACCGGTGGTGCCGATTCACTCGAAAAGTCTCTTCTCAGTCATGCGCTTGTAATCACCGAGATGCGGGACTTCTTCCAGCAATGCGTCGACCGCTACGGCGAAGTCGACGACTCGAATGTCTCCGCACTGGCAAGCGTCGAGACCCCTCGATAGACACAAAAAATCTCGCTGAGTCGATGGCATTCGACTCAGCGAGACTTGGGTAACGACTAGCTGGTGGGCAGGGCCTTCAACGACTTGACGGTGGCGTCGACCGCGCGAGCAGCCTCGGCGCCCTTCTTCACGAAATGCGTGCTGAAGTAGTCGACGTGCTCGGCGTGCTCGTGGAAGTGATGCGGCGTCAAGACCACCGAGAAAACCGGAACGTCGGTGTCGAGCTGCACGCGCATCAGACCGTCGATGACAGCCGTCGCCACGAAGTCATGCCGGTAGATACCGCCGTCGACGACCAGACCTGCGGCAACGATCGCCTGGTAGCGGCCGCTCTTGGCCAACCGCCGAGCATGCAGCGGGATCTCGAAAGCTCCCGGTACCTCGAAGAAATCAACCGTGTCCTTGGGGTAGCCGAGCTCGACGATCGCGTCGGTGAATCCGTCGCGTGCACGGTCGACGATGTTGCGATGCCACGTCGCCTGAATGAACGCGATGCGCTGTCCCTGGATCTCACTCATAACCATGAAACTAGCGCACTGGGAAGCATCGACGCGACCACCCGTCCTAGTCCTGCTGACGGGGGAAGGCGGTCGAACGACCCCAGCCGGCGTCATTGGTGAGGTGCTCGAGGAGAGGCTGAATTCGATACGGAAGGGGATTGGTCAGAGCGATGGTCGTGGTCGAATGCGTGACGCCTGGAAGCGACACGATCTGCTCGGCCAACTTCTGCAGGGCCGCGTGCGTCGAGGTGGCGACGCGAACGAGCAAATCCTCGCGACCGGTCGTGGCGTGAATTTCGATCACCTCGGGCAACTCGGTCAGACTCCGAGCGACTGCGCTGATCTTGCCCTGCTCGAGTTCCAGACCGACAAATGCCTGAATCGGGATACCGACCTCGGGGAGATTGAGATTCGGCCGAAACCCGGTGAGAAGTCCGTTGGATTCCATGCGCTTCATTCGCGACTGGACGGTGTTGCGGGCGACGCCCAACGAGTTGGCCAACTCGGCCACACTCATCCTCGAGTCCTTGCTGAGCAGTCCGAGCAACTGGACGTCGAGCTTGTCGATGCTGAGCACTTTGTGAACCTCTCCTCAGTGATATGAGTCACTGGATGATCGAATTGACTAGTTCAAGAGATTTGCATTGACCAAATCGTAACTCAGGCAGAGCATTGGTTCCACGAATTGCTCAGCGGGATTCTCTTTGGGTTATTTGTCTCTAATAGTACCCAATGGCCAATTCGTCCCAATATTTCGACTGCGCCCCGTTTATCCTTCGGAAAGGTCTATCCCACAATGACTCTCACCGCCGAGCCCGTGAACTCCGTTGTTTCCCATGACGACACTGCGGGCGTGTTCGATCGCGCCGACTACCTGCGCGATTACCCCCACGAGCAGGTGAGCTTCTTCCAGGATCCCGCGAGCGGCCTCAAGGCCATCGTCGCCATCCACTCCACGACGCTCGGTCCCGCGCTCGGCGGAACGCGCTTCTACCCGTACTCCGACGAATCCGCCGCAGTCACAGACGTTTTGCGCCTCTCGCGCGGCATGACCTACAAGGCTGCGGTTGCCGGCGTCGACCTCGGCGGCGGCAAGGCTGTCATCATCGGCGACCCCGCAACGGCCAAGACCGACGAATTGCTCGGCGCCTACGCAAAATTCGTCCAGACCCTCGGCGGCCGCTACATCACCGCTGGTGACGTCGGAACCAACTCCAACGATCTCGACATCATCGGTCGTAACACCGACTACGTCGTCGGCCGCAACGCCACGGTCGGCGGTTCCGGCGACAGCGCTCCGATGACGGCCCTCGGCGTATTCCAGTCGATGCGCGCCGCGGCACAGTCGCATTGGGGCACTCCGTCGCTCGCAGGCAAGACTGTTGGTGTCGAAGGCACAGGCAAGGTCGGCTACGAGCTGATCAAGCTCCTCCTCGCAGACGGCGCAACCGTTCTCGCGACCGACGTCAACGCCGCAGCGCTCGACCGTGTCAAGGCTGACTTCCCGCAGGTGAGCATCGTCGACAGCATCATCGACGCCGATCTCGACGTTTACGCACCCTGCGCGATGGGCGCAACCCTCACAGACACGACCGCACGCTCGATCAAGGCCGAGGTTGTCTGCGGCGCTGCCAACAACCAGCTCACCGTCCCCGAGGTCGAGAACATCCTCCGCGACCGCGGCATCACCTGGACCCCTGACTACGTGGCGAACGGCGGCGGCCTCATCCAGGTCGCCGGCGAGCTGAAGGGCAACTCGGCCGAAGAGGTCAAGCTCAAGGTCGAGAAGATCTTCGACACGGTCACCGAGATCTTCGCGAAGTCGAAGAAGGACGGAATCCTCGCCGGCGAGGCTGCTGACGCGGTCGCCGAGGCTCGGATCGCCGAGGCAGCTCGCGTCGCCAAGGGCTGACATCCCTCTCGCAGTCATGTAGCGCGGCCGGTCCCGACTAGTGTGGACACCAGACGAGCAGATTTTGCAGATCTGGACCACATCAGCCGGTAGACCGGCCGCTATGCGTCGGACGCCGGAAGGGCTTACATGACTGAACAATTCGCTGTGTGGACCGAGAACGACGCCGAGCAATCGGCCCGTTGGGGTTCGACGAGCAACGCCCCGGCGCCCAAGCGCATCGTCGTCGCCGACGACACGATGAAGGCCGACGACGCCTATCGCTTGGCATGCGAAGGCACGGCGTTGTTGTGGCGCGGAGATTTTCAGAACGCTCGCCAACTGTCGAAGGCCGTCGCGTCGCGCATCGACCGCAAGCCGCGCCGAGCGTCCGACGACCCAGCCAAAGCCTTCCATCTCCACCGGCAGACCCAAGGACGCCGCGCGCAGATCCTCGGCATGCTGCTCATTCCCTTGGATGCAGATCTGTCGATTCCACTCCGGCGAGCCCCGGACGCGCAAGTCGCGTTGACCGAAGCTTTCGGGATTACCGGTGAGCCTTCGGTTCGCTCGTTGCGTGACATCCTCGGCGCGATCGGCGCTCACGAGTGGCACCGCAAAGGTGTTTTCATCGAGGCTCTCGACGCACGAGTGCATCCCGCCTTCGGAGTGTTCTCACCCGTCCGCGGGGAGTATGTCGATCTTGTCGCGTCTGCGCCACTGCCGTCGACGGAATCGGCTTTCGACATCGGCACCGGCACCGGCGTTCTTGCTGCCGTACTGGCGCAGCGCGGTGTCAAGGCAGTGACGGCCACCGACCAGGACCCCCGGGCACTGCAATGCGCTCGTAGCAACCTCTCGCGGCTTGGCTACGGCGATCAGGTGACCGTGGTGGAAGCAGACCTCTTTCCCGAAGGCACCGCTCCGTTGGTGGTCTGCAATCCTCCCTGGATTCCGGCCAAGGCCACCTCGCCCATCGAATACGCCGTCTACGACCCCGCTGGAGCGATGCTGAAGGGCTTCCTGACTGGTGTCGCAGCGCATCTGGACGACGGGGGAGAAGCGTGGCTGATCCTCTCGGACATTGCCGAACACCTCGGTCTCCGAACGCGATCCGAACTACACGACCTGATTGCGGCCGGTGGACTCACTGTTGTCGATCGCATGGACGTCAAACCGACGCACGCAAAGGTCAGTGACCGAACCGATGCGCTTCACGCCGCCCGGGCACGAGAGACGACCTCGCTCTGGCGGCTTCGCCGTCGCTGAATTCATTCTCAGTCAGCGGTATTTCCTTGCCATGAAATGGTAATGAACGAGTAACAAATCGGGTCTAGCTTTCTTCGCAGTCGCACATCGTCACGCACTCCGGAGGAATCTCGATGGAATACACTCTTGCCCGCAACGCAGCCGAAGACCTGACGAAAGGTCTTGGCCGACGCGGATTCATGAGGGCAGTCGCTGCCCTCGGTGCGGGCGTAGGAGTTGCCGGTGTGGCTTCGGGATGCGCGCACTCGAACGCGTCACCGGCTGGATCGTCCTCCTCTGCACTACCGTTCGCCGATGGCATTCCGATTCTGCAACCGGGCAGCGGAAACGTCAGTGGCGATCACTATCTGAGTTCGGATCCGTCGGACGTCATGTGGGGTTATGTGCCCAGCATCCACACCCGCGAGGTGATGCGGATGAAGTCGGGCCAGACCGTCACGATCGACGCCCTCTCGCACGAGGGAATTCTCGAGGATCAAGGGCGCAATCCTCTCGAATACTTCGGTAGCAAAGGCGTTTCCGAGAAGGACGTGCTCGAGGATGCGATTGCCGTTGCGGCCGAATACAACCGAACCGAACGAAACTTCGACAAGGACGGACCGCACGTCGTCACCGGCCCGGTCTTCGTCGAAGGCGCCCAGCCTGGAGACGTACTCAAGATCGAGACTCTCGAAGCCATTCCCCGCGTGCCGTACGGCGTTGTGTCGAGCAGACACGGCAAGGGCGCTCTCGCCGTCACAGCAGACGGAACCGCTCCAGCGGGAATCACTCTGGACGAAGTCATGCCGCCGGTCGCCACAGACGGGCGCGCAACAAAGGACCCGTTGAAGTACGGCGGTGTTTCCACTTTCACGGCGATCGAAGACGGCAAGGGCGTGATGCCTTTCGGACAGTCGAAGGTGCGGTTTCCCCTGCGGCCCTTCATGGGAATGATGGGAGTTGCCTATTCTGCGGATGCAGACCCGACATCCCCGTCGTCGAACTCCATTCCTCCGACCCTGGGCGGCGGAAACATCGACATCAGGCATCTCGGTGTCGGATCAACCTTCTATTTGCCGGTATTCGCTGAAGGCGCCCTCTTCTACGTCGGTGACCCCCACATGGCCATGGGTGACGGTGAGGCGGCGCTGACGGCGATGGAAGGATCGCTGCGCGGCACGTTCCGACTCAGCGTGTGCAAGAAGGATTCCGGTGACGCTCCATCGGTGGCTTTCGGATACCCGTTCGCCGAGACCGAGGAGGCGTGGATTCCGATCGGCCTGTCCGACCCCAACGGTTCGGTCGATGGGCAGAACAGTGACCTCAACGGTGCCATGCGACGTGCGGTGGTCAACGCACTCGACTTCCTCGAGCATGATCGCGGTATGGATCGAGCGACGGCCTACGCGTATCTTTCTGCCGCAGCCGATTTCACGGTCTCGCAGGTAGTCGATCGAACCGTGGGCGTCCACGGACAGATCTTCAAATCCCACTTCGAATAGCGGGAAAGCCGATCCGTGTTATCAGGACGGATCGTCGAAGAGGCTCTGTTGCAAGGGATCGGCAAACAAGCCCATCTGCTCAGGTTGCGGCTTTGCCGGCGTCTCGGTTCGAGAATTGGGCAGGACCACCAGTCGCAAAGCCCCGCGCAGACGGTCGACCATGAGTTCCCACCCGCCGATCTGATCCTCGTATCCCGCAGCCTCTTCGGCGTCTCCGCGACTGTGGGCGTCCACAGCCTGACTACGCAGCTGAATCTGCCATTCGTTGCTGATGTGGAGGAGCTGAAGAATCAGATCGCGATCACGACCACAGACATCGGCTACCGCGTCGAGATCCTCGGCCACGTCCAGATCGAGGTGCAGCAGGGTCTCGAGTTCGGGAGGCAGGTCCTCGGCCGTCAGATCGGGCTGCAGTGAGGAGGAGTCACCGCTCTTGTTCGCGAAGAAGAGGTCTCCGCCGACGCGTGCGGCGAACTCGTCGTCCACGGTACGCAGGAACGACGTCAGGGCGGCGCACGTATCGGTGAGTTGCTTGGGAACGAATGGCGAACCCGCCACCTCGAGGAACACCGACAGACGGTCGTCGATCAAGACGAACTTGATGCGCGACCACTTGCGGTTGAGATCGGCGATGACCTCGGCTGCACGGGTGCGGTTGCTGATGTCCTGAACGAGCGGCGAGAACAACTGCACGTCCATGGACTCGGAAAGTGGACCGACGAACATGACAGTCGAACCGACACGAATGGGTATGTCGCCGTCGCTGTCTCGCTCGGGAAGAGTGCCGAGCATGGGAAGCAAAGCGAGAGTGACCAACTCCTTGAGATGGTCGATGTCGTTGGGCATGTAGGCCGCGGTGGGGTCGAGGGTCGGAAGTTCTGTCGACTCGACGACCGACGGATCGAAATCCGGAGTCTGCTCGTTGCCGGTGAGATCGCTGGATAGAAAAGCCGGGTGGTGCACACCGAACACATCACGGAATGCAGCGACAGTCATCGCTGCGAGCTGATCGGCCCAGTTCTGCGCCTTGTCGACGCAGAAGGCGGGGGAGTTGTTCGGATCCTCCAGATTCTCGGAAGGCGGATTCCAGCCGAGTGCGATCAACTTTTGTTCGTCGGCATCTTCGAGTCGATAGCGCGGATGAAGGAAGTCGTTGGAAGGAACCTCGCAGCGGACTGTGTTCTCGTCCCACACGAGGAACTGAACGCATGGCGCTGCGCCGTCAGCTGGATCGAAGTCGCCGGTGGACGATTCCACGGCAAGCACGTCGCCGTCGACCATGATGGAAATGTGATCGCCGAGGCGACGTTGAAATTCTGCCCACGCCCGGTCGACACTGACATCGAGATCGAAGCCCATTGCGCTCATCAGCCACCTCCTTCCGCAAAAGCTCAGACCTATACGGTATCGCGAGGCTCCGACAATGCTGCTGTCCTTTTCCGGTCGACCGGATTGCAGCGGACCACGAACCGTGACGGCGAGGAAGGTAGTCGCAGGTAGATCGGTTATTCGAGAGCGGCGACTGAAGTGTGCCTGTAACCGCCGTCACGCCAGGCGGTGTGCGGGCGAAAGAGCGAGGGTTATCCGGCGAGAACGGGCGAGACCTCGACGACGGGCGGCGTGGACCCGGTCGTGACAACGGGGGTGGTGCTGGTCTTGGTGGTTGTGGCCGTCGCGGTCGGTGACGAGGTCGCGGTAGCCGACGCAGTTGTGGTGGATGAGACGGGTGTTGTCGTACTGGTGGCCGTCGTAGTCGAGGTGGCGGAGCTCGTGCTTGTCGCGGTCACCACAAGCGGCTGATTGCGAGGAGCGGTCGTCTCGTCGGCGATTCGCCAGGTCGGCGTCGGCGGGATGACAACCGTGGGGACTGCAACCGAGCTGTAGAACGCGGCCGGTTCGATCCCGGCGACGGACTCCACGGAAACCGACGAGACCAGAGTGGGAGGCTTCACCACAGGGCCGCCGGCACCGAATGCGCCGGCTGCTCCGCCGAAAACGAGGCCTGATGTCAGAGAAAGAGCGGCCACTGCGACAGCGCCGATCATGACTGTTCTGTCTTTCATGCACACCTGTCCTTCGGGAGCAGTACGGAAGTACTGTAGGCGAAAAGATGCCGCAATGGAGTATCAGGGCCTGCTGGGCGGGACGCGAATCTGTGTGGCGTAGAACACAAAAGGCCCTGGGTGTCGACGCGGACGTCGGCACCCAGGGCCAGGTCAAGCAGTGAATCAGGCGGGGATCGTCAGTACCTGACCGGCGTTGATGAGATCCGGGTTCGGGATGCCGTTTGCATCCGCGATGCGCTGGTACTGGTTGCCGTCACCGTAGAAACGCTCTGCGATCGCCCACAGGGTGTCGCCGCTTTCGACGGTGTAGCTCTGCGCTGCCGGAGCGGCGGGGGCAGGCTCGGGCTCGGGTGCCGGAGCGGGCTCCGGGGCAGCCTCGGCGGCCGGCGCTGCGATTGCAGTGTCCGAAGACCACAGAGCATTTCCGCCGGCGGACAGAACGACGTTGCGATCGTCCTGAACCGAGAGGGAGGCACCGTCGTTGCCTGCGGTCTGCGATGCCCACACGGCGTCGGAGTCCTTGTAGATGACGAAGTTTCCGTCAGCCTGCACCTCGGCGCGGTTGGCGCCGGATCCGTTGGTGCCTGCGGCCCAAACAGCCTGTCCGCCCTCGGACAGAACCAGGTTGCCGTCGTCCTGCAAGGTGAGGGTGTATGCGCCGTTGTCGGACTTGAGTTCCTGGCCGACTCCGAGGCTCTGACCTGACTGCAGTGTGCTCACGCTGTCCCTTTCCAAATCTGTTGCGATGACTGTGCCTCCACGATTCCGCTTTACCGTCCAGTTACCTTCTGGCCGTTGGTCTCGTAGGCGACCGAGTGTACGTTACCGAAGAGTACAGAGAATTGTGCAGCGTTGACGGATTGCGTGTCGAGCGTTCGGATCTTGCTGATATTAAGGCGTTTTGGGCGAACGCGCCGCGACATCCTACGCGAAGTTGCACCGTTGCGATGCACTTTCTCTTGAACGGCAGGTGAAATCGGCGCGCTCTCAGCGCATTGTCAGTAACCGCTAGGGGTGTAGCGACTTGCGCGTCTCGTCGTGGAGAACGGCAAGCAGTTCACGCTCGACGTCGGCGAACTCGGGCGAGGTGATCATGTCCAGTTCGCGTGGCCTCGGCAAGGGAACGTCGACGACGCACCTGACCGTTGCCGGCCTCGCCGACAGAACGACCACGCGATCGGACAGATAGATCGCTTCACGAATATCGTGGGTGATCATCAGCACGGTCCACCGGTACTGCTGCCACACGTCTTGCAGCCAGGCCTGCATCTCGGTGCGGGTCAACGAGTCCAGTGCGCCGAACGGCTCGTCGAGCAGCAGGACAGGTTTGCCCTGAACAACGGTGCGCAGCATCGCCGCTCGCTGGCGCATGCCGCCGGACAGCTGTGACGGCCGGGCGTCCTCGAATCCGGACAGTCCGAACGCCGGGAACAACTCGCGAGCGCGCTCGCGTGCTTCCTTCTTGCCGACTCCCTGCACTTCCAAACCGAGGGCCGTGTTGTCCAGTACCGAGCGCCAAGGGAACAGAAGATCCTTCTGCGGCATGTACGCGGTGTGCACCTCGGCGGCTGCTTCGGATTCCGTTGCGCGCGTGCCCACACGGACCGAACCCGCGGTCGGGGATTCGAGCCCGGCCAGGACGTTGAAGATCGTGCTCTTGCCGCAGCCGCTCGGCCCGATCACCGACACGAATTCGCCCGCGTCGGCGCCAAAGGACACCGAATCGAGCACGAGACGCGATTCTCCGGCCGTGTCGAACCTCTTGGTCAGGTCCTGGATTTCGACCATTGCATCCTCGACCATCGGGTCAGTCATGTCCGCGACCTTTCGTTCATCGCCCATGGTGCAACGATGCGCTCGATGGCGAACGTCAGCAAGTACAGCGTGACACTGATCAACGCGGTCACCAGTACGGCCGCCAACACCAGGTCGGTGCGGAAGGAGTTCTTCTGGGTGCTCATGTAGATACCCAAACCGGAAGTAGCGCCGACGTATTCGGAGAACACCGCACCCACGACCGCATACGTGATGCCGATGCGCAGGGCAGTGAAGAATCGCGGAATTGCCGAAGGAAGGCGAACGTATCGGAACTCCTGCCAGCGAGTGCTGCCCATACTGCGCAGGAGAGCGCCCGCTTCCCGATCGGCCGCGGCAAATCCCTCGATGAGTCCGATGGTCATGGGGAAGAACGTCGCAAGGGCGATCACCAACACCTTCGGCAACAGCCCGAAGCCGAACCAGATGATCATCAGCGGCGCGATGGCGATGATCGGCAGCGTCTGCGAGACGACAAAAAGTGGTACCAGCGCGCGTGACAACCACGGCGAAAAGTCCACGACCACAGCAAGAATCCAGGCCAATACCAATGAAACAGTGAAGCCGACCAACGTGACCTGCAATGTCGACCAGGCGTGGCCGGAGATGATCTCGCGGTTGTCCCACCCCTGGGACAGAACGCGCCCCGGAGACGGAAGTACTTGCGGCCGAATCCCACTGATCTCGACGTAGATCTGCCACGCCGCCACGAGGAGCACCACCACGGCGAGCGCGGGAAGCGCCCGCCGCATGGTCGAGACCAACCGTCCGCTCACGTCAGGACGCGTCGAGATACTCATTGGTGAAGTACTCCGACCAGTCCGGCTTCTGGGTCAACGGCTTCCCGTCGGGTCCGGCGAGCAATCCGTTCTCGAAGAGGAATCCCGAGTAGCCCGACCAGGTTTCGAGATTCTGGGCGCCCACAACACCGTTGGCGTCTTTCATGTAGTCGGCGGCGAGCATCCGCTGACTCTCACGCACGAGGTCTTCGTCGGTGAATGCTCCGGGGTTCGCGTCGATGAGATCCTGCGCGGCCTGGTCCGGGTTGTCGGCAGCAGTCTGATATCCGCGTTGAACGGCTTTGACGAACTTGCGTGCCTCGTCGGGATGGTCCTTCAACCACTGCTGGTTGCCGTTGATCACGATCGAATATGCATCGGGGAAGCCGTAATCGGTGTACTGGAAGTACCGCATCGGAGTTCCGTTTCGCTCCGCTTCGAGGCCTTCCCAAGCAAAGTAGGAGACGGTGAAGTCTGCCTGGCCCGAGTACACGGCTTCGTACGCGGAAGTTCCGAGCGTGACCGTCGTGAAGTTCCCGGTCCCGCCGTCGTTGCGGATGATCTGCTGCAGCGTTTCGACTTCGCCGGGATCGCCGAACCCGGCGTACGTCTTCCCGTCGAGATCACGTGGGCGCGTGATGTCCGCACGATCCGCCTTCACGCCGATGCCGGTGGCGCGGTGCTGAAGTGGCGCGATGACGGACGTCGTGGCGGCGCCGGCTGCACGGGCGAACGTGGCCTGACTCTGTGTGCTGATGCCGAACTCGGCATTGCCGGCATCGACCAGGGTGTCGGGCGAGGTGTTGTTGTACGGCAGGATCGAGACGTCCAGGCCGGCGTCCTCGAAGTAGCCCTCTTGGAGTGCTACGTACAAACCGGTGTGGTTCGTGTTCGGTGTCCAGTCGAGTGCGAACCGAATGGTCCCGTCGGAAGAGCCGGTGTCAGAGGCGCATCCGGTCAGAACTGTGAACGCGGCTGCGATCGCGGCAGACGTGGCAAGCGTGCGGCGCAGCGCCGCAAACGACATCACGACGCCGGCCAAGGCTGCTGGTGGAGTGCGGAATCCCAGAACATCAGCTCATAGCGGCTGGCGATGCGGAATGCTTCACTCATCGCCTCACGCTCTGTCTCGGTGGCAGCTTCGGCCGCAGCATCGACCAGTACGCGGGCCTGCGCCACCGACTCGTGGAATTCGGGTGCGTCGTAGGTCGTGACCCACTGTGCGTACGGATGCGACGGATCGGCGTCGAGTACCTCGCGCGCTGAAGCGGCAAGATCGCGGCCGACCTCGGCGTAGATCCAGAAGCAGGGGAGTACTGCCGCTGCGGAGACCGGGTAAGGCGCAGTTGCTGCAGTCGCCGTCAGATACGAGACGTATCCCAGGCAGGCCTGCGAATGCTCGAGCCTTCCCGATCCCGCTGGAAGAATTCCACCGGTGAGAAGTCCGTCGTGAAGCGCAGATTCCACTGTCGCTGCCGTGGACGCGGAATTCGACCAGAAGCCCGCGGACTGCGGATCCGGGGCATGGGCCGCGACCAGGGACAACGCTTTCGAATACCCCTCGAGATAAAGCTTGTCTTGCTCGATGTACGTGCGGAACGCGTCGAGAGGCAATGTTCCGTCGCCGAGGCGGCGGAGGAACTCCAGTGAGTCGATCGACTCGCGGAGGGCCTTCGTCTCGGCCCAGAGTCGATCTGTGAACCGATCCGTCGACGGCGCTGTGGCCACCGAGTTTTCGGCAGAATTGTATGCAGGCTGCGTAGTAGCCATGACATCCCTTCGTCAGCATTACCTGATCAGGTTCCCGGGTGTGTTCTCAGCCCCGCCCATGCGGAGCACCCCGTGTCAGAACTAGGCGACCTTAACACCGAGGGGTTGCGTACTCGGCGCACACCCGTCCGAGATTGGTAGGTTTGGTCTTGATTGCCACACGCGCGGGTCGGGAGGGGATTCAGACATGGAGACCGACGTTCGACCAAATCTCGGCGAGGACGGAACTCTGGTGATCCGGGCGCGAGGCGGAGAAGCCCGCGGGTATCCGGATGGCGGTGTATTCGCGTGGAAGGGCATGCCCTACGCAGCGGCGCCGGTGGGTGAGCGGAGGTTCCGAGCGCCACAACCCGCACAGCCGTGGGACGGGGTGCGCGACTGTCGTGAGTTCGGGCCGATCGCGCCGCAAGGCCAGAGTCCGGCGGTTCCGATCGATCGGGCCTTCAAAATCGACGAGGACTGCCTGTCGATCAACGTCTGGGCCCCGCGACCCGACGGCACGCCGCGACCGGTGATGGTGTGGATTCACGGCGGCGCCTACTGCCTCGGATCCGCCGCCCAAACGATCTACGACGGCCGTCATCTGGCTGAAACCGGCGACGTCGTTCTCGTCTCCTTCAACTATCGCGTCGGCGCACTCGGATTCCTGGACCTGTCTGCATTCTCCACCGCGGATACTGTTTTCGAATCGAACTGTGGTCTGCGAGACCAGATTGCGGCACTCGAATGGGTTCGAGACAACATCGACGCCTTCGGTGGTGACCCGAGTGCGGTGACCGTGTTCGGGGAGTCCTCCGGCGCAGGATCCATCACGACGCTCATGACCTGTCCGAGCGCCGAAGGTCTGTTCCATCGTGCGATTGCCCAGAGTCCGCCCGCGACCTCCGTCTACGGGGCCGAGCGCGCCAAGACCGTGGCGGAGCGGTTTCTCGAACTGCTCTCGATCGACCCCGAAGACGCAGGCGATCTGCTGACCACGGATCTGGAACTGCTCGTCAAGGCAAGCGATGATTTGGTCAACGAAATTCCGACCCGGATTCCGGGAACTTTGGCGATGGCACCCGTTGTCGATCGCGATCTGGTGCCGCACTACCCGGTTGCGGCTTTCCAGAAGGGTTACGCGCACCGAATCCCACTGATCATCGGTTCCAACAAGGACGAGGCGTCGATCTTCAAGTTCATGAAGTCTCCGCTGATGCCGGTGAGTGCGCAGTCCGTCGAGGCAATGCTCCAATTACTGGCCGACGATCACCCCGACATCTCCGCGACCAAACTTGCCGAGATCATGTCGGCTTACCCTGACCATGCGAAACCGAGTGGCGCGCTGGCACTGTCACGGGACGCTGCGTTTCGCATGCCGACCCTCTGGATCGCAGACGCGCACTGCAGGCATTCCCCTACATGGGTCTACCGCTTCGATCACGCGACGCCGATGCTCAAGGCGGCGCGGATCGGCGCGGGCCACGCGACCGAATTACCTTATGTATTCGGCAATTTCGGAACCCTGAACGTCGACCCCACGTTCTGGCTCGGCGGTCGGAAGGCCGCGATGGAGGTGGCCGGCCGTATCCAACGGCGATGGTTGGCCTTCGCCAGGCATGCAGTGCCGGCGGCCCTCGACGGCTCGAAGCACTGGGCGCCGTACGAGGAAGAGAAGCGGTCGACGCTGTTGATCGACTCCGCCGACACCCTCGTCAGCGACCCCGATCACGGATTGCGCGTCGCCTGGGGCAACGACGTGATGGGGTTCAACTGACGTCGGTCGAGTGCCGCGGACGATCCAGTTCGCGAAGCACCGGCAGAGAGGCACAGACTGCGGCGATCAGGATGATCGGAATCGACAGGGCCACAAAGGTCGACGCGATTCCGAGTTGATCGAGCAGCGGGCCGACCGCGAGGTAGCCGAGCGGGCCTGCGGCGTAGGCCGTCGACGTCATGACACCGACGACGCGTCCACGCATGTGCTCCGGGCTGTGCGTCTGCATGGCGTAGTTGGCGATCGGGCCGACTGGTCCGTAGACGAGGCCCTGCAGTCCGGCAAGTACGAGGATCACCCACAGTGGAGGTAGGAGCGCCATGGCCAGCATCGCTATGCCGAGAACGGCGACGGCAAAAATCATGATCAGCCGCCGGGACATGATCGGCGCCAGTGGGGCGTAGGCGAGAGAGCCGATGATGCCGCCGATCGCCAAGGCCATCAACACCGATCCGAGTTGGGCCGGTTGATCCAACTCTGTGAAGTACACCGGGAACACGACACTCTCCACAGGCATGTAGAGCGCGACGACTGCCATGTCGATCAGCGCCAGGGTGCGCAGCAGTTTGTTGTTCCAGACGAACCGAAGACCGTCGAGTGTGCCGTGCCAGATCGATTTCGGACGGTGTTCGTGTTCGGGCACTCCGGCGCCGGGAAGCCGGATGAAGGCGACCACGACTATCGAGAACACAAAACCTGCCGCCGTGACCCAGAGCGTGTTCACCGCTCCGATCGTTGCGATGAGGACACCGCCGATGCCAGGGCCGATCAGATACGCGACGTTGAAGTTGGCCTCGTACACACTGTTGGTTCGATCGAGCTTCCACTTGGCGGTCCGAGTCGCTGCAGGCAGCATGGACTCCCTCGCCGCCATTCCGGCGGGGTCGAACACGGCGCCGAGTGCGGCCAACGCCGCGATCACCGGGATCGTCAAGCCCGCGGTGGCCGCGATGATCGGAATCGCTGCAACGGACATCGCGGAGAGAGCGTCGGAAATCATCGACGTTCGACGGCGTCCGAACTTGTCGACGAATGTCCCCGAGAACAGGCTCGACACGAGTAGCGGAATGGCTGCTGCGCCGGCAACTATCGCCGCGTCGGTAGCCTTACCGGTTCGTTCGAGAACCAGCCAGGGGAGCACGACGATGGCGATACCGTTGCCGATCGCCGAGAACAGCGTCGCGAGATTGACCAGTACGAGAGGGCGATAGCTGGGGATAGCTACGTCCGTGGACGCAGGTGGACGCCGATCTGCTGAGGCGACCACGTTCTTTCCTTCCCCGAGATGGTGCCGCCCAGGATTTCGACGACGGCACCATCGACGCTAGCAGCGGGGTCTGCAGGTTCGCGACTGGTTTTTCGCTTACCGTTCTCGTTCGGTTATGCCTGGTAGACGGGGTTCTCCGCAACAAACTTCTCGACGTACGAGCACGTCGGAAGGATCTTCAATCCCTCGTTCCGGGTCTGATCGAGCGCTTCACGCACCACGATGGCGGCAAGCCCGCGCCCACGAAACTGCGGATAGGTCACCGTGTGGTGGAAATCGCGGATGCCGGAATGGTCCGAGTACTCGGCAAAACCGGCGAGTTCGCCGTCGACTCGGATCTCGAAACGCGTTTCCGCGGGATTGTGCGCCACTGTCTCGGTCATCTTCGGGCTCCGTTTCGAAAGGGCGGCCGGTTGCGCCGCGCCGCGTCTACGTTCTCTGGAGCACGCTACCTGGCAGGCCGTCCGCAATATCGGTTGCCGACGTGGGATCCGTTACTTAGCGCAACTACAACTGGACGACCGTTCAAGGGACCTTCGTCGCCATGGAGAACGAACAAAACTGGTCTGTACGTGCCGATTTGCCCGTACTTTTGTGCCCACAACGGGTGATACATATGCATCACGATCGTAAACATCCCAATATGTGGGACCGGTCACAAAGTTTTTTGTCGTCTGTTCGGATGGATTAAGTGTAGGGCCTGAAACGGGCAAATTGCAGGTCAGCGGCGCGCTGGCTGCGTGTCGATGATGGGTGCGAGCGGGCGGAAACCCCAGGGGTATTGCGTTGGTCATCAGATCGTTTCTCGGACGTGATCCCAAAGACCCGCTCGGGGGGTTAGCGTTTGAATCGTCGGGGATAGAAGAAGCGTTACAACTTCGCCAAAAAAACTTTGGCGTCGCTGCTCAACGGTTCGATTTCGAGTCTTCGTCGGACAACTTCGAGGAAGGAACGCACATGATTTTCGGGCAGCGTGAGTCGAACAGTTACTTTGCCGCAATTTTTTCGTACGACTTCCTTGACGAAGGTCTGGGATACGAGACCATCGCACGGATTCACCGAGGCGAGATCTGCGAATGGATTCGTGATCTCGAGGCTTCCGGGTTGTTCTCGGCTGCGGAAGTCCATGCCGCTGAACTGGCATGGCGCGAAAATCCACGCCTGCTCCTCGACGCCCTTCTCGAGGACGCTGACGAGGTCTCTGTCAAGCGCTGGGAGATCGCGTGGACGAGGCTCGAGCGTCAGTCGCCGGCAGCCGGAACCGCGGTGGCAGAGCACGGCTGATCCGGTCGGGCCGAGTCGACTGCTCAGTCTGCGTCAAGATCAACCGTCTGCGTTACATCAACGGTCGACGAGTATCACCTCGTGATCTGTAAGCACGGTGAATTGCGCGCCCGCCGTGGTCAGGGTCGCAACCGTCCGCGCAGTCACCTGTGGATCTTCGAGTAGCGAATCGCCGCCGTGCGGCACTATCGCGAAGTCGATCAGCGCGAGCCCGGACCAGATCGGGTCGATACCGCACGTTGGCATGACTTCAGCGGGGTCGTCCGACGCGTCCAGCCCGATCAGAGTCGGAGTCGCCAGGCACGCTCCGGCGCTGTATCCCGCATAGGCCACGACGCCTGAACGAACCAGCATCTCGATGACCCTGTCAGCGCCACTTCGAGCTAGCTGAGCTCGCAGGACGAACGTGTTTCCGCCGCGAACCCACAGGCAGTCGAATTCGCGGAGCCGGAGTTCCAGTGCTTCCGATGCACCCAGGAAGTCTCGGACATCCACTTCCTCTGCGGTGAAGCCCGCTGCCCGTAGCGGAGTCAATTCGCTGGTGACTGCTGAACTGCGGGCATTGGCGGGCCACGAATCTGCAGCCGCGGCGATGACCGCGATGCGAGCGCCGCGGCCTACGAGATCGACAAAGGCCTCGCGGTGGTCGCCGAATCGGTAGGACGAGAGAAACAGTTTCACTTCTCAGTACCTTCGCGACCTACCCACCCAGCCCTCAAATCGTGAACGCCAGATTGTCGACGACGCGTGTGCCCACCGTGGTGTCACCGCGAAGCGAGATGTCGGTTCGGTGATCCGACGCGTGGACGCGGCCACCGGCAATTCGGGTGAAGAGTGGTGAGCTCATCGAGATGGTTGTGGTCGCCGGACCGTCCAGCTCCGGGACGAGTGTTGCTCGCGCGTCGACCGAGACGTGAAGTGAACGGGCAAGTGGCCCTTCGAGTTCGAAAGTGATCCGTGCTCCCTCTGGCGCCTTTCCTCGTTTTCCGACGACGAATCCGAGCGCGCTGGTGATTTCGCCGAATGCAGTCTCCGCGCGCAATCCGCCTTCCTCACCCGCAATGCCAACTGCATCTCTGATGTCGAGTTCGTGCATCCAACAGTCGAAGGTCCGAATACGCATGAACCGGCCATAGGGCGCAAGACCGACCGGTGTTTGTGTCTCGGCGTCCCAGTCCGCGCTGGTCATCGAGCGCAGCGCTTCGGTTCGTTCGGCGGTGATCTCGCGATATCGGGTCAGCAGGTCCGAGTGCGGTGTCCGCCGCAGGCCTTCGACCCAGCGCTCGTTGAACGCCGCAATCTCGTTGTGGACGTGGGGCAATGCGTGCACGTCCAGATTGATCGACGGCGGATTGATGCCCGAGAGCAGTGATTCCGTACCGATCAGATGGGACACGATGTCGTGAACCGTCCACCCCGGAAGGTTCGACGGTGCCAACCACTGATCGCCGTCGAGTTCGGCCAGCAGTGCGTCGATGACTCTCCATTCCTCGGTCAATGCGTCGACTACTGAGTCCTGGGGCCAACCACTCATGTGGACATCTCCTGTTTCGGACGGTGCGGTTCTCCTCACTGTATGTCCCGGCGGATAAGTGAGCGGGCATTCCCATGCTTCGAGTCGGTGTCGTCAAACCTCCGAGGGAGGCAGAGTTCCTGTGGTAGACCAGGATTGTCGACGCCGAAGCAGGCTCACGCGGCGTTGTCGTCACCGACAGAGGAGTCTTCGTGTTTCCAGGAAATTTTGTCCAGTCCACGCCGGACAAGCCCGCCGTCATTCGCCCTGCGACGGGTGAGTCCATCACCTATCGGGAACTCGACGAACGGTCGACGCAGTTGGCGCGATACTTCCGAAGTGTCGGTGCCAAGCCTGGGGACCACGTCGCTCTCATCTCGAACAACGATCTCCGGGCGTTCGAGGTGTACTGGGCAGCGTTGAGATCCGGCCTCTACATCACCGCGGTGAACTGGCATCTCACGGCTTCGGAGGCTGCCTACATCGTCGACGACTGCGAGGCGACAATTCTGGTGGCGTCGGGGCAGGCGTCCGCAGCAGTTCCGTTGGACGAGAAGCTGATTCCACGCGTGCGGCACCGATTGGTGTACGGCGGCGCCCTCGAGGGCTTCGACGACTACGAAGAAGCGGTCGATGCGCAGTCCACTGCTCCACTCGACTCGCAGCCGCGTGGGGCTGACATGCTGTATTCGTCGGGAACCACCGGCAGGCCGAAGGGGATCAAAGGAGATCTCCCGGAGGGTGAGGTGAACACCACCATGGATCCGTACACCGCGGTGTTCGCACCGATGTACGGGTTCGATTCCGACACAGTCTATTTGTGCCCGGCTCCGGTCTATCACGCGGCGCCCCTGCGTTTTTGCGGCGTGATCAATTCGGTCGGCGGAACCGTGATCTTGATGGATGCATTCGAAGCCGAAACCGCGCTGGAGTTGATCGGTAAATACGCTGTGACGCACAGTCAGTGGGTACCGACGATGTTCGTTCGAATGTTGAAACTTCCGAAGGAGACCCGTGATCGTTACGACGTCTCGACGGTGAAGGTCGCCATTCACGCTGCTGCTCCCTGCCCGCCCGAAGTGAAGACGGCAATGATCGACTGGTGGGGGCCGGTGATCTACGAGTACTACGCCTCGACCGAGGGTTCGGGCGCTACCTTCATCAACAGTGAGCAGGCCTTGTCGCATCCGGGTTCCGTCGGGCGTGACGGAGTGATGGGGATCGTGCACATCTGTGACGACGCCGGGCGCGATCTTCCGGTCGGCGAGATCGGTACCGTGTTCTGGGAGCGGGAGACTTTGCCGTTCCGGTATCACAATGATCCCGAGAAAACGGCTGCCGCGCAGCATCCGGATCATCCGACGTGGACGACGAGTGGAGATATCGGCTATATCGACTCCGAGCGTTTCCTTTATCTGACCGACCGCGCCGCGTTCACGATTATCTCCGGTGGTGTGAATATCTACCCACAGGAGTCCGAGAACATCCTTACTTTGCACCCGAAGGTGTTCGACGTGGCGGTCATCGGTGTTCCCGACGAGGAAATGGGTGAGCAGGTCAAGGCGGTTGTCCAACTAGCGGAGGGAATCGAGCCTGGTGCCCATGTCGCCGAGGAATTGCTGGAATACGTTCGCAGTCAGGTCGCACATTTCAAAGCTCCGAGAAGCATTGACTTTGCCGACGAATTGCCTAGGACCGCTACAGGAAAGCTCGTCAAGCACAAGTTGCGGTCTCAATATGTGAGCAATTGATGCTCTAGTGAAATACTAGGACATCAGAGTAATTCTGCGAGATAGTCGGCAAGGACCTGCGCGTGACCGTACGGCAGGTCCTTGCTTGCTGTCAGTAGAACAACGGGTCGAGCATCCGAGGACGGTGCGAGGCGTACTGCAGGTTTTCGCGTTTGAGGCCGCGTGGCCGGAGTCGGTCTACGCGGAGTCGGACGGCGTTACATTCGGAAGCCGGTTCGTAAACTCGCTCGACGGTGATTATTCGGCGCGTCATTCTGATGCCTTTACGTCTTTCGGCCGTTTCAAATAGTGGAATAGTCCGCCATTCCGGTGTGATCGGCCTCACAGTAGGCTTCTTCAGGTATGTCCAAACATACTGTTCGGACTCGATTCAGATGGAGAAAGTGCGTCGTCGGTTTCCCTACGCCGCGTTAACTCTGGCTACTATCAGTCACCATTCACCCAAAAGCGGGTCATCTTCCGCTCATCACATGCTGGTTGCCGCTCGTCGCAGCAGGCGAACCACCAACCGCAGAAGGTAATGGAAAATGGAAACATCGAAGAGCGCACAAGTGCGTCCGTCGGTCGGCGTCCCTCGAGAATCGAGTGATGGTGAGCGTCGGGTCGCATTGGTGCCGAAAATTGTGTCCGCTTTGATCGGCAAGGGTGTCGACGTGGTCGTCGAGTCCGGGGCCGGTCTCGGGGCGTTGATTCCCGACGAGTTGTACACCGCTGCCGGCGCGAAGATCGGCGATCCGTGGACTGCTGACGTGGTCGTCAAGGTTGCGCCTCCGTCGACAGAAGAGATCGCCCGGATCAGTACCGGCGCGAAGCTCATCGGTTTCCTGAATCCGCGTAATGCGGACAACCGCATCGCCGAGTTGAAGGCCGCCGGCATCGAGGGATACGCCGTGGAGGCGATTCCTCGTATCTCCCGCGCGCAGGTGATGGACGCGTTGTCCTCGCAGGCGAACGTGTCCGGGTACAAGGCTGTTCTGTTGGCAGCATCGGAGTCGACGCGGTTCTTCCCGATGCTCACCACCGCTGCGGGCACGGTGAAGCCTGCGACGGTTCTGGTCCTCGGAGTGGGTGTGGCAGGTCTGCAGGCGCTGGCGACAGCCAAGCGTCTCGGTGGCCGCGCTACCGGGTACGACGTGCGTCCTGAGGTCGCCGACCAGGTGCGTTCGGTGGGTGCACAGTGGCTCGACCTCGGAATCGATGCGGCGGGCGAGGGTGGATACGCCCGCGAGTTGACCGACGACGAGCGAGCGAAGCAGCAGCAGGCACTCGAAGATGCGATCAAGGGCTTCGACGTTGTGATCACCACAGCTCTGGTTCCGGGTCGTCCCGCGCCGCGCCTGGTGACCGCTGCCGCGGTCGAAGGCATGAAGCCGGGCAGTGTCGTGGTCGACCTCGCGGGTGAAACCGGTGGTAACTGCGAGCTGACCGAGCCGGGTCAAACCGTCGTCAAGCACGGCGTGACCATTTGCTCTCCGCTGAATTTGCCGGCGTCCATGCCGGAGCATGCGTCCGAGTTGTACTCGAAGAACATTTCCGCGCTGATCGAACTCATGTTGGTGGAAGGTGCCTTGGCGCCTGATTTCTCCGACGAGGTTCTGGCCGGTGCGTGCGTCACCCGTGAAGAGAAGGGCGCCTGATGTACACATCACTACTGGCGAACATCGCGATCCTGGTGTTGTCCGGGTTCGTCGGTTTCGCTGTGATCTCCAAAGTTCCGAACACCCTGCACACCCCGTTGATGTCCGGTACGAACGCCATCCACGGCATCGTCGTCCTGGGCGCGTTGGTCGTCCTGGGCAAGGTGCACGATCCCTCGATCGGGCTGCAGATCATCTTGTTCGTCGCGCTCGTCTTCGGAACCGTGAACGTTGTCGGTGGTTTTGTCGTCACGGACCGCATGTTGGCGATGTTCAAGGCCAAGCCGGCCGCCAAGTCTGTGTCGAAGGATGGTGACCAGTAATGGAATACCTGGTCAATGCGCTCTACATTGTCGCGTTCTCGATGTTCATCTACGGCCTCATGGGTCTTACCGGCCCGAAGACCGCAGTCCGCGGCAACCAGATCGCCGCGGTCGGCATGCTCATCGCCGTCGTTGCAACTCTGATCTCCATTCGTGATGCGGAGATGGGGAACTGGATCCTCATCGCTGCCGGCCTTGTCATCGGTGTCGTGCTCGGCGTTCCGCCGGCGCTCCGGACGAAGATGACGGCCATGCCGCAGTTGGTGGCACTGTTCAACGGTGTCGGCGGCGGCACGGTCGCGTTGATCGCGTACGCGGAGTTCCTGGACTCGGACGGTTTCACCGCATTCCAGCACGGCGAGTCGCCGACGGTACACATCGTCATCGCGTCGCTCTTTGCCGCGGTGATCGGATCGATCTCCTTCTGGGGCAGCGTGATCGCGTTTCTGAAGCTGCAGGAAACTCTGCCTGGTCGTCCGATCGGAATCGGCAAGCTCCAGCAGCCGCTCAATGCTCTGCTGCTCATTGCCGCCGTCGCGTTCTCGGTGATCATCGGTATCAAGGCGATCTCACCGGACGGCCCGACCAGCTCACTGTGGATCGTCGGCGTGCTCGTGCTCTCGGGCATCCTCGGACTGATGGTCGTGCTGCCCATCGGCGGCGCGGACATGCCCGTCGTCATCTCGCTGCTCAACGCTCTGACCGGTTTGTCAGCTGCTGCTGCAGGTTTGGCGCTCAACAACCAGGCGATGATCGTCGCCGGCATGATCGTCGGTGCTTCGGGCACCATCTTGACCAACCTCATGGCCAAGGCCATGAACCGGTCCATCCCGGCCATCGTTGCCGGCGGCTTCGGTGGTGGTGGCGGTGAAGCCGCATCCTCCGACGGTGTCGTGCGCACGGCAAAGGCGACCTCGGCCGCCGACGCGGCCATCCAGATGGCCTACGCCAACCAGGTCATCGTCGTACCCGGATACGGACTTGCCGTCGCGCAGGCTCAGCATGCCGTCAAGGACATGGCGAAACTGCTCGAGTCGAAGGGCGTCGAAGTCAAGTACGCCATTCACCCGGTCGCCGGCCGTATGCCCGGTCACATGAACGTTCTTCTCGCAGAGGCGGATGTCTCGTACGACGCGATGAAGGAAATGGACGACATCAACGACGAGTTCTCTCGTACCGATGTCACCTTGGTGATCGGTGCGAACGACGTCACCAACCCGGCGGCGCGCAACGATCCGAGCTCACCGATTCACGGAATGCCGATCCTCAACGTCGACCAGTCGAAGTCCGTCATCGTGCTCAAGCGCTCGATGAACTCCGGTTTCGCCGGTATCGAGAACCCGCTCTTCTTCGCCGAGGGCACCTCGATGCTCTTCGGTGACGCCAAGAAGTCGGTCTCCGAAGTAACCGAGGAACTCAAGGCGCTCTAGCGCTGGTACTCGGAAGGGGCGTCCACTCGCAGCTGCGAGTGGACGCCTTTTTTCGTGGCCGTGTGTTGCAAAGATGTCGTGTGTTGCAACGACTTCTTGTGCTGAAACGACTTCTTGAAACGACAAAGGCGCCTGGTCCGAGACGAAACTCGGAACAGGCGCCTCTGGCGACGTTTTACGGAACCTCGGGGGTTTCGGGGTCGGAAGAGAAGCCGGAAAGTAGTTCGATCAACTTCTGGATCAGTTCGAGCGGGTTCAGATCTTCGAGGCTCACGGTAAAGACTCCTTCGCTGTGGAACTACTTGATTCGGACATTTCAGAACATACGTCATGCCCAACCGTGGCGGGAGGGCTATCGGCGAAAATCTCTGAATCCCAAAGATTTAGGACTAAAGTCGGATGCTCCGGTGCCTGGAGAACGCGATGGCTGCCGTATCCGGGCGTAGCTCTTCACGTTTCGCGGCGATGGGCGATCGTGCCATCAAAATGGCTGCGGCACAGGCCCATACCAGGGTGATCAGAATGCCAGCTATCACTCCGAAAAGGCCGCTCAGCTCGGCGGCGAGCGCGCTGGCACCGATCGCAGCAACTCCGACGAATCCGAGTCCGGCGACCACCGGACGCCACTGCGGGGCGGAGATCAAGATCGCCGAGCAGTACAGCGCGGTCGCCGCTGCGACGTGACCGCTGGGCAGTAGGTCCTGGGGCACATCGGGGAGCCAGGAACCGAATGCCGCGTTGGTGAGATTGGCGCCCATTCCGAGGAGCAGGATCGCGCCGATGCCGTATGGCAGTCCGCGGACCATCGAGACGACCGCCAGAGCGGTAGTGGCTGCGAGTACGGCGGTGACGTCGAATCGGCCTACCGTCCACTCGGCAAGTGCGCGCACCTGTTCCGGGACGCTCAAACCGGGCGAGGTGGGTCGCACGAAATACAAGACGCCCAGCGCTACGACGGCAATCGCGGCAAGGACGAGGAAGCGAGTGGTTGTGGAGGGCGCGGGGTGCTGGGTGGAGGTCGAGACGGTCACGAGTACCAGCATCCCTGTTGAGTCTGTGCCGATCGTGAGGATCAGCTGTGAGGTCTGTAGGCGGTCGGAGAATCGCGCCGAACGACACCCGCACAACCCGCTGCGACCAGGACGCATGCAAACGGGATCAACATTGCTGTGGTGAGAGGCACAAGCTTGGTGACCCACCCGATGGTTGCCGGCCCGGCGAGGAATCCGATGTATCCCATGCCGACGACGCGAGACATGTTGGTGCCGGCCGAACCTGAGCCCAGATTTCCGGCCGTGGTGAAGATCTGCGGAATGCATCCCGACAGGCCGGCGCCGAACAGGGCCCAACCGAGCAACGTCAGTGGTAGCCAGCCGGATACCACGACGGTCAGCATTCCGATGGACGACAGCAACGCACCGTAGCGAACCACTGCCACCGGGCCTACCGCCGCGCTGATCCGATCCGCGGTGAACCGGCCGACGGTCATCATGGCGGAGAATGCGCCGAACGACAGTGCGGCAACGGCATTCGAAACACCGAGATCCTCCTTGACCTGCAGCGCGCTCCAGTCGTTTGCCACTCCCTCGGCCAGCATCAGAACAAAGGCGAGGGTTCCGAGGGCAAGTACGCGAGCCGAGAATCTGCCGTGTGTCTTTCCGGTAGTCGACGCGGTTTCGGCATGCACGTCGACGTGAGGGAGAAGGGGTCGCGAGCACAACCAGACTGCCAGCAAGCCGATTGCCGACGCGATGCTGAGCGTGACATACGGCGGAAGATCCAGTGCGAGAGTGCCGAATCCGATGACAGAGCCCAATACGCCACCGACCGAGAACATGCCGTGAAAGGCCGCCATGATCGGGCGCCGGTACAACTGTTCGGCCTCGACGGCCTGCGAGTTCATCGACACGTCCAACGCGCCGTTCGCAAAGCCGAACACGACAAGTGCAGCGCCCAGTTGCCAGGTGTTCGTGGCAAACCCCGGGCCGAGAGTGGCGAATGCCAGCCCGCTACCCGCCAGGACGACCATGCGTCTGCTGCCGTATCGATCTGCGAGCGGGCCGCTCAACTGCATGCCGGCAATGGCTCCGACTGCAAGAAGGAGAAGAAGTGAGCCGAGCGTCGAGTGACTGATCCCCACTCGGTGTTCGATGGACGGGATGTGGACGACCACATCGCGAGGAGAAATCCGTTGATGCCGAAAATGCCGAAGATGCCGGCGCGGGCGCGCACCAGGGCGGAGGTGGGGACTGCGCGGTCGGTGGGGTTGACGCTCACTCGTTCCTTTCTACAGGTGAGTCAGCAACAGGTCCGGGTTCGCGAGCATCTCTGCGACAAATGAGAGGAATCTCGCGGCCCGCTCACCGGTCAGCACGCGGTGGTCGAACGTCAACGTCAGTGTCACGACGCTCCGCACTTCGATCTTGCGCTCGATCACCCACGGACGCTCGCTCACCGAGCCCAGACAGAGAATGACGGCTTCTCCCGGATTGAGAAGCGGAATGCCGCCGTCGACGCCGAAGACTCCGACATTGGTGATCGTGACGGTGCCACCCGTCAGGTGACGGACGTCCGTCTTTCCCTCACGGGCAGCAACGGTCAGTTCGGTCACCGCGCGTGCGAGTTGGACCAGGCTCAGTGTCTCGGCGCTCTTGATGTTGGGCACGGACAGTCCACGTTCGGAGGCGACGGCGATGCCGAGATTCACGTCATCGTCGACGGCGGCGTCGCCGCGGGCCTCGTCCCAATGCGCGTTCACCATCGGGTGCGAGGCGATGGCGGCCACCATTGCCTTGGCAGCGAGTGTCAGCGGAGTGAGAGACAGTCCGGTGAACGCCTCCGAGGAACGGAGCCTGCCGAGCAGTTCCATCGAAGGCGTGACATCGGCGGTGAGGAAGACGCTGGCCTGCGGAGCGCGGGTGCTGGCAACCATCGCCGACGCCATCTGTTTTCGTATGCCGGACGAGGCCAGGCGTGTCGCGTTATCCGAAGGCGACTGCACGGTAAGCGCGTCTGCGACGTCAGCCGCGGTGACGGCACCGTCGAATCCGCTGCCGGTGATTTCGCTCAAATCGATGCCGGCTTCGCGGGCCGCGCGCCGCGCCGCGGGGGTTGCGGGCCGACGCTCGGTACTCGCCGCGGATTGCGAGTACGGCGTGATCTTGCTCCGTCGGCGGCTCGGTCTCTCGGTCGCGGGTCCGTATCCGACCAGCACGCTCGGAGACTGAGAATTACTTGGAGACGGTGAATTTGAAGACTCCTCGATACGGATGATCGGGGTACCCACCGGAACGGTAGTGCCAGGTTCGACGAGGAGTTCTCTGACAACACCGACGTAGGGCGACGGCAGTTCGACAAGAGCTTTGGCTGTCTCTACCTGGGCGAGAACTTGATTGAGTGCCACAGTGTCGCCGACGCCGACCGCCCACTCGACCAGATCGGCGGAAGTCAGGCCCTCGCCGAGATCCGGTAACCGGAATTCGTGCGCCGTGCTCATGCTGCCAGCGTTCGGTCGAGCGCCGCGAGGATCCGGTCGGCGTCCGGAAGGTGAAAACGCTCGAGCTTGGCGGGCGGGTAGGGGATGTCGAATCCGGTGACCCGCAGGATCGGTGACTCCAACTGATAGAAGCAGTGTTCCGCGACGTGTGCTGCGATTTCGGCGCCGACGCCGAGAAACTTCTGCGCCTCATGGACGACGACAAGCCGGCCTGTCTTGTTCACCGACGCCTCGACCGTGTCGAAGTCGATGGGGGAGAGTGAACGCAGATCCACGACCTCCAGATCGTGGCCTTCTTCTTCGGCAATCCGCGCGGCCTCGAGTGCGGTGGCGACCATGGATCCGTACGCAACCACCGTCGCGTCGTCTCCAGGGCGAGCGACGCGGGCACGGTGGAGCGGAAGCTCGGGCGCGGCATCGGTATCCACGTCGGCGGTGTCCCAGTAGCGCCGTTTGGGTTCGAGGAATATCACCGGGTCGTCGCCGGCAATGGATTGGCGGATCATGTGAAAACCGTCGATCGGATTGCTCGGGTACACCACCCGCAGTCCCGCGGTGTGAGCGAAGTACGCTTCCGGCGACTCCGAATGATGTTCCACCGCACCGATTCCGCCGCCACTGGGAATCCGAATCGTCAGTGGCGCAGAGGCAGCGCCTCGGGTGCGGTACTGGATCTTGGCCACCTGCGAGACGATCTGATCGAAAGCCGGGTAGACAAACCCGTCGAATTGAATTTCGCAGACAGGCCGATATCCGCGCAAGGCAAGACCGAAAGCTGTTCCCACGATCCCTGATTCGGCGAGGGGCATGTCGATCACCCGGGTGTCGCCGAAGTCCTTCTGCAGGGCGTCGGTAACCCGGAATACGCCGCCGAGACGGCCGACGTCCTCGCCCATGATGACAACGCGACGATCGTCTTCGAGTGCGCGTCGAAGGCCGGTGTTGAGCGCGGTCACCAGATTCATGACGGTCATGACGAAGCCCCTTCCAGGCTACGGAGATGCGCGCGATGCTCTTCGCGTTCAGCGTCGATCAGTGGGTGTGCCTCGGCGTAGACGTGATCGAAGAGCGCTGACGGGGGCGGATCGGCGAGCGCGATGGTTGCGCGTCGCAGTCCAGCGGCGACGTCGTCGGCGGCTGCCGCGATGGTGCTGAGTTCGTTTTCTCCGAGAAGATCGCGACGACCGAGGAGCAGACGCATTCGCTCGAGCGGATCGCGGCTTCTCCACTCCGACATATCCGTATCGGTGCGGTACCTGCTCGGATCGTCGGAGGTCGTGTGCGGGCCCATTCTGCAGGTGATCGCCTCGATGAACGTCGGGCCGCTGCCTTCGCGTGCGCGATTGAGCGCCGAGCGCGTCACGGCGAGCACGGCAAGGACGTCGTTACCGTCGACGCGGATCGCCGGAATACCGTAACCGATCGCCCGATGCGAGATGGGTGTACGGGACTGCAGGGATACCGGTTCACTGATGGCCCACTGGTTGTTCTGGCAGAAGAAGACAACGCCGACACGGAAACTGGCGGCAAATCCCATCGCCTCGGCGATGTCACCCTGACTTGTTGCGCCGTCACCGAAGTAGGCGATCGTTGCGATCTCGGCGCCGTCCAGGTGGGCGCCGAGCGCATATCCGGTGGCGTGCAGACCTTGGGAGCCGACGACGATCGCCGGGTTGGTGACGCTGAATTGTTCTGGATCCCAACCGGAATGGGAGATTCCGCGCCACATGGTGGTCAGCAATTCGGGGGGAACTCCGCGGCAGTACGCGACGGCATGTTCGCGATAGCTGGTGAAGGCGAAGTCGCCCGGGGCGAGCGCTCTCGCGGAACCGACCTGCGCGGCTTCCTGACCGAGCATCGGAGCCCACAACCCGATTTCACCTTGACGCTGCAGGGCAACAGCTTCGGTGTCGATGCGGCGACTCACGACGAGATCGCGATACAACGACAGCAGTTCGTCAGGCCCGATGTCCGTTATCAGGCGGTCGAATTCGGGACGGCACACCCGTGCGCCGTTCGGTTGGATGAGTTGGACCGGATAATCGAGGTTGTCGACCATCTTCGCTCACCTCGGTTTCTGCTCATGCCCGGCGCGCCTCGTGAGTACGCCGCACAATCCCGATGTGTCGTATGCAGTTGTCGCTCTACCATCAGGATCCCCCTGATTGGGAAATCCGCAAGTATTTTCACTGCCGTATCAAGACCTGAGCTGCGAACTGACGAGTAACAAACGTGTCGGTACGGCCAACCGATCGGACTTCAACCGCTAGCATCGGTGCGGTGACTGCAGTCGGTTTGAACGAAGAAGCTGTTTCCGCGTGGATCGCCGAACTGGGGGTCGGCGCCACGACACCACTGACTTTCGAGAGGATCGGTAACGGGCAATCGAACCTGACCTACTCCGTGACGGATGCGGGCGGAGGACGGTGGGTACTGCGCAGACCTCCACTCGGCACGTTGTTGGCGTCCGCGCACGACGTCGTTCGCGAGCACCGCATCCTGTCCTCGCTCCAGGGAACCAAAGTGCCGGTTCCGAAGATCCTCGGCATCACGGAAGATCCGGAGATCACGGACGCTCCGCTGGTCCTCATGAGCTACATCGACGGCGTTGTGATCGACGGCGTCCCGGTGGCTCAGAAGTTGACCGAGGACGAGCGTCGCGCGGTCGGCTTGGCGATGCCCAAAACCCTCGCCAGCATCCACGGAGTTGACCTGGAAGAGACCGGGCTGGACGACCTGGCCAGCCGCAAGCCCTTTGCCGAGCGTCAGCTCAAGCGGTGGTCGGCGCAGTGGGAGAAGTCGAAGACCCGCGATGTTCCGGATGTCGACCGATTGGCCGAGATTCTGCACCGAAACATTCCGGAACAGAACGAAGTGACGTTGGTTCACGGCGACTTCCACCTCAACAACGTCATCACCGATCCGGCCGAGGGGCGCATCGTTGCCGTCGTCGACTGGGAGCTGTGCACGTTGGGGGAGCCGCTCGCGGACCTCGGTGCGCTACTCGCGTACTGGCCGGAAGCCGGTGACAAGGTTGCCGGTCCGTTCATGGCGTCCACGCTGGAAGGCTTCCCGAACCGTGACGAGCTGGTCGCTGCCTACGTCGAGGCGACTGGCCGCGACGTGTCAGCGGTCGGATACTGGCACGTACTCGCTCTGTGGAAGCTCTCGATCATCGCGGAGGGCGTGCTGCGACGCATCCTCGACGATCCGCGCAACAAGGCCGAGCACGGCGGCCCGACCGTCGCGCTGATCGACGGAATCGTTGCACGCGCCGTCTTGACGGCAGATCAGCTCGGCCTGAGCTAGTTTTCGGTCAAGGTCCCGGCTGCCGATCTGATGGCCGCCGGGATCTCCACCGGCTTACGGGTGTCGGCGTCGACGTAGACGTGCACGAAGCGCCCGGTCGCGGCAGGTTCCCAATGGCCGCTTTCGACCTCGTGGAATATCGCCAGCGCGTAGACGATGCTCTTGGTGCCGAGCTTCTCGACGGAGATACCCACCTGCAACTGCTCGGGGAACGACAGCTCGCTCAGGTACCGGCACGACGTCTCGGCGACGACGCCGATGGCAGGCAGGGTGCGGATGTCGGTTCCAGTGGAAGACATCAGCCAGGCGTTGACCGCGGTGTCGAAGTACGAGTAGTAGGTCACGTTGTTGACGTGGCCGTAGTGATCGTTGTCGTCCCACCGCGTCGGGACGGGCCAGAGAACGGGAAACTCGCTGATCGACGGGGGCGTCTGCGCTGTGCTCACGGCTTCGACTGTAGTGAGGACTTTCGCGAGAGTGAGGGCAGGGTGGTGCCCTGTAGGACTGCACGCACGATCAGCCCCACCAACAGTGCCCAGAATGCCGAACCGATTCCCAGGATACTGACCCCGGATGCGGCGATCAGAAACGTGACCACGGCGCCTTCACGTTCACTCGCCTCGCTCAGCGCCGACGTGAGGGCGCCGGCAAGCGTTGCCAGGAGCGCCAGTCCGGCAACAGTTTCCACGACTCCGGCCGGTGCGGCGGCTACCAGAGCGGCCACCGCGGCCGCGCCGGCAGCGAGAACGAGATACGCCCAGCCTGCGGTGAAGGCAGCGATCCATCGACGTTTGGGATCCGGATGTGCGGTGGGGGCGGCGGCCAGGGCTGCGCT
This sequence comes from Rhodococcus sp. IEGM 1302, assembly GCF_030056935.1. NCBI lineage: Bacteria > Bacillati > Actinomycetota > Actinomycetes > Mycobacteriales > Nocardiaceae > Rhodococcus > Rhodococcus sp. IEGM 1302. The sequence goes on along the minus strand of NZ_JASHKY010000010.1, from coordinate 82,096 downwards.
GATCGCCGCGAGGTTGATCGCATGGCCACCGGCCGGTGCGCCGACGATGGTGCCGATACCCGTCACGATCATCGACGGTCGCCAGGGAACGGTGTATCCGAACGAATTCATCACGGCCACACCGGGAATGTTCTGCGAAGCCATCGTGACGATGTAGAGGGGAATCGCAATGCCGATCATTGCCTGCCAGGTCCACGACGGCGCGGTGAGATCGATGCGGGGAATCATGGCGCCGGCGTCGAGCACTCGATCCGACGTGACGAGGCTGATCCCGATCACGACCGCTGCTGTGAGAAACGCGAGCGGAACCGCCCATCGCTTGGAGAAGCGCTGCGCGGCAAGCCAAACCAGGATGACGGGCGCGACCGCTGCCGGTGCGTCCCGGACGGCGATGATCGGCGCCAGGCACAACGGCATCAGAACCCCGGCGAGCATCGCTTGCGCGAGGGGCGTCGGGATTGCCGAGATGATCCTTCCGAGCGTCGGCCACAGTCCGGTCAGCACGATCGCGATTCCGACGACGATGAATGCTCCGACCGCGGCCGGCCACCCACCCTCGACCGCTCCGGCGCCGGCGAGCAGAGCGGCACCGGGCGTCGACCAGGCCAGGGTGATCGGCATCCGATACCGGCGTGAGAGCCAGAGCATTCCCAACGCTTGGGTCACACACAGAACCAGCAGTCCGGACGCCGCCTCGGTCGCATCCGCACCGACAGCGGCGAGGCCGGTGAGCACCACCGCGAACGAACTGGTGAAGCCGACGAGGGCCGTGACGATGCCTGCGCTCATCGGTTGCGAGTTGCTGCGAACGGCTTCCGGTTCGGTGGTATCTGTGGAGTCCGACATGGTCAGTGATTCTGCCCGACCCGCCCCAGACCCGATTTACCTGTCCGGTCGGATGGGTGAGGTGACCGCTTTGCCGTAGATGAGGTGCGTTTGGGCGTGCCAGACCTCGGGATGTGCGGCGAGGTGGTCGATCAATACCCGTTGTAGATGAGCGCTGTCACGGACCGCGACGTGTAGGAAGAAGTCCTCGGGCCCCGAGACGTTGAAGAGCGCAAGCGTTTCCGGCAGCGCTAGCGCGTCGGCGGTGAACCGGTCGACGAGGTCGCGGCGGTGTGGTCGCAATTGAACGGCGATGATCGCCTGCATCGACCGGCCAACGGCTGCCGGATCGACAACCGCATGGATGCCGCTGATCGTGCCGTTGGCGCGTAGGCGTCGTACGCGCTCGTGGCACGAGGACGTCGCCAAACCGACTCGATCGGCCAACACCTTGTTGGTGATCGACGCGTCGTTCTGCAATTCGGCCAAAATCTTCCAGTCCACCGGATCCAGAGGCTCATTCTTCGTCATCTGCCGAACTATATCCGGAGTCGTTTTGAACTTCCCGGATCCAGTTGCACACTCCTGGCATGAACATGTGTCTCGAATCAGCTCGGGTGTGAGGTATTTCGGATGAGTGTCGGTCAATGGCTCGCTTTCGGCTCCCTGCTATCCATCGTCCTGTTCACGCCGGGACCGGATTTTGTCCTGATCCTGCGTCATTCTCTAGCAGATCGTCGGACCGGCGCGGTGGTGGCCGCCGGTGTGATTTCCGGGCTCTTCGTTCACACCGCTGCCGCGTCACTGGGTCTCTCCGCACTTGTGGCGACACGGCCACAGTTGCTCTCCGCGCTCACCTACGCCGGGGCGGCATATCTGACCTGGCTCGGCATCTCCGCGATTCGAAGTGCTTTCAAAGCCCGCGCCTCGGACGAGGGAATTCCGGCAGCGAAAGAACCGATCGCGGTCACCACGGCATTTCGCTACGGCTTCCTCTCGAACCTGCTGAACCCGAAGGCGTTGTTGTTCTTTCTCGGGCTACTCCCGCAATTCATCGAGCCGGGTGAAGGCGCAGGGCTGCGGACGTTGATGTTGGCGGGCGCGACGGTGGTCGCCGCGGCACTGTGGTGGGCGATCGTGGTGGTGTTGGCGGCCGGAGCCGGCAAGAAGCTGCGTCGCCCTGGCGTCGGGAAGCGAATCGACGTGGTGACGGGAGTGTTGTTGGTGGGCCTCGGTGCCTTCTTCGGGGTTGCATGAGTGGTCGTGTCAGGATGGGCTCATGACACTTCCCGTGCTGATCGACGTCGAAGAACTGTCCGCTCTCATCGAGGCCGGCGCTGCGCCGCGATTGCTCGATGTCCGATGGGCGCTGGGTGATTCGAACGGCGAGCAGCATTTTCGCGACGGCCATATTCCCGGTGCGGTATTCGTGAACCTCGACGAGGAACTTGCCTCGCCGCCGTCGCCGGACGAGGGGAGGCATCCGCTGCCGAGTCTCGAAGACCTGCAGGCCGCTGCGCGTCGTTGGGGAATCGACGACGGTGATTCGGTGGTGCTCTACGACGCCACCGGCAACACGGCCGCGGCCCGTGGTTGGTGGCTGCTGCGGTGGGCCGGGCTCTCGGACGTCCGACTGCTCGACGGCGGGCTGCAGGCCTGGGAGTCCGCAGGACTGCCGTTGGCGGCCGGTATCGGCGAGTCCGTCAGCCCGGGCAACGTGACTTTCACCGGCGGCAACATGCCGACTGTCGACATCGACGGTGTCGGCAACTGGACGAGCGAGGGCGGTGTCCTTCTCGACGCCCGAGCCGGGGAGCGGTACCGCGGCGAGGTCGAGCCGATGGATCCCGTCGCAGGGCACATCCCCGGTGCGGTGAACGCGCCGACCGCCGAGAACATCACCGGCGACGGGCGATTCCTGGATACGACCCACCTGCGTGAGCGATTCGCCGGACTGGGCGTCGGAGACAAGGTGGCGGTGTACTGCGGATCCGGAGTGACTGCAGCGCACGAGATCGCGGCGCTCGCGATCGCCGGCTACGACGCGACGCTGTTCCCGGGCTCGTGGTCACAGTGGTCCAACGACAGCACTCGCGCCGTCGACACCGGAGCCTGAGTCAGCTCTTGGTGCGATCGATGAATGACGGCACGAGAAACCACAGCGCCGTGAACATGATCGCGGCGCACGCTGCCAAAACCTTTGCGGCAACTCCGCCGACGGCGACCTCGGCGATCAACAGGACCGTGCCGGCCATGGAGGCGGCCAGAAAGGCTATGCCGCACAGGGCGAATCGGTTGGCCACGGGCAATATGTTCTCGCGGTGCCCACGGCGGAAAAGCATGCGATGCCAGACCGCGGGTGCCATCAGGAACCCGAACGAGATGGCAACAAGGATCACTGTCACCAAGTGGATGCCGCGGATGTACGCCGACGCTTCCTCGTAGCGTTCGGTGAATGCCACGGCCAGCAGGAAGGCAAACAGGATCTGCACACCAGAGAGCGCGACGCGCAGCTCTTGCAACAACTCGTTGAAGTTCCGCGCGAGTTGTTGAGGTGGAGTCTCCCCGGTCTCGTTCACGGCGACGTGGTTCCTACGCCCGTGAGTATTCCGACGCTCGCTGGATCTGCTCCGCGCTCGGGCGCACACCGGTGTAGAGAACGAACTGCTCGGCGGCCTGAAGGGCAATGACCGACGCTCCTGTGATCGCCGTTTTGCCGAGTTCGGTCGCCAACGCGATCAGTGGCGTCTTCGAAGGCATCGCGACGACGTCGAAGACGACATCGGCTGCGCGCACTGCGTGCTCGGGGAACGACAGTGCATCTGCTTCTGCGCCGCCGGACATACCGATCGGGGTGGCGTTGATCAGCACACCGGGACGAAGCTCACCGAGTTCGGCCTGCCAGTCGAAGCCGTACTGCTTCGCAAGCGATGACCCCACTTGCTGGTTGCGGGCGATCACGGTGACGTCGGTGAATCCGGTGTCGCGCACCGCGGCGACGACTGCTTTTGCCATGCCACCGCTGCCGGCGACAGCGACGGACAGGCTCGTGTCGACGTTGTTGTCACGCAGTAGATCGGCCACCGCCTGATAGTCGGTGTTGTAGGCGTGCAGCACTCCGGACTCGTTGACGATCGTGTTGACGGAGTCGATGGCGCTGGCCGAATCATGCATGACGTCGATGTGCTCGATGACCTGTTCCTTGAACGGCATCGACACCCCGCAGCCTCGAATCCCGAGTGCTCGGATGCCGCCGATCGCGGCTGGCACGTCTTCGGTGGTGAAGGCTTTGTAGACGAAGTTCAGGCCCAATTCCTCGTAGAGGTAATTGTGAAATCTGGTGCCGATGTTGCTCGGTCGCCCGGAGAGCGACATGCACAGGAGCGTGTCCTTGTTGAGGTCGACGGTCATCGTTCCCACTCTAATCGCGAGTTCGGAGTAGTTCTTGATGGAGGAGTGCACCCATCCGGATGGCCCGCAGCGCCGAATGTCGGGTATCCGATCGAAGCACCACTCGCACCGACAGAGCCGAGACGACATGGTCACACAGAACATCGACGAGCACCCGAGCACCGAATCTCGTCCACCGCGTCGTAGATGGGCTGCTCACGCGATCTCCGGGGTCTTGGCCGCGGCTGTCGTCCTGGGCGTCGGTGAACTGGTGGCGCTGCCGATCAACCCGGACGCGTCGCCCTTCTACGCGGTAGGTGCGACTACCGTCGACCGAACGCCGGCGTGGGCTCGCGAGTTCGCGATCGACACTTTCGGTACCAATGACAAGCCGGCGCTGTTCATCGGAATGTCGATCTTGATCGTTCTGCTCGGTGCGGTGGCCGGGCTCCTGGAACGGCGACGCCGCCCGATCGGCAGTGTCATCCTTGTTCTTCTGGGCGCGGTTGGTGTGTATGCGGCGATGCAGCGCCCGACTGCCGACGCGATGTACGTGTTCCCGACACTGGTCGGTGTGGTGGCGGGCGTCGCAACCTTGCGGTTGCTGATCACACAACTCGAAGTGCCGCTCTCGCCGGGCGTCGCCGACTCGTGGTTGCCTCGTCGTCAGTTCCTCCTGCTTGCGGGTGCGGCGTTGGCAGTGGCTGCGGCAGCGGGTGCGGCCGGGAAGTTCGTGGGGCAGAGAATCGCCGGAGCAGTAGCGAATCGTGAAGATTTTGTCGTGCCCACCGCCGCTGACCCGGCGCCGCCGATTCCGGCGGGTGCGGACATCGCGATTGCGGGTGCGTCGACGTACATCACGCCCAACGACGACTTCTACCGAATCGACACTGCACTCCTCGTTCCGCAATTGACAACGGATTCGTGGGAACTGCGGATTCACGGAATGGTGGACCGCGAGATGACGTTGTCGTTCGACGATCTGGTGGCGCGAACGCCCATCGAGCGAGTCATCACGCTGACGTGTGTCTCGAACGAGGTGGGCGGCGTTCTGGCCGGGAACGCGAAGTGGATCGGTTATCCCATGAAGGACCTGCTCGACGAAGTCGGTGTCCATCCCGACGCCGACATGCTCCTCTCGACCAGCGTCGACGGCTTCACAGTCGGCACCCCGGTCGAGATAGTCACCGACGGCCGTGACGCGATTCTCGCCGTGGCGATGAACGGTGAGCCGTTGCCGTTCGAGCACGGCTATCCCGTTCGGCAGGTCGTTCCCGGTCTGTACGGTTTCGTCTCCGCCACCAAGTGGGTGACGGAGTGGGAACTCACGCGTTTCGACAAGGTCGAGGCCTATTGGACCCAGCGCGGTTGGGGTGCGCAGGCACCGATCAAGACGTCCTCGCGTATCGAGGTGCCGGCAGCTCTGGCTCCCATCGAGCCGGGCCAGGTGCTGGTGGCGGGAACGGCCTGGGCGCAGCATCGCGGGATCGAGAAGGTCGAGGTTCGCGTCGACAACGGTGAATGGCAACCGGCGACACTGGCGCAGGAGTACTCGATCGACACCTGGCGTCAATGGTCGTGGATGTGGGATGCAGGCTCGGGTTTGCACACGGTGCAGGTCAGAGCGACGGATCTGGACGGGAACGTTCAGGTGGAAGAGCGCACTCCGCCGATTCCCGGTGGCGCCACGGGATGGCACACCAGGTCGTTCACCGTGAAGTGACGTCGGAATCCGAATGAGGTTCGGTATACAGACGAACAACGCGCTGAGCCATCCATCCGGCGATCAGGGTTCGCAGGCCGAAGTCGAACGTGTCGTCGGTTCGCAGTGGGGTCGTAGCCTCGCGCGTGATCTCGCTCGGGTTGGAGGATTGGGTCCATGCGACATCCGGCGTCGAGAGTTTCACGACTGATCCGAGAACCAGACTGTCCAGCGTGGAGATTGCGTGACGAGTGTCGGCCGAATCGAAACCTCCGTCCGAAAATGCCTGAACCAGTGCAGTATCGATATCAAAAGTTACCTCGGTGCGGACGCTGCGGGTCATGAGTAGCGGGATGAGGCGCCAGTGCTCGACCGCAGCTCGGCGATAGGCCCACCCCCACGCGCTGATCCGTTCGCTCCACCCTGCCGGTGGGTGGGGGACAGAGATCGACGACATCACGCGGATGCGCATGAGTTCGACGATCTCGGATCGACCCGAAATATGTGTGTAGAGCGAAGACGGAGTCACGTTCAATTGCTTGGCGATCCCGGGCATGGTGAAGTCGCCGGTCGCGTCGACAGCATCCAGAGCCGCGTCGGTGATGTTTCGCGTGGACAGTATCGGCTGGGTGGGACGCGGCATCGATTCTCCTGGTGAGGGATTCGTCAGCAATCTCGGACTTCATCGAGTGATGACAACTCCTTGATTTCGGGAGCCGGTATGCATCATACTAACCGAACCCTATTCGGTATGTCGGCGGAATCTTCCGGCGATCGGTACACGTCGGAGGAACATTCAATATGTCTGTCGTATGGCTGACCGGTGCAACGATCATCGATGGGACGGGCGCCGACCCGATCGAGAACTGCGCTGTTGCTGTGGAAAACGGGCGCATCAGTGCACTCGGTGGCACGCCACCCACGGGGGCGGAGGTGCTGGACTGCGCTGGGCTGACAATCACGCCCGGCCTCATCGACGCACACGTTCATCTCGGTGGATCGAGCGATCTCGCACCGAGCCTGCGGCGTCAGATCTCGGTAGCCGAGCTCGCTGCAGACATGTTCGCGACCTGCGCATCGACCCTCGACGGGGGATTCACCACTGTTCGTGACTGCGGCGGAATCGACGGTGGACTCGCCGGAGTTGTCGCCTCGGGCAAGATTCCGGGTCCGCGGATCATTCAGTGCGGCCCGATCCAGTGCCAGACCGGTGGACACGGACACCTGGCGGCCGAATGGGAGCCGACTTCGGACTGGTCCGATCATGACATCCCCGGATTACGGTGTATGTCTCTGCTTTCCGACGGTCCGCACGAAATGCGAAAGAACGTTCGCGAGACGTTCCGCAGGGGTGCGGACTTCCTCAAACTGTGTGTCACAGGGGGAGTGGTATCCACTCATGACAAGCTCACCGATACCCAGTTCACGGTCGACGAGATCGAAGTTGCCGTCGAGGAAGCCAATGCGCGCGGTACCTATGTCACGGTGCATGCCCACAACAACGAGGGAATCCGAAACGCTGTCACTGCCGGCGCGAAATGCGTCGAGCACGGCTCAGGTATCGACGACGAGACTGCCAAGTTGATGGCCGAGCACGACGTCGCGTTGGTGCCGACGTTGGCTGTGGTGCAGGCACTCTCGGACAGCGCGGCGTCAGCAGGTCTACCCGAATCGATTTCGGCTCGGATCGGCCAGATGATGCAGGGTCAGATCGACGGGCTTCTTGCTGCTCGAAATGCCGGCGTCAGAGTGGGATTGGGATCGGACCTCATCGGTACCGATCAAACGGGCCGGGGAATGGAGCTAGTCCTGCGCGCCAAGGTCGAAACCCCGATGGACGCATTGGTTTCCGCTACCCGGATCAACGCCGACATTCTCGGTATCGCCGACGAGGTCGGCACCATCGAAGTCGGCAAGTTCGCCGACCTCGTTGCCTTCCGCGGCAATCCGTTGACGGATCCCTCGATCTTTGCCGATCGTGAGCGGATCGCACTCGTCATCCAGAGTGGGCGAGTGGTGAAGGACGGCCGGTAGCTCAACAGCGAGTGGCGAGGTCCGTCAGGGCCGAATGATCAGCTCGGCTGACTGGTAAGCCATAGGAAATCGCGACGGTCAAGTACTTGCCGGCGTAAAAGCATCGGTACGCAGGATCGGGCGGCAACCACTCACTGGGCGTGCTGTCGCCTTTCGACTGGTTGTCGGGGCCGTTGACGGCCAACAGGTTCAGAGACATGTCGTTCGCGAACCTCATCCGAAGCGCGGGCGTCCAGGAGTTCGCGCCGAAGTCCCAGGCGGCGGCGAGTGGGAAGACGTGGTCGATCTGGACGGACTTGGCCTGGCTGCGTTCGAATTCGATGCGATCACCGGAGTACGGGTCGGTCATCGCGCCCGACAGTACGACGCAGTCACGTGTTCCCGGTTTGAACACCACGTCCGAGAGATCTTGGGCCAGAACGTTGTTGCGGGTATCGCACCCGTCGTGGCCACCTGGAGCGTCCTGGTCGTCGGACCAAGCGGGGCCGAAGACGCAAGCCTCGCCGTTACCGCAGCCGCGCTCGTATCCACCCGGATGTGGGCGGTTGTCGACAATCGCGGTCCGGGACAGCAGCGATTCGAGCTCCGATCGTGTCGGGCTGCCCGGGGCCGACTCGAGACGCTCGTCCCCGAACCGTCCGCAGGACGCGACGAGACATACGAGCACGAGCGTCGACAGGATCGCAGATAACCGTGCAACCACCTGTGCCCCCGCCCGTCGTAGACGGTGATTCAACGCCGTCCGTCGTAGACGGTGATTGAACCATCGGGGGCCGACAGGAATCAGCCGAACTCGATCACTACTTTGCCGGCGGCATGGCCGTCTTCGACTGCAGCGAGCGCTTCCCCAGCGCGGGAGAATGGGTACCGCCCGGACACGGACGGGTCGAGGATCCCGTCGGCCACGAGCGCCGCGACCTCCGTGAATACTGCTGTAGTTCTTCGGCGTTCGACACCACCGCCGCCGAGTCGGCTCGCAGCCAGAGGATCGGCGATGCTCAGGATCGGTGCGTCCGGTCGGGCGAGCTCAGCGCCGCGAGTGAGAGTGTCCCCGCCGACCAGGTCGAAAACCGCGTCCACTCCGACTGGGGACAACGCGGACACGTCGTCTGCGTAGCCGTCCCCCGACGCAACCCAACGTGCTCCCGCTTCCTCGATCGCGGTTCTCTTGGACTCGCTCGCGACACCGATCACGTTGATACTCCGCGCCAGTGCAAGCGCGATCGTGCTGCGACCAACGCCGCCGCCGGCGCCGAGCAGCAGGAGTGTCGCCCCGGGTTTCAGACCGAGATCGTGGAGTGCGTCGTAGGCCGTTCCTGCCGCAACCGTCAGCACTGCGGCATCGGCCCAGGACACGGTAGGCGGCTTGTGTGCTGTCGAGGAGACGTTGAGCAATGTCGACGCGGCGTAGCCGCCGAAGCCGGTCGCGGTAGCGCCGAACACTTCGTCGCCGACCTCGAACTCGGTGACCCGCGGACCTACTCCGATGACAACACCGGACACTTCGCGGCCCAGAACCGCAGGCAGCGTCACCGGGACAGTATCTTTTCGAGTACCCGCGCGAACTTTCCAGTCAGCGGGGTTGACGCCCGCCGCTCGGACCGACACCAGCAGTTGGCCGGCACCCGGTGGGGGCAAGGTTACGTCGAAGTAGGACTGTGTGTCGGGTCCGCCGTACTCGGTGAAGCCGTATGCCGTCGTCATGCCTGCCAGCCTATTGCCCGGTAGGCGGGAAGTGGTGTCGGTGGCACCTGATTGGATGGTCGGATGCTGCATGGACTCTGGTCACCGGGATCGGGGCTCAAACTGTGGGTCGACGGGCACGACGGTGCCGGGACCGACGATCCCCGTGATCCGGTCAGTGCTGTCCTGCATCGCAAGTTCCGTCATCGTGTGAATGTCGCTATGCCGCCCGTACCTGGCGGGCCTTTGCAGAGTGAGTACGCAGCTGTTGCGTTAGCGCCGCCGGACGCAGTCGATCTCCTGCTGCGGTTCAAGGCCGACGATCAGCGAATTGCGGGAGACCTGCACTTTCTCGTACATGTGGCGCGAGGAATAGACCGGTGGGTGCGCGCCGGACGGGTGGTCCCCGCACTGACGCGGGCTGAAGGAAGTTGGTGGCCACGCTGGCAGTTGTCGGTGGGGGAACGCCAGCGCGCCTGGATCGGCGAACTGGTAGTGGCGATGCCGCCGGTGCAGCGGGCGGTCGGTTCGCCGAGGGCGACGATCGAAGACATCACGAACGAACTCACGGACCCGATCGTCCGTCGTGCTCTCGGGGACTCGCATCCGGTGGTGCAGACCCCGCTGTGGCAGGCCGTGTTGTCCGGGGATGCTTTCGACGACGTGTCGGTACGAGCGGCCGAGGGACTCGCCGAATGGGGGTCGACGTTCACCGCCGGAGAGCCGGACCTGGTTCTGCGGCTGATCGAGCCTGAACTCGACGACAATTCCGATCCCGACGACGATGCGCTGTGGCGTCTGCAAGTGTGTTTGCGTCCTGAAGGTGAAGCGCCCGAACGTGTTCGACTGCACCGGGCCGATCCCAAACGTATCCAGCTCGGCAGCCGCAAACTCGAAGAGGCAATCAAGGCTTACCCACGTTTTCGCGACGTGCCGCGCGACGAGGACAGTCTCGACCTGTTGCTGCCCACTCCTGTAGTGATGGACCTGGTCGGACACGGCGCGATAGTCCTGCGAGAGCGAGGGATCACGCTGCTGCTTCCGCGTGCCTGGAACGTGGTGTCTCCATCCCTGCGTGTGCGGGTGACCTCGGCGGCGTCTCCGATCGTTGCGGAGAATCGTACGGTCGGTATGGACCAATTGCTGGAATACGATTGGGAATTGGCGCTCGGAGACAAGGTACTCACCGCCGAGGAAATGACCCGACTGGTCGATGCGAAGTCCGATCTGGTCCAGTTGCGCGGCGAGTGGGTTCAGGCGGACAAAGACGTCCTGGCCCGCGCGGCTCGTTTTGTCAGTCAGCGGCATTCGAGCGGGGACCGAGCGATCGTCGATCTGATCAAGGACTTGATCGCCGACGACCTCAAAGACCTGCCGGTCGAGGAAGTGAAGGCAACCGGATGGGCCTCTGCACTGCTCGACCAGTCGGTGGCTCCGCGGGAGGTCGCGGTACCGTCGACGGTCAACGCGACTTTGCGTCCGTATCAACGACGCGGTCTCGACTGGTTGGCGTACATGAGTGCTCTCGGGCTCGGCGCTGTTCTGGCCGACGACATGGGTCTGGGTAAGACGCTGCAACTGTTGGCGTTACTTGCGCACGAGAAGTCCAAGACAGCAACCCTTTTGGTGTGCCCGATGTCGGTTGTGGGTAACTGGCAGCGTGAATCGGCGCGATTCGTGCCGAGCTTGCGCGTCTACGTTCATCACGGTTCGGATCGCGCTACCGGGGCGGAGTTGGAACAGGCAGTTCGTGAGAGTGACCTCGTGATCACCACCTACGCGCTCATGACCCGCGACGTCGCGGCCCTCAAGGATCTCGACTGGCGGCGCGTGGTGCTCGACGAGGCTCAACACATCAAGAACGCCAAGACATCTCAGGCCCGCGCTGCTCGCAGCATCCCCGCGGATCATCGCGTTGCTCTGACCGGAACGCCGGTGGAGAACCGACTGGACGAGCTGCGGTCAATCCTCGATTTTGCCAATCGCGGTGTACTCGGCTCGGAGCAGATGTTCCGCAAAAGGTTTGTCGTACCGATCGAGCGGGAAAAAGATCAGCTTGCCGTCTCGCGACTGCGAGCCGTCACGTCCCCCTTTGTGCTGCGGCGCGTGAAGACCGATCCCGCCGTGATCGCGGATCTCCCGGAGAAGTTGGAGATGACGGTTCGAGCGAATCTCAGCGAAGAGCAGGCCGCGTTGTACCGCGCCGTGGTGGACGAGATGATGGCGCAGATCAAGGGGACGGAAGGGATGAAGCGCAAGGGCGCCGTCCTGTCTGCGCTGACCAAACTCAAACAGGTGTGCAATCATCCCGCGCACTTCCTGCGCGACGGTTCGCCGGTGATGCGCCGCGGGCAACACCGTTCGGGAAAGCTCGGACTGGTCGAGGACATCGTCGAGTCGGTCATCGGCGACGACGAGAAGGTTCTGTTGTTCACACAGTTTCGTGAGTTCGGCGAATTGGTGGTGCCGTACCTGGCCGACCGGTTCACCACCGAAGTTCCGTTTCTCCACGGCGGAGTGTCGAAAGCCGGGCGCGACGCCATGGTCGAGGCATTCCAAGGTGAAGGCGGCCCGCCCATCATGGTGCTCTCGCTCAAGGCCGGCGGCACGGGTCTGAATCTCACGGCGGCCAACCATGTGGTTCACCTCGACAGATGGTGGAACCCGGCGGTAGAGAACCAGGCGACGGACCGTGTCTTCCGCATCGGTCAGAGAAAGAACGTTCAGGTACGCAAGATGGTGTGCGTCGGAACCTTGGAAGAGCGAATCGACTCGATGATCGCGAGTAAAAGTGAACTCGCCGAACTTGCAGTCGGGACCGGTGAGAACTGGGTGACGGAGATGAGCGTCGAGCAATTGGACGAGTTGTTGCGACTCGGCGACGACGCGGTGGGCGAATGAGTCCGCGCGGCAAGGGCCCCGATTTCAGCGAGTACACCGGGTCCCGACGGCGAGCACCCGCGCCGGTCAAACCTCGTCCAGCGTTCGGGAGAACATTCTGGGGCAAGGCTTTTGTCCGCGTCGTCGAAGAGATCGGCGACAAACCTCGTGTCACGCGTGGGCGAACGTATGCGCGTTCGGGTCAGGTTTTGGCGCTCGACATCGAACCGGGAGTGGTGACGGCCGAGGTTCAGGGCAGCCAACTTCAACCTTTCGTTTCCACGCTGTCGATCGACACTCTTGATCAATCGGATATCGACGACATCATCACCAAGATCCGCCGAGTGCCGGGAAGCCTTGCCGCGCTGGTGTCCGGCACTGTCCCGGACATGCTTGCTGCCCAACTGATACCGGACGGCCCGTCGGCTTTCCTATTCGACTGCACCTGCCCCGATGTCGGCTGGCCGTGCAAACACGCTGCGGCCGTGGCGTTCTTGACCGCGGAGCGAATCGACACCGATCCGCTCAGGTTGCTGAGACTTCGCGGGGTCGACCTGGAGCAGTTGATCGGGGGAGTAGAAGACGAGTTGACTGTTTCGGTGGACGTCGAGAATTGGTTCGGAATCGCGGCTGCCCTCCCTGCGCTACCGAAGGTGCCTTTTCGCGCGGCGATCGACGATCTGGATATCAGGCGGTTGCGCGAGGCGGTTGCGGCATTGGGATTGGACATGGCTCAGCAGAACGTCGCCTTGGACGAAATACGGTCCATCTACCGACGGTTGGACGGTTGAAATCGGACAACTCCGGACTGGTGCTAGTTTCCTGTCGTAAATTCCAGTATCGTTAATTGGACCGGTCCGGTCGGGACCTGCCTGCGATTTCAGGTCGTTGTCGTCGGCGAATAGACGACTATTCATTTCTCGGAGGGACAGTCGCTGTGATGCCCGTTCATTTGCGCGACAGCGCAATACCCAAACACGAACAGTTGCGCACCATTCTCCTGCGCAAGTGCACCCAAGAGCTCCAGCCTGGCGACTTGATGACCAGCGAGCGAAACCTGATGCAGGACTACGGCGTCAGTCGGATCACCGTTCGCGAGGCAATCGGGCAACTGGTCAATGACGGACACCTCGTTCGCGTGCGTGGCAAGGGAACCTTCGTTGCGCACCGTGCTGTCCAATCCAAGCTGCACCTTGCATCCTTCACCGAGGAAATGCGCGCCCAGGGGCATCACCCCACGACGGTGGTCCTGGTCAGCGAACAGGGGCCGGTCCCCGAAAACACTGCTGCCGCACTGAATATGCGACCGGGTTCCGACGGTTACCACGTCAAGCGCTTGCGCCTTGCCGACGGCGAGCCGGTGAGCGTGGACGACGGCTGGTTCAATCCCGAACTGTTGCCGGGTTTACTCGACATGGACTTGACGGGTTCGATCTATCGGGCAACCGCCGACAAGTACGACAAGCCGATCGATCGGGCAGAGCAGACAGTCAGTGCAGATGGTGCCAGTACGGAGATCGCGACTCTCCTGGGCACTCGTAAAGGCGCTCCGGTTCTGTACTTCGATCGAGTGTCGTTCAGCGAGATCGCACCGGTCGAGCACACTCGCAGTTGGTACCGATCCGACCGCTACCAGTTGCAGATGGAAGTCCAGGGCCAAGCGCGGCCCAAAACGCGCGGCGACCAATAGTCATCGTTCGAAGCGAAAGGGCGAGCACACCTTCCGGTGTGCTCGCCCTTTGCGCTACGCCGACCAGTCGAACAGAGTGTCGCCAGTGGTGACGTCCCCACCGACGGAAGGGGATTCGACGGTGTCCGGTTTGGAATCCATTACGACAACCGGGCAGATCGCCGAGTAGCCGGTCGTGTCGATGTGCGCTGGATCGAAGCTGACAATGGGATCACCCGCATCGACGGTGTCACCCTCGGCGGCGATGAGCGTGAATCCGTCGCCTTCCAGCTTGACCGTGTCGATGCCGATATGGACCAGCACGCCGGTGGCCTTCTCGCCGAAGATCACGAACGCGTGGGGGTGCAGTTTCAGGATCTTTCCGCTGATCGGCGCCACGACCGTGAGCGGGCCTTGACCGCGGGCGGGTTCGATCGCGACGCCCGAGCCGACCATCTGCTGAGCGAACACCGGGTCCGGGACGTCCGCGAGTGCGACGACCCGGCCGGGCAGCGGGGCGAGGACGACCGTCACAGGATGTCCTCGATGTCCTCGGCAAGGGTGTCGGCCTCGGGCCCGACGATGACCTGGACAACCGTTCCGGCTTTGAGCACGCCGTGTGCGCCGGCAGCCTTGAGAGCGGACTCGTTCACCTTCGCTCCGTCCTTGACCTCGGTACGCAGGCGGGTGATGCAAGCCTCGATCTCGACGATGTTCTCTGCGCCGCCGAGGCCCTTGATGATTGCTTCCGCTTTCGACATTTGCTGCTCCTGATTGTCGGGTTGGTCGTGATCGTTGAACGGTCGTACAGGTGGGCTGACTAGTTGCTGGTCAAGGCTATCCCGGTTACGTATGTCACATTTGGGTGTTGACAACTCGCCTCCACCAGGTAAAACTACAACTGGTTATGACCGGACAGTACCCGTTGGAAGTCCGGCTCCACAACAGTTTCGACAAAACGGTTTCGGCCTCACTTCCGAGCAAGAACCGTGACCTGCATTTTCACGAAACCTGCACGTGTACGACACCCGAATTTCCAGAACCAGCGGCCGATCGCGACGCGGCCCGGCGAACGAAGAAGGTCCTTGATGACTCTCGAAGACACCCCGAAGAAGGAATCGAAAGTGTTCGCCGGGGTTCAACGCCTCGGCCGAAGCTTGATGCTTCCGATCGCCGTTCTGCCGGCTGCGGGAATCTTGCTCCGCCTCGGCCAGGACGACCTGCTCGGGCGATTCAGTTCGATGCACAGTGCTGCTGCAGTGATCTCTGCGGCAGGACAAGCAGTCTTCACGTGGCTGCCGCTGATCTTCGCCGTCGGTATCGCGATCGGCTGGGCCAAGAAGGCCGACGGATCGACTGCCTTGGCAGCCGTCGTCGGCTACATGGTGATCGACGGCGTGTTCAAGGCGATGTCGCCGATCGTCCTCGAAGGGAAGACGGACCCGAACGGGGATCAATCCCTGATCAACTACGGTGTGCTCGCCGGTATCGTGATGGGCTTGCTGTCGGCGATCTTGTGGCAGCGGTTCTATCGAACGAAGCTTCCCGATTATCTCGGGTTCTTCAACGGGCGCAGGCTCGTTCCCATCCTGACAGCGATCACCGGTCTTGTGGTCGGTGTCCTGATGGCATTCGTGTACCCCTTGTTCAACTCCGGCCTCAACTGGGTCGGTGAAGCAGTTGCTTCCAATACCGTTGTGGGCGGCGGCATTTACGGCGCAGCGAACCGCCTCCTGATCCCCACGGGCCTGCACCACATCTTGAACTCCGCCGTGTGGTTCCTGATCGGCGACTACCAGGACGCGAGCGGTCAGATCGTTCGCGGTGACCTCAACCGGTTCTTCGCCGGCGACCCCTCCGCCGGTACGTTCATGACCGGCTTCTTCCCGATCATGATGTTCGCCCTCCCCGCTGCAGCCTTCGCAATCTGGCGCAACGCCAAGCCTTCTCAGAAGAAGCTCGTCGGCGGCATCATGCTCTCCACCGGCCTGACCGCATTCCTCACCGGTATCACCGAGCCGCTCGAATTCTCCTTCATGTTCGTCGCGTGGCCCCTGTACGTCATCCACTCGCTCCTGACCGGAACGTCGATGGCCTTGGTCAATGCGCTCGGGATTCACGACGGATTCACGTTCTCCGCAGGCTTCTTCGACTACGTGTTGAACTTCGGCAAGGCAACCAACGCATGGATGTTGATCCCGATCGGACTCGGCTACGCCGTGATCTACTACTTCCTTTTCAGCTTCGTCATCAAGAAGTGGAATCTGCGCACGCCAGGACGAGAAGAAGAGGTCGAGGTGGCCGCAGGTGAGCCCGACCCAGCGCTGCTCGAGGCCGAACTGGCACTGGCTGCCGAAGGTGACAGCCGCACCGACGCCCCGCTCGTCGCCGAACTGGAAAACAAGCTCGACAAGGAACTGGAAGGACGCTGAACATGGCGATCGCAACCACGACAATCGGATCCCGCGTCGGACTCCACGCACGACCCGCAGCGCTCTTCGCGCGCGCCGCAGCCGATCTACCGGTAGACGTCACCATCGCGCTCGGCGACGGCGAACCCGTCGATGCCTCCAGCATGTTGTCTGTCATGACTCTCGGTGCAGCATTCGGGGATTCGGTGACCTTGCGTGCTGACGGTGACGGCGCCGACGCTGCGGTCGGTTCGCTCGCAGAGCTTCTCGCATCCGAACTGGACGAAGCCTGATGACGGCGAGTGTGGACAACCGCATCGCGGGTATTGGAGTGAGCGCGGGTTCGGTCTGCGCGCCGTGGTTGCGATTCTCCACGCCTGAGCCGACCTCGGCGGCGGACCCGATCACGGGCAGTCCCGAGGCGGAGCTGATCAGGATCCGTGAGGCACTGGACGCCGTCGCGGAGGAACTGCTCTCGCGTGAAAAGACAGTCGAGGGCGTCTCCGCGGAGATCCTGACGACGTCGGCTGCGATGGCGCGCGACGCGGGCATCGTGAAGGCGGCCAAGGCGAACCTGGAATCGGGGCTGCCGACCGCACACGCCGTCGCAGTTGCCTTCGACGCATTCTGTGAAAAGCTCACGGCGCTCGGTGGGTACATGGCCGAGCGGGCAACGGATTTGCGCGATCTCGGGCAGCGAGCCGTGGCCGTTCTTCGCGGGGAACCGATGCCCGGAATCCCCGCTCCCGGTTACCCGTACATACTGGTGGCGCGCGACCTCGCTCCGGCGGATACAGCGACGTTGGGCACCAGTGACGTGGTCGGATTGTTGACTGCCGAAGGAGGTCCGACCAGCCACACCGCAATCTTGGCGAAGTCGCTCGGAATCCCGGCCGTGGTCAACTGCTCGGGAACCGATCTGCTGGCGGAGGGAAAACTTCTCATCCTCGACGGCACCACCGGGACGGTCACCATCGATCCCTCGGCAGAAATGCGCGAGCGCGCTGTCCTCGAAGCATCGTTCGTGGCAGAGCAGTCGGCTTCGGCACAGGGTCCAGGACGCACGCGTGACGGGTTCGCGGTGAGGTTGTCGGCCAACATCGGAACCCTCGAGGACGCCGCGCGGGCCGGAGCGGCGGATTGCGAGGGCGTCGGACTGTTCCGTACCGAATTCTCGTATCTCGGGCGTCACGACGCGCCGTCGGTGGAGGAGCAAGCACAGACGTACGCGTCGGTGCTCGGGCACTTCGCCGGACAGAAGGTGGTGGTCCGCACTCTCGATTCGGGTTCGGACAAGCCGTTGCCGTTTCTCGATCTCGGGGTCGAGGAGAATCCGGCCCTTGGTATCCGCGGGCTCCGTGTCGGCACGGTTTATCCCGACACGCTCATCAGCCAGCTCGACGCCCTCGCGGCGGCAGGCAATGCGACGGGTGCCGATCTGTGGGTCATGGCGCCGATGGTAGCTACGGCCGACGAGGCGAAAGACTTTGCAGAACTTGCGCGTTCGCGGGGGATCGGCAAGGTCGGAGCGATGATCGAGGTTCCAGCTGCAGCGTTGCGGGCGAAGGATATCCTCGAGCACCTCGATTTTGTCAGTATCGGTACCAATGATCTGAGCCAGTACACCTGCGCCGTGGATCGTATGGCCGGAGGCCTGGCGCAACTGCTCGATCCGTGGCAGCCGGCGGTCCTCGATCTGATCGCGATGGTCGGTCAGGCTGGCGCCGATGCCGGGAAACCTGTTGGTGTGTGCGGAGAATCCGCGTCTGACCCGCTGTTGGCTCCGGTTCTGGTCGGTTTGGGCGTGACGAGTCTGTCGATGTCGGTCCCGGCATTGGGCGCAGTTCGCGCGCAACTGGCCTCTCTCGATCTGGCGGTGTGCAAGGACATGGCCGCGGCGGCGCGGGGCGCGCGAAACCCGATCGAGGGTAGAGCGGCCGTCGCGCGGATTCGCGAGTCGGCATGAGTACATCAGGCTCGGCTGCTGTCGGCGATCCGATCGTATTGCGGGGAACTGTGATCGGATCTCCGGCCGGGAAGATTCACGACGGAGTCGTCGTCGTGGACGGCGAAAAGATCAGTTGGGTCGGCTCGGCTGCGGACTATGTGGCGTCCACACCCGTCGTCGTCATTCCGGAACGCACCGACGCGGTGATCATGCCCGGCTTGATCGATGTCCACAGCCACGGCGCCGCGGGTGCTGGTTTCCCGAACACCGACGCCGATGGAGCGAGCCGCGCGGTGGCGCACCATTGTGAGCACGGCACGACCGGAATGCTGGCCAGCCTGGTCTCCGCACCGCGCGCAGATCTGGTGCGACAAGCAACGATGCTCGCCGATCTGGTCGAACGCGGAGAACTTCTGGGTATCCACCTCGAGGGGCCGTTCATCAACGGCGTCCGCTGCGGTGCCCAGGATCCGGCGGCGATCATTCCCGGTGATCCGGATCTGCTCGAAGCCGTGTGTGACGCCGCGCGTGGGACCGTGCGGTCCATGACCTTGGCGCCCGAGACCGAGAATTTCGAAGAGTTGCTCGCGATCATGCGTCATCGCAACATCGTGCCGAGTTTCGGTCACACCGATGCCGACGCGGCAACGACGTCGGCGCGGATCGATGCTGCGGTGCACGGGGATTGGGCCGGACAGATCAGCGCGACCCACCTCTTCAACGGGATGCCACCCCTGCACCATCGATCTCCGGGTCCCGTCGCGGCGTGCCTGGCGGCTGCCGCGAGAGGCGAGATGGTGGTGGAACTGATCGCAGACGGTGTGCATCTTGCACCCGAGACCGTGTCGATGGTCTTCGATGCTGTCGGACCGGACCAGATCGCCTTGGTCAGCGATTCGATGGCCGCTGCGGGAATGGACGACGGCGACTACCAACTCGGTGCGCTCGACGTCACCGTACAGGCGGGCGTCGCACGGCTCGCGACGACCGACGGCTCGGCCGGCGCGATCGCCGGAGGGACCGCGAGGTTGCTCGACGTCCTGCGCAGCACTGTCTTTGACGGCGGCGTCGCGCTGGAAGATGCTGTCGCAGCGGCAACTCGGAGCCCAGCGCATCTGCTGGGGCTCGGCGACCTGATCGGATCGCTGGCCGTGGGCTGCCGAGCCGACATCCTGGTCACCGATCGTCAATTGCGTCTGGGGCGTGTACTACTCGGCGGAAAAGCCGTCGGAAAGGAAAAATCATGGAAATCGTAATTCAGCCGACACCCGCGGAGGTCGACTCGACCGTCGCGGACATCGTCGAAGGCTACGTCAGAGCCGGGGCGACGACGCTCGGTCTCGCAACGGGGTCGTCGCCGATCGGAACCTATCGTGAACTGGCAGCGAGGCATCGCGACGCCGAACTCGACTTCTCGCTGGCTCGGGCATTCCTGCTCGACGAGTACCTGGGATTGCCGAAACGCCATCCGCAGTCGTACTACTCGGTGATTCGGTCGGAGTTCGTCGATCACGTCAACCTGGATCCCGCGATGGTGTCCAGTCCCAACGGTGAAGCGCCGTGCCCGGAGCAGGAGATCGCCCGGTACGACCAGAGCATCGCGGCGGCCGGGGGAGTGGACGTGCAGTTGCTCGGCATCGGTACCGACGGCCACATCGGCTTCAACGAGCCCGGATCGTCGTTGACCTCGAGAACCCGCGTGAAGACGCTGACCGAGCAGACCCGGATCGACAACGCACGCTTCTTCGACGGTGTGGACGACGTCCCACATCACGTGCTCACCCAGGGTCTCGGAACCATCAGCGATGCAAGGCATCTGGTGATGATCGCGACCGGAGAAGGCAAGGCTGACGCGATCGCCGCTGCCGTCGAAGGTCCGTTGTCTGCTTTCTGCCCGGCTTCGGTGATGCAATTGCATCGCCATGTCACCGTCGTCATCGACGAAGCTGCGGCCAGTTCACTCAAACTTGCCGACTACTACCGGTATGCGCTCGAACACAAGCCGTCGTGGCAGTCCTTCTGACATGACGGTTCTGGAGCTGGCTGTGCAGGACGTGCGGGGGGCGAGGATCGCGCGTTCGGTGGGAGCGACTCGAGTCGAGTTGTGTGCGGCACTCGGCCCGACGGGGGGATTGACGCCCAGCATCGGAGTGATCGAGGCTGTGTCGGAAGTGGGGATCGCGGTTCACCCGCTGATCCGTCCGCGCGCCGGAGGTTTTGTGTTCTCACCCGACGAAGTGTGGGTGATGGAGCACGACGTACATGCTGCTGTGGCCGGTGGAGCTTCCGGCATCGTGATCGGCGCGCTGACAGAAGACAATTCGATCGACACCGTCGTGCTGCGCCGCATCATCGGATGCGTGGACCGGGCGAGAGTCGAGGTGACAGTACATCGTGCGATGGACGTGGTGACCGACCGTCTGACCGCGCTGGACGAACTGATCGACCTGGGCGTGACCCGCGTGCTGACGTCCGGGGGTGCGGACACTTGCAATGAGGGACTCGACGAGATCGGTCGAATGGTCGAACATGCCGCGGGCCGGATCCAGATCATGGCCGGTGGCGGAATAACCGTCGACGACATCCCGGCAATCGCTGCCGTCGGCGTCGATGCGGTGCATCTCTCGGCGCGCAAGGTTGTCGCAGTTTCCGGCGGACCTGGTGGGGGATCGGACGGATACGACGTCACCGATGCAGTAGTCGCGCAGGAAGCGGCAGCCGCGCTCCGCGCTGTGCGCCTTTATTAACCCCCCGCGGTTAATAAAGGCGCACAGCCCTTGGGCTCTAGACATACATGGACATCCAACTATAGGATGGTAGACATATTCACTGCTGCCTCCTGGGCGGTCCATACGAGCAAGGAACGGGATAGCACAATGGTTGAAAATGCGACGGTTCACGAGTTGACGCACTTCGTCGGTGGCAAGCGTGTTCCCGGGACATCTGATCGATTTGCGGACGTGTTCGATCCCAACACCGGCAAGGTGCAGGCCCGCGTTCCCCTTGCGAGCAAGGCCGAGACCGAAGCCATCATCGCCAATGCCGAAGAGGCGCAGCAGGTGTGGGCAGCGTTCAACCCGCAGAAGCGTGCCCGCGTGCTGATGAAGTTCCTGCAGCTCGCCCAGGCCGAGATGGATTCTCTGGCCCGCCTCCTCTCGTCCGAGCACGGCAAGACCGTCGCCGACGCCAAGGGCGACATCCAGCGTGGCCTCGAGGTCATCGAGTTCGCCGTCGGCGCTCCGCACCTGCTCAAGGGCGAATTCACCGAGAGTGCCGGCACCGGCATCGACGTGTACTCCATGCGCCAGCCGCTCGGCGTCGTTGCCGGCATCACGCCCTTCAACTTCCCCGCGATGATCCCGCTGTGGAAGGCCGGCCCCGCCCTCGCCGCCGGTAACGCCTTCATCCTCAAGCCCTCCGAGCGCGACCCCTCCGTCCCGCTGCGCCTGGCTGAACTGTTCCTCGAGGCGGGACTGCCCGCGGGTGTGTTCAACGTGGTCAACGGTGACAAGGAAGTTGTCGACGTTCTGCTCACCGACGACCGAATCAAGGCTGTCGGCTTCGTCGGCTCCACGCCGATCGCTCAGTACATCTACGAGACGGCCGCAGCTCACGGCAAGCGCGCACAGTGCTTCGGTGGCGCCAAGAACCATGCGATCGTCATGCCGGACGCGGACCTCGACGAGGTTGCCGACGCCCTGATCGGTGCAGGCTACGGCAGCGCCGGCGAGCGTTGCATGGCCATCTCGGTTGCCGTTCCCGTCGGCGAGGAGACCGCGGACGCTCTTGTTGCGAAGCTGAAGGAGCGCGTCGCGAAGCTCAAGATCGGTCGCAGTGACGACGAAGGCGTCGATTTCGGACCGCTCGTTTGCCAGGATGCCCTCGACCGCGTCAACAACTACGTGCAGATCGGCATCGACGAGGGCGCAACGGCAGTCGTCGACGGCCGCGGCTTCACCCTCGAAGGCCACGAAGGTGGATTCTTCGCCGGCGCAACCCTGTTCGACAACGTCACCTCGGACATGCGCATCTACAAGGAAGAGATCTTCGGACCCGTCCTTCAGGTGGTCCGCGCTGCCGATTACGAAGAGGCACTGCGTCTTCCGACCGAACACGAGTACGGCAACGGCGTCTCCATCTTCACCCGCGACGGCGACACCGCGCGTGACTTCACCGCTCGCGTCAACGTCGGCATGGTCGGCGTGAACGTGCCGATCCCGGTCCCGATCGCGTACCACACCTTCGGTGGCTGGAAGCGCTCCGGATTCGGTGACCTGAACCAGCACGGTCCCGACTCCTTCCGCTTTTACACCAAGACCAAGACCGTGACGCAGCGCTGGCCTTCCGGCAAGAAGGAAGAGACCAACCACTTCGTCATCCCCACGATGAACTGATCGGAACACTTTCCATGTTTACTCTGACCGATGACGAGCGGGCGATTCGTGACACTGCCCGCGACTTTGCGGCCGAGCATCTGGCGCCCAACGCAGTGGAGTGGGATCAGACCAAGCATTTCCCGGTGGACGTCCTCCGTAAGGCGGCGTCCCTGGGAATGGGCGGTATCTACATTCGTGAAGACGTGGGCGGCAGTGAGCTGAGCCGCGTCGACGCTGCCCGGATCTTCGAAGAGCTGGCCAAGGGCGATCCGTCGATCGCCGCGTACATCTCCATCCACAACATGGTCACGTGGATGATCGACCAGTTCGGCAACGACGAACAGCGCCACAAGTGGGTCCCCGGACTCTGCTCGATGGATCAACTGGGCAGCTACTGCCTCACCGAACCCGGCGCTGGCTCCGATGCTGCGGGCTTGAGCACCAAGGCCGTTCGTGACGGCGACGACTACATCCTCAACGGCGTCAAGCAGTTCATCTCCGGCGCAGGCACTTCCGACGTGTACGTCGTGATGGCGCGCACCGGATCTGCCGGTGCCAAGGGGATCTCGGCGTTCATCGTGCCCAAGGATTCGCCCGGACTGTCGTTCGGTGCCAACGAGGTCAAGATGGGCTGGAACGCGCAGCCCACCCGTCAGGTGATTTTCGAAGACGTGCGAGTTCCTGCCGCCAACATGCTCGGTGAAGAGGGCAGCGGCTTCCGCATCGCCATGAAGGGTCTCAACGGCGGCCGGCTGAACATCGCCGCCTGCTCGGTCGGTGGGGCCCAGGCGGCGCTGGAGAAGGCAGTCGCATATCTGGTGGACCGCAAAGCTTTCGGTTCGGCACTGATCGAGTCGCAGGCCCTGCAGTTCCAGCTCGCCGACATGCGTACCGAACTCGAAGCGGCCAGGACGTTGCTGTGGCGCGCCGCTGCCGCACTCGAAGACGGAGCGTCCGACGTCGTGGAGTTGTGTGCGATGGCCAAGCGCTTTGCCACCGACACCGGGTTCGACGTAGCCAACAAGGCTCTCCAGCTTCACGGCGGGTACGGCTATCTTGCTGAGTACGGGATCGAGAAGATCGTCCGCGATCTTCGGGTTCATCAGATCCTCGAAGGCAGCAACGAGATCATGAGGGTGGTCATCGCGCGCAGCGTGGTCGCATCAGGTCAGGGAAAGCAAGGAGCAGCATGAGCGACGAGCTCGAGGTATTGATCGAAAAGCGTGACGGACTGGGGCTCATCACCCTCAACCGGCCCAAGGCGATCAACGCCCTCAACCACTCGATGGTCAAGGCGATGGCCAAGGCACTCGCGGAATGGAAGTACGACGACGACGTCAAGGCGGTCGTACTCACGGGCGCCGGCGAGCGTGGTCTGTGCGCCGGCGGCGACATCGTCTCGATCTACCACGACGCCAAGGACGGCAAGACCGGTTCGCTCGATTTCTGGCGTGAGGAGTACATCCTCAATTCCGAGATCGCGAACTACCCGAAGCCGTACGTCGCAATCATGGACGGGATCGTCATGGGCGGCGGCGTCGGAGTGTCCGCACACGGCGACATTCGCATCGTGACCGAGCGCTCGATGATCGGAATGCCCGAGACCGGAATCGGTTTCATCCCTGACGTGGGCGGAACTTACCTGCTCTCGCGTGCTCCCGGTGAACTCGGAACGCACATCGCGCTCACCACGGCGCGACTGAGCGCCGGCGATGCCATCGCAGCAGGCTTCGCGGATCACTTCATCCCGTCGGAGAACATCGAGACGTTCATCGCCGCACTCGCGTCGTCTTCGGTTGCCGACGCCGTGGCGCAGTACGCGGAGCCGGCTCCGGTGTCGGAACTGTCGGCCCAGCAGAGCTGGATCGACGCCGCGTACTCTGCCGACGACGTCTCCACCATCGTCGAGCGTCTTCGAGCGAGTGGAATCCCCGAGGCGGAGAAGGCAGCGGAGCAGATTCTCGGCAAGTCTCCGATTGCACTGTCGGTGACCCTGCGATCCCTGCGACATGCCAAGGAAGCAGCAAGCTTGGAAGAAGTCCTCAACGAGGAGTTCCGGGTCTCGACGGCAGCGCTCGCCTCACACGACCTGGTCGAGGGTATTCGCGCCCAGGTAGTCGAGAAGGACCGAAACCCGAAGTGGTTGCCGGCAACCCTCGAAGATGTCACGGCTGAATCCGTCGATGCCTACTTCGCCCCGCTGGGCGACAACGAGCTCGGACTCACCCCTCAACCGCAAGGCAACTGATCACCGCCGAAGGAGCATCACAAATGAGCACCATTGGATTTATCGGACTCGGTCACATGGGTGGCCCGATGGCGGCCAATCTTGTCAAGGCCGGACACAAGGTCGTCGGTTTCGACCTGGCACCTGCGGCGCTGGAGCAGGCAGTCAAAGACGGTGCATCGGTGGCGGATTCGGCGGTCGACGCCGTTCGCGGTGCCGACGTCGTGATCACGATGCTGCCGAGCGGTAAGCACGTTCTGGGTCTGTACGAAGAGCTGCTGCCGGTGGCAACACCGGGCACCCTGTTCATCGACTGTTCCACCATCGACGTCGCCGACGCCCGCGAGGCACACGACAAGGCCGAAGCGGCCGGTCACCGCAGCGTCGACGCTCCGGTCTCCGGTGGAGTCGTCGGGGCTACCGCAGGCACGCTGGCATTCATGGTCGGCGGTTCCGAGGCTGACTTCCAAGCCGCGTCACCGTTGCTGGACGTGATGGGCCGCAAGGTCGTTCACTGCGGCGACGCCGGTGTCGGCCAGGCAGCCAAGATCTGCAACAACATGATCCTCGGCATTTCGATGATCGCGATCAGCGAGGCGTTCGTGTTGGGCGAAAAGCTCGGCCTGAGCAACCAGGCGCTCTTCGACGTGGCGTCCAACGCCTCGGGACAGTGCTGGGCACTGACCACCAACTGCCCGGTTCCGGGACCTGTGCCCACCAGCCCGGCCAACAACGACTACCAGCCTGGCTTTGCTGTTGCACTGATGGACAAGGACCTGGGTCTGGCAGCAAATGCGCTGCGCAACAACGGCGTCGATGCGGAGATCGGACTCAAGGCCGCCGAACTCTACAGTCGCTTCCATGCCGCGGGCGGTGGCGGTCAGGACTTCTCTGCCATCATCAACGACATCCGTGACCGTTCGACCGAAGGACAGTAGTGACCGACTTCAACACCATCATCCTCGAGCGTAAGGGTCGCGTCGGCGTCATCACGCTCAACCGCCCGAAGGCTCTCAACGCGCTGAACTCCGAGCTGATGAACGAGGTCGTCGCCGCGGTTGCCGACCTCGAGGCGGACAACGGCATCGGAGCCATCCTGATCACCGGTTCCGAGCGCGCCTTCGCCGCCGGTGCCGACATCAAGGAAATGCAGTCCAAGACGTACATGGACGCATACGTCGAGGATTTCTTCACCCCGTGGGATCGCGTCGCAGCAGCTCGTAAGCCGCTGATCGCCGCCGTCTCCGGATACGCGCTCGGTGGTGGCTGCGAACTGGCGATGCTCTGCGATTTCATCATCGCTTCGGATACCGCGAAGTTCGGCCAGCCCGAGATCAAGCTCGGTGTCATTCCGGGTATCGGTGGCTCGCAGCGCCTTACGCGCGCCGTGGGCAAGGCCAAGGCCATGGAGCTGTGCCTCACCGGCCGCAACATGGACGCAGAAGAAGCCGAACGTGCAGGCCTGGTTGCCCGGATCGTTCCGGCCGCCGATCTGCTCGACGATGCCCTGAAGACCGCAACCACCATCGCCGAGATGTCGCTGCCGATTGCGATGATGGCCAAGGAAGCAGTCAACCGCTCCTTCGAGACCACCCTCGCCGAGGGCGTCCGCTTCGAGCGTCGGGTGTTCCACTCGACCTTCGCGACGGAGGATCAGAAGGAAGGCATGACCGCGTTCGTGGAGAAGCGGTCGGCAGAATTCAAGCATCGCTGAATTTCAACAGCGCCGAATTTCAACAGCGCTGAAACTGCCCTCACACTCGTCGAGAGTGTGAGGGCAGTTTCTTTGTGTGTACGGGTGGTCGGTTCACCACTTGGTCGGTGCGCCGCCGGTGTCGAAGTCACCCGCAGTCTTGCGAAGTTCAGTGAGGATCGTCACCAATTGCTCGAGCTTGTCCTGCTGGAGTCCGGGGTGAGCGAACACCTTGCTGTTGAGCATTTCGGTGGCTTCGAGGGCCAGTGCGCGACCGGCGTCCGAGATCTCGATGAGCGTTGCACGGCGATCGCTGGGATGCGGGACCCGCCTGACCAACTCCGCTTTCTCCAAACGGTCGACGGCATTGGTGACGCTGGTGGGGTGAACCTGGAGTCGGGCACTTGCCTTGGCCATCGGGAGTGCGCCCGACCTGGTGAAGGTGAGAAGCGTCAGCAGTTCGTAGCGGGCGAAGGTCAGCCCGAGAGGCTTGAGTACCTCTTCGACCCGCGCCATCATGATCTGCTGCGCACGCATCACCGACGTGACCGCAGCCATACCGTCGGCGACATCGCTCCAACCGTGCTTCGTCCACTGACGATGCGCCTCTTCGATGGGGTCGAGGGGGAGCGGCGCGGGGGGAGACATAAGTTCGATCATCCCATGCTGGCAAGCGGTCGGGTGCCTTGTCTGATTGTGTGTCGCAGCCGCTTACGTCTGTAGAGTCCCACGGGTGATTTCAATCCTCGTAGCGGGTGGCGTCTCGTTGTTCGTCGCGCTCTTCCTGACTCCGTTTCTCATTCGTGTGCTTTCGCGGCAGGGGCTCGGGCACGAGATTCGGATCGAGGGTCCGCAGAGTCATCAGGGCAAGCGTGGCACCCCGTCGATGGGCGGGATCGCGATCATCGCCGGTATGTGGGCGGGCTACCTGGCGGCACACATCATCGGATTCGGCTCGCGGCTACCGCGGCTGTCTGCATCCGGTTGGCTGGTTCTCGCGCTCGCCACGTCACTGGGAATCGTCGGCTTTCTCGACGACTTCATCAAGATCCGTAAGAAGCGCAATCTCGGGCTCAACAAGACAGCGAAGACCGTCGGTCAGCTGGCGAGTGCCATCATCTTCGGCATTTTGTTCCTGCAGTTCTCCAACAACAACGGAGTCACTCCCGGAAGCCAGTACCTGTCCCATGTTCGTGACATCTCGGTGTTCTCCATGGGTGCCATCGGCTTTGTGGTCTTCTTCTGCATTCTGGTGTTCGCCTGGTCCAACGCCGTCAATTTCACCGACGGCCTCGACGGTCTCGCGGCCGGTTCGATGGGCATGATCCTGGGGACCTACGTCGTCATCGCCGGTTGGCAGTACCGGAACTCGTGTGTCCTCGAGCCTGCCGCCGGTTGCTACGACGTTCGTGACCCTCTCGATCTAGCGATCGTCGCTGCCGCCGCAGGCGGGGCGTGCCTCGGCTTCCTCTGGTGGAATGCCGCCCCGGCTCAGATCTTCATGGGCGACACCGGCTCCTTGGCACTCGGCGGCCTGGTTGTCGGCCTGTCCGTCACGACGCACACCGAGCTGCTGATGGTCATCATCGGCGCCCTGTTCGTCGCTGAGATCCTGTCGGTGATCATCCAGGTTCTGGTCTTCCGATCGTCCGGTCGACGCGTATTCAAGATGGCCCCGATCCATCATCACTTCGAGTTACTCGGTTGGCCGGAAACCGTCGTGATCGCAAGATTCTGGATCTTCGTCGCGATCTCGTGCGTCCTGGGACTTGCCACCTTCTACAGCGAGTGGTTCTCCGCTGCCGGTTAGACCGATTCACTCTTTCGGGTCGTAGCCAGAAGAGCGATCAGACCGAGCGACACACACGCCGTCATCGTGACGGCCAGGGCTGTGCTCGTGTTTCCCAGTAGGCCGACGGCCGGCGCGATGGCCGCACCGACGCCGAACTGGAATGCACCGAGCATTGCGGCGGCAGTACCGGCCGCTTCGCCGTGACGAGCGAGCGCCAGTGCCGGGGCGTTGGGCAGAACGAACCCGATGGCGCCGGCCATGACCCACAGTGCGATCACGAATCCAGCGAGCCCGCCCAGTTCCAGGACCGCGACAGCAATGACGACGGCCCCGGAGACAACGGCAGCCACGAGGGCCCACTTGGTGATCTGCTGAGGAGTCCACCGGTCGAGCAGTCGGACGTTGACCTGGGAAGCGCCGATCAACGCGATAGCGCCCGCACTGAAGAGCAGCGCGAACTCCTGTTGATTGAGGCCGTACTGATCCTGATAGACAAACGACGCGCCCGAGACATACGCGAACAACGACGCCATGCCGACGCTGGAGACGAGCGTGAGGACCATGAACGTGCGGTCGCCGAGCAGCGAACCGTAGGTACGGAGAACCGACGTCAATCCGCTCGGGCGACGCTTTTCCTTCGGCAATGTTTCGGACAGTCCGAACGCACCGATCATCGCCGTGCCGACGCCGATCAGTGCCAGGACGACGAAGATCCCGCGCCAGTCGAGGGCGACGAGGAGGGCGCCACCGATGCTGGGCGCCAGGATCGGCGCAACGCCGAGCACGAGCATCAGCCGGCTCATCACGACGGCAACGGTGTTACCGCTGTAGAGGTCGCGGACGATCGCCATGGTGACCACTGCCGCGGCCGCCGCGCCCATGCCCTGGAAAACCCGCAGGATGCCGAGGACAGCGATGCTCGGTGCGAAGACCGCCAGCAGCGAAGCCAGGATGTGCACACCGATCCCGGCGAGCAGCGGCTTCTTGCGGCCGAGAGTGTCCGAAAGCGGCCCGACCAACAGCTGTCCGAGTGCGAGGCCGATGAGGGTTCCGGTGATCGTCAGCTGAACCGTTGACGACGAGACTCCGAGATCGGCACCGATATCCGGCAGCGCGGGCAGGTACATGTCGATGGTGAAGGGTCCGAGTGCAGTCATGGAACCGAGGGCAAGAATCTTCCCGACGCTCGGCTTACGGTCGATACTGCTCGTTTCCAGCGGGGCTGCCTTCACAGGCGGGGCTGCCTTCACGGGCGGGGCAACGGCGGTGTTCTCGGCACTCATGAAACCTTCTGGGTTGTCTGGGTCTGGCGAACTGCTCGGTCGTTCGGTCGAATTTCGGGCCGCAATCGAATGACCTGCGCCCACCGAGAGAGTCAGCATCGAGACTGACCGATTTGTTCCCGAAAGGCCCGCACTTTTCCCAGAGACTGGAACGCTTGGTGAGAATGCACTCGAATCATGCTGAGCGGAACTGTGGTTCGAGATCGTCACTCAGGGCAGAGTTACTCACTGACGCGGGTGTGGCTGAGTGGCTAGGCACCGGCCTGCAAAGCCGTTCACACGGGTTCGAGTCCCGTCATCCGCTCGTGTCGGAGACCGGCAGGCATATCGCCTGCCGGTCTCTCTTGTGTGGTCCCGGTTCGCGGGGTCGGCTGCGATAGTCTGGGCTGCCGGAGCGAGCGGACCACATGAGTGAGGCACTGAATTGATTTCGGGACAGGACCTGCGATCGCGGCGCTTGCACGTGGGAATCAGTCAGTTCCAGTTCGCCCGCCAAGCGGGAGTCTCGTCAGCAGTCGTCTCCGCGTGGGAACTCGACAAGGCATATCCGAAGCCGCTGGTTGAGCGAGCAGTCCTCACGGCCCTCTCCGCGCTGGAAGCGGCCAAGCGTGAGGGCACGTACGCGGCCCCCCGGAAGCGATCGAGCGGTAGTACCCGTGCGCGTCGAGCGACACCGGTCAACGACCCCGCCTCGGTGGCCAGGCGTGCGGTCGCCGGGGCAGGAAACGGTGGCCCCACCGTATTGACGGCGTTCTCCGGTTGTGGCGGTATGGCCGAAGGCTTTCGGATGGCGGGGTTTTCGGTGGAGGGATACATCGAAGTCGTGCCGGAGGCGCGTGCGACCTTCGATCGGAACTTCCCCGGCGCGAGGTGCCTCGGCGAGGACATTCGGGCGATCGCCGAAGCCCGGGTGAAAGATCTTCTGGCACAAGTGGACATCGATGTGTTGGCTGGGGGACCGCCGTGTCAGGGGTTCAGCCTCGCCGGCCGGCGAGACCG
The DNA here is from genome assembly GCF_030056935.1 of Rhodococcus sp. IEGM 1302. Classification (NCBI taxonomy): domain Bacteria; kingdom Bacillati; phylum Actinomycetota; class Actinomycetes; order Mycobacteriales; family Nocardiaceae; genus Rhodococcus; species Rhodococcus sp. IEGM 1302. The sequence goes on along the minus strand of NZ_JASHKY010000010.1, from coordinate 51,184 downwards.
CGACGATCCGCGCAACCATCTCTTCCGGAACCTGCTGCAGCTCGCCGAATTGGTGAAGCCGAAGGTCCTGGTGATGGAAAACGTGCGACTGCTGCTCAGTATGAAGGACCCGGACGGTGGGATGGTCGTCGACCGGATTCTCGGCGAGATGGCTGCATGCGGTTATGACGCCTCGGTCAACACGGTGAATGCGCAGGATTACGGAGTGCCGCAGTTCCGGGAACGAGTGTTCATCGTGGCGACCCGCCGCGACAGTGGTATCGGGCCGCTGCGTTTCCCGCCGAAGACTCACGGCGTGAATGGTGTTGCGCCGCTGAGGACTTTCCGCGATGCCACCGTCGATCTGGCCCCGCTGGAATCCGGGCAGGCCTGCGAGACGGACCCGCTGCACTGGGCCGTCGAACATCCCGAGCACGTCTTGCGGTGGCTGCGTGATGTACCGGAAGGAATGTCGGCTCACGACAACGAAGATCCGGCCATGCGACCGTCGTCCGGATACAACACGACGTACAAGCGCCTCCGGTGGGACGAGCCGGCGTCCACGGTCGGAACCACTTTCGGGATGATCTCGGCTTCACGCAACGTGCATCCGAAACACACGCGATCGTTGACCGTTCGAGAAGCTGCTCGCCTCCAGACCTTTCCCGACGACTACGTCTTCGAGGGTAAGTGGGGAGCGGTGCGCACGATGATCGGCAATGCGGTGCCGCCGCAGCTGGCGTCGGTACTGGCAGGAGAGATCAAGAAGGCACTCGGCTGAGATAGGGCACCTACGGAAAATGGGGCCGACGATGTCGGCCCCATTTCGAGTTACGCCCTGGCAGGGTGTGGTCCAAGCGAATCAGCTGAGGTTGAGCTTGGCGATCAACGGCTGGACGACCTTGATGATGTCGATGACGGCGCTGAGGGTGTTGATGGAACCCATGTTTCGGTCCTCCGTGTCGTATGTACAGGTTTGTATGTACAAGGTTGTGTCTGCGTGGTGTTTCTGTACGACCTTGTGTCGCAGACACAAATTAGCAAACTGGACGCTTGTTTGGGTCGAAATGACCGCTTTGCGCTGAAGTTGCTGAAAAGTTCACGGATTGTTCAGGAACGTAAACAAAAAACAGGCCGGACTCCCCGAAGTCCGGCCTGTCGATGACGCTTTGCGATCAGCTGAATGCCGACAGTGCGCTGATGAGGCCGATGCCCGCAACTGCGACCTTGAGGACACTCAAGACGTCTTCGAGCTTGACGCCAGCGGGCAATACGTTTTCGACAGACTCCATGTTGGATCCTTCATATGTTGGGGTCGTGGTCCAGCGCCACTGCAAGCAAGATACCCAATCGTGACCACCTGTGAAACCCCGGCGCGAAGATCACAGTTGTGTTGCGCCGGACTCACTGGCCGTCGCGACAACGGTGGCTGCCACTATTTGCTCCACGCTGATGCCCGCTGCCGGTAGGCAATGGTAGAAAATTCGTTCGCAGAGGTCGACCATTTCGCCTCGCTCGAGCGTCGGCTCGTCGATCCAGTTGACCACGATTTCCTCCATGAATGCCTGCCACCCGGCGATTGTCGCCTCCACGGTCGCGTTCGATTCGATGCCTAGATTCGTCAGCGCAGCGACGATCCACGTGGTGAAAGTGCGGCGCATGCCTCGGTAGATCGTGCGCATTCGGACGTCGCCACTGCCGGCCATACGCATCACGGCGAGGTAAATGGTGGGGTGCTCGATAACGGCGTCGACGAATGTCTCGATACCTGAGCGCAGCTGGGACGTGATGGGTAGCTCGGGATCCGGTCGCATTCGATCTTCGAGATCGGCCGAGGCGGCCTCGAGGATGGCGTTCTGGAAACCCTTCTTGTTCTTGAAGTAGTGGAACAGCAGTGGCGGCGAGACACCGGCCTCGGCTGCGACGCGATCCATCGACAGTTGGTCGAAAGGCTCGGTCCGCAGCATCTGTACTGCCACCTCGAGGATTTGCCTCTGACGGTCTTCGGGGGAGCGGGGGACTGCAGCCATTCCGTCATCCTATGTATTGGTTCGAAAGGTTCATTGACTTTTACTCAACGCTGTCTATAACGTGAGGTAACACATACGTGAGGCGAGGAGTCCGACAGTGTCTGCTTTCGACATCGTGGTCAACGACGGGTTGTGGTTCGACGGGACGGGGGCTCCAGGTCTGCGTCGTAATCTCGGAATTCGAGACGGCGTGGTCGCGGAGGTGTCCACGACGCGCCTCGAGATCGGGCCGGTCACAGAAGTGATCGACGCGGCCGGCAAATGGGTTCTCCCCGGCTTTGTCGACGTCCACACGCACTACGACGCCGAAGCCTTGGTCAGTCCAGGGCTTCCGGAATCGGTTCGCCACGGCGTCACGACGGTCGTGCTCGGCAATTGCTCGCTGTCGACGGTGTATTCGACGCCGCGCGAGATCGCGGATCTGTTCAGCCGGGTCGAAGCAGTTCCCCACGACGCGGTGCTGCGCATCCTCGAAGCGAACAAGACCTGGACCGGTCCCGCGGCGTACACCGCCGCCCTCGAAGCCCTTCCCCTCGGACCCAATGTCGCGGCCTTCATCGGTCATTCCGACATCCGCACGCACGTACTCGGACTGGGGCGCGGCACCGACAAGAAGGTCAAGCCGACTCGCTCGGAACTCGGCCGGATGGGCTCGATGCTCGAGGATGCCATCGACGCTGGGATGCTCGGCCTGTCGTCGATGACCAATGCCCTCGACAAGATCGACGGCGACGAATATCGTTCTCGCTCTTTGCCGTCGACGTATGCACGGTGGAAAGAGTTCCGATTCCTCAACCGCATCCTTCGCGATCGCGGCAAGATCTTGCAGAGCGCTCCGACCATCAACCTGCATCCGAACGTCGCGGCGTTCTTCGCCGAAAGCTCCGCGATCGGACGCAAGAAGCCGCTCAAGACGTCGCTGCTCTCCGGTGCGGATTCGAAGGCCTACCCGGTGATCGTGTACTTCATGCTCGCTGCGGCCCCACTGCTCAATCGCTTCGCGAAGACCGATTTCAAGTGGCAGCACCTTCCGGTTCCCTTCACCGTCTACGCGGATGGAATCGACCTGGTCGTGTTCGAGGAGTTCGGTGCCGGCGCCGCCGCTTTGCACCTCAAGGACCAGGTGGAGCGCAACGAACTGCTCCAGGACGAGTCGTACCGTCGCGCATTCCGTAAGGACTACGACAACAAGTTCTCACCCCGCATCTGGCATCGCAATTTCTACGATGCGGTCATCGTGGGATGCCCGGACGAGACGTTGATCGGCAAGAACTTCGGTCAGGTCGGTGACATCCGCGGAGTGCACCCGGTGGACGCGTACCTCGACCTGGTGGTGAAGTACGGGCGAGATCTTCGCTGGCGCACCACCATTGCCAATCACCGGTCCAAGTTCGCGAAGAAACTCGCCGCGAGTTCCGGTGTGCAGATGGGCTTCGGCGATGCCGGCGCGCATCTGCGCAACATGGCGTTCTACAACTACCCGGTGCGACTCCTCAAGCGCGTCAAGGACGCTCAGAGTGACCGCAAGCCGTTCCTCACCATCGAGCGCGCAATCCACCGCCTGACGGGCGAACTGGCGGACTGGTACGGCATCGACGCCGGGCATCTACGCCAGGGTGACCGCGCGGACTTCGTTGTCATCGACCCGGCCGGGCTCGACGAGTCGGTGGACGGGTTGTTCGAGGCAAAGGTTCCCGAGTACGGCGGGATCAGCCGGATGGTCAACCGCAGCGACGACGCAGCGGTCGCTACGGTGATCAACGGCCGACTCGTCTACCGCGAAGGTGAATTCGCCCCCGGATTCGGAATCGAAAAGACAGGTCAGTTCCTGCGTGCCGGTGAAAAGGCTCCGGTTACCAGGGCCGCGAAGACTAGCGTGGCGCTATGACTACACCGGCGGATCGCCTCACCTCGTACTCCCGGTCCGGGCTGACCTTCGACGTACGCGACGAAGGACCCGCCGACGGTCCGGTCGTGGTTCTCCTGCACGGGTTTCCGCAGGATTCCCGCTCATGGGATCACCTTGCGCCGTTACTGCACGCCCGCGGCTTCCGGACCGTCGCACCGGATCAGCGAGGGTACTCACCCGGCGCCAGGCCGAAAGCGCGCTGGGCGTACCGTGGGTCCGAACTCGCCGCTGACACTGTCGCACTGATCGACGCGCTCGCGGTGGGCAAAGTGCACCTGGTCGGCCACGACTGGGGTGCCGCAGTCGCATGGCAGGTGGCCGCCGAACGGCCGGACTTGCTCGATACCGTGACCGCGGTGTCGGTTCCGCATCCACTGGCGTTCGTCAAGGCGATGGTGACCAGCACGCAGGGACTGAAATCGTGGTACATGGGGGCGTTCCAATTGCCGTTCGTTCCCGAGAAGGTTCTGTCCTCCACCTCGGCGGGTGAGAAGTTCCTGATCTCGAGCGGGCAGACGCCGGAGAACGCACGGCGCGATCTGAATGCCATGCTGGCTCCCGGCCGCCTGCGCGGTGGTCTGAACTGGTATCGCGCGATGTGGATGACCAAGCCGAACCCGGAAGCTGCCCGGGTCACCGTGCCGACCCTGCACGTCTGGAGTGACGGCGACGCCGCCATCGGACCCAAAGGGTCTGCGCTCACCCCCGCGTTTGTCGACGGTCCGTATCGGTTCGAAGTTCTCCGGGGTGTGAGCCACTGGATCCCCGACGAGGCGCCGACGGAGTTGGATCGGTTGCTCGGTGAGCATTTCAGCAGCTGACCGAGTTTCGTACCGAAGCCCCCGCCGTTCGGCGGGGGCTTCAGTCGTCAGCAAGGTCGTCGACCAACCGTGGTCAGCGAGCTCCGAATCGCTCTTCCACCTGCTCCTTCGTCAGGCCGAACTCCTCGAGCGTGTACTTGTGCGACGGTTTGCGAGCACCCGAGCGGCTTTCCTCGTGCATGGCCTCCATCGACTGCTGCGCGGCAGATGTCAACGGGATGTCGAAGTGCGTGTAGATATTCTCGACGGTTCCCAGCGGATCGGTGACGAAGTCCTGATAGTCGACGTCGATGAACTGTGCGGGATTGTGGTGTGCGCGTGCACTGTCGAACTGCTCGAGCCCCCTGGCCCACAATTCGAGCTGACTTTCGCCGATCACCTTGTCGGTGAACGTGTTCGACCAACCCTCTGTCGCCTGGGCGGCCAGGCTGCATACCGACGGAATGATCGTCGTAGGGGAGCGGTGAGTCTGGATGACGAGAGCGTCGGGGTACGCCTCCATCAATTCGTCGAGCGCGAACAGGTGGCTCGGGTTCTTGAGGACCCACCGTCGATCCTGATCGGGCAGACCGATCAGCTGCAGGTTCTTCTTGTGTCGTGCATAGGCGTTCGACCACTCCTGGTCCCTCAGCCATGCGGAGTACGTGGGTAGATTCGCCAGGCACTCGTACGACACGGACTTGAACGTCTGACGCAAGAGTTGCCAACATTCTTCGACTTCGCTGGCGGACATGTAGTGCACGCCCATGAATTCGGGATGCTCGACGTGGTGTTGACCGAATGTCTCCTCGATCTTGGCGAAGACCGGGTTCGATTCCCACGTATCGCGAGGCGGGCGAGGCTGAGGGAACTCGGTCAGCCACATCTCGAGGCCCTGGTGAGCCGGGTCGACCGTGAGGAGGCGGTGCAAGGCAGTGGTGCCCGTCCGTGGCAATCCGGTGACGAAGATCGGCCGCTCGATCTTGACGTCGGCGTGCTCCGGATGCTCCTTCCATGCAGATTCACTGAGCAGACGTGCCACCAGGGCGCCTCGAAGGAATACCCGAGAGATCTTGCTGCCGAAGGGCGTCAGATCCTCGTCACGGTCGTAGGACTCGAGCAGGACCGACAGAGCTTCGGTGTAATCGTCGACGCCGAAGTCCGTCAGTCCGGTCATCCGTGTCGCCGAGGCGTGGAGATCCTCGACGGTGCCGACGTGAGTGCGTTCAGTCATGGTGCTCCTAGTGATGGAATTCGCCGCAGTTGACGTCGATGCATTGGCCGGTGATCGCGCTGGCCATCGGAGACGCCAGGAAGATCGCCGCGTCGGATACTTCATCCGTCGTCGGCAGGCGCTTGAGGTCGGTGTTCGACGCAGTGTGCTCGTAGATCTGCTCGACGGTCATGCCGAACTTCTCCGCCCGGTGCGCGAAGTATCCCTTGAGGGTGTCTCCCCAGATATAGCCGGGTGCAATCGAATTGACACGAATTCCCTGCGGGCCGAGTTCGGTGGCCAGGGACTGCGACATGGCGAGCAGGGCCGACTTCGCCATCTTGTAGCTGCCGTAACGCTCTTGCGAATGCCGCAACACCATCGAATTGATGTTCACCACGGAGCCGTCCGACTCGGCAAGTGCTGGCGTGAACAGCTGAGTCAGGCGCAACGCACCCAGCACGGTCAGTTCGATGCTGTCGCGGATGTGCTGGTAATCGGTGCGAGCCAACGGTTTCATCGACGGAATCGAGAATGCATTGTTGATCAGAGTGTCCACTTTGCCGTAGGCGGCAATGGACTCGGCCACCAGATTCTCGGCGGAAGCCTGGTCGGTGATGTCGGTGGCAACGGTGACGGCGCGCCCACCGGCATCGACTATTTCCTTCGCAACGTCGTCGAGTCGCGATTGCGTACGTGCTGCGAGAACAAGACTCGCGCCGGCCGACGCACATCGAAGGGCCAGAGCGCGGCCGAGTGCCGGGCCGACTCCGGAGATGACTACTACACGGTCTTCGAGCAAGGCGGTCATGATTACCCCAGCATTCGGTTGTCGATGGCGGCCTGGCGCTGGGCAATGCGCGCTGCCCAGTCCTCGGCGGTGATGGCGTTGGTGTCGAAATGCGGCAGGTGCTTCGCAATATCTGCGACGGCGACGATTTCGACGGTGGGACCGTCCTGCGGCGTCAGCTCGCGGGACACGCGCTGCCAACGGAACTGCAGAATGCCGCGCGGATGTCCGACGGTTTCGATCCAGTTGGTGACACCGGGGTTCTTCTCGCTGACCACCATTCGAACCATCCCGTCCGGATCGACCTGTGCCTGGCCGTTGTTGAGGGAGGTCTGATGATTGACGTAGTCCAGTGAGATGTACCAGAGGCTCCCCAGTTGGAAGCCGAGATACGGTGCGTCGGAGGCGGGAACGGTGATGATCATCGCCTGCTCGTCGGTGAGTTCGTAATGTCCCACCGACGAGTACTGCGTTGCCAGCCCGCCCGGTGTCAGGCGTGGTTCGGTCATGGTGTTGACCGCGAGCTTGAGGTAGAACCACTCCGGGAACTGGAGCCACGTCTTGACCCGCGTGACCAGTGCCTTCCCAGCCCGGGCGTAACGCTTCTCGGTCTCTTCGGCGGTGAGAGGTGGCGGCGCTATCCCGATCGAATCGGTGCGCTCGATGCGGATCACACCGCGCTGCTGACTCCAGTCGCTGTAGACCTCGCGAACGACCAGCTGCGAGGATCCGGGCGCCAGGGTGTAGTAGTTGGCTCGGCCGTCGGCAGGGCCGGGGCCGAACCAAGCGACGAAGTTACCGTCGTCGTCTATCTCCAGCTCGCGGTCGTCGAAGGCGATTTCGCTGCCGGGAACGTTCGAGTTGGTGTAGTTCCCACTCAACACCTGGAAGCTGAGATCGGCTGTGGTGCCGCGCTTTCCGGTGACCTTGTATTCCTTGTCGTCGTTGATTCGGGCGCCGAAGTACAGAGTGTCGGGGTTGTCGAGGCCCATCTTGGTGAATGGTCCGGTGCCCTGGATGAAACTCGGATGGGTCTTTTCGCCGGCCCAGGCGGCATGCGTCGTCGCGATGATTCCGCCGGCCAGATATTGGTATCCCTCCAGTAGATCCTGTTCGGATCTGATGTGCGGCGCAGTCTCGATCAATTTCTCGGCTTCGGCGATCGCCTCGGCAAACGGGTCCGTCAGCACGCTGGCTCCTCACAGTTCCGACTATGTCGCCGGTCCAGAGCGTCGTGGTACAAATATGTACCTATTTGGTAGATGTTGGGTATTTCGACAATAGAACGCGTTCTAGGGAGTGGTCAATGGGTGGACCGGAGAAGACGCCTGAAGAGGGACGCCCGAGGGGGAGACAATCGCCTCCCACCGAACGGGTGGTTCAGGTGCTCGACTACCTCGTCGGTCGCCCTGATCAGCGGTTCGGGCTGTCGGAACTGGCCCGCGCGCTCGAGATCAGCAAGCCCACCTGCTTGGGAATCCTCACGGCGCTGGCTGATCGTGGATACCTGACTCGGGACGAGGTGTCGAAGACCTATGGGCTCGGTCCGGCCTTGATCGCAGCCGGACGTGCAGCTCAGCGGGGATTTGCCGTCGGACCCATTGCCCGCACCCATCTGGAGAAAGTGAGCACGGAGTTCGGGACGACGTGCACGGCGTCCGGTGTGATCGGTGATCAGATCAGCGTTCTCGAAGTGACCGGACCGATCGGCGCGCGTCGCGCCGCCAAGGTCGGTCAGGTGTACCCGTTCGCTCCACCGGTCGGACTGATGTACGTCCTCTGGGGTTCGGATCACGACATGGACAGTTGGCTGAGCAAAGAGCCGAGCCTACCGGTGCGCTTGGATCGCGAGCGTCTGTGGAACGTGGTCCGCGAGTGTCGGGCTGCGGGGTATCTGGTCGAGAGTCTGGATCCCGTCGGGCAGCGACTGCACACGCTGATGGCGGGCGTTGCGACGCACGATCTTCCGCCGGAGGTGCGTGAACTGCTCGGTGAGATGGTCTCGAGCCTGGGCGAGAGGGTGTATCTCGGACGCGACATCAGCTCTGACGACGAGCATCCGGTGAGTCTCATTGCCGCCCCGACCTACGACGCCGAGGGGCATCAGGCCCTTGTGCTCACTCTGTATGTGGGTGGGGCGATCACGGGCGCCGAGATCGAGCGCCGCGCCGCGGCGCTGGTTGCGGCGGCGGATGCGGTGACGGCGGAAGTTGGTGGCAGGAGTCCGGTTCGCGGTCTGTGACGTCTGATTGCCGGTCATTGACCTTTGGGTAGAACGAGTTCTATTCTGTGATTGCGTTCAATTTAGAACCAGTCCGGTACATAAATGTACCGATGCGGAATGGTGTTCCGCACGGAGTACGTGATGCTCAGGAGCGAAAGACATGGCAACACTCCAGACCCCGCCCGCCTACGAGTTGTCGCATCTGCGAGCACTCGAAGCGGAGGCGGTCCATATTTTCCGCGAAGTCGCAGCGACTTTCGAAAAGCCGGTCCTCCTGTTCTCCGGAGGTAAGGATTCCGTCGTGATGCTGCACGTAGCGGCCAAGGCATTCTGGCCTGCCCCACTGCCGTTCGCTGTGATGCACGTCGACACCGGTCACAATTTCGACGAGGTGATCGAATTCCGCGACCAGACGGTCGATCGCTTCAACCTGCGTCTTGTCGTCTCCAGCGTGCAGGACGACATCGACGCCGGACGCGTCATCGAGGACACCGGAGTCGGTTCCAGTCGCAATCGCCTGCAGACGCACGCGTTGCTGCGCGGAATTCGCGACAACAAGTTCGACGCCGTGTTCGGTGGTGCTCGCCGAGACGAGGAGAAGGCGCGCGCCAAAGAGAGGGTGTTCAGCTTCCGGGACGAGTTCGGGCAATGGGATCCGAAGGTGCAGCGACCTGAACTGTGGAACCTGTACAACGGCAAACACCGTAAGGGCGAACATATTCGGATCTTCCCGCTCTCCAACTGGACAGAGCTCGACATCTGGCAGTACATCGAGAGCGAGCAGATCGACCTCCCCGGCATCTACTACGCCCATCGTCGCGAGGTGGTTCCACGCGACGGAATGTTGTTGGCACGCACCCGTTTCCTCGAGCTTCGCGCCGGCGAAGAGTCCTACGAGGCGTTGGTGCGCTTCCGTACGGTCGGCGACGCAACGTGTACCGGATGTGTCGAATCGTCGGCCGAAACACCGGGCGCTGTCGTGGAAGAAGTTGCGGCGAGCCGTATCACGGAGCGTGGCGCAACCAGGGCTGATGACCGGATTTCCGAAGCTGGCATGGAAGATCGTAAGAAAGAGGGGTACTTCTGATGCCGCAACTGCTGAGAGTCGCTACAGCGGGCAGTGTCGACGACGGAAAATCGACACTCATCGGCCGGTTGCTCTACGACTCCAAGTCGATCTTCGAGGACCAACTCGAGGCCGTGGAACGGAGCAGTCGAGAACGCGGCGACGAGTACGCCAACCTCGCGCTACTGACCGACGGATTGCGCGCCGAGCGTGAACAGGGCATCACTATCGACGTGGCCCACCGGTATTTCGCGACCCCTCATCGGAAGTTCATCATTGCGGACACTCCCGGGCACGAGCAGTACACCCGCAACATGGTGACCGGCGCGTCGACGGCCGACCTTGCCCTGATCCTGGTGGATGCTCGCAAAGGGGTGCTCGAACAGACGCGGCGGCACGCCTTCTTGTCCACTCTCCTGGGGATACCCCACCTCGTGCTGTGTGTGAACAAAATGGACCTGGTGGGCTGGTCTCAGGAACGGTTCGAGGAGATCAAGGAAGAATTCCGACAGTTCGCGATCAAGTTGGACGTCCACGACCTGACGTTCATTCCGGTCTCGGCGCTGTTGGGGGACAACATCGTTGCCCGGACCGAGAACATGTCCTGGTACGACGGGCCTTCTCTGCTGCACCATCTCGAGCAGGTGCACATCGCGTCGGATCGCAACTTGATCGACGCTCGGTTTCCGGTGCAGTACGTGATCCGTCCGCAGAAGCAGACCGACGCCGACCTCCACGATTTCCGTGGATACGCCGGAACGGTGGCCAGCGGCGTCTTCAAGCCCGGCGACGAAATCGTGGCTTTGCCTTCAGGATTCACCTCGACGGTGAAGGCAGTCCACGGGCCGGGCGGTGACGTGATCGACGAAGCGTTTGCGCCCTCGGCCGTATGCATCGAGCTGACCGACGATCTCGACGTCAGCCGCGGGGACCAATTGTGTCGGCTCAACAACCGGCCGCAGGTCGGGCAGGAAATCGATGCGATGGTCTGTTGGTTGACCGAACAGACAACTCTGTCGGAGAACAATCGCTACTCGTTGCTGCACACCACGCGCTCCACGAAAGCGCAGATCGTCAAGCTCGACTACCGGCTGGACGTCAATTCTCTGCACCGCGACGAGAAGGCAGAATCTCTGTCCCTCAACGAGATCGGCCGCATCTCGATCAAGACGCAGCAGCCGTTGATGTTCGATCCCTACCGCCGCAACCGCGTGACGGGCAGCTTCATTCTCGTGGACGAGACCACGGGCAATACCGTCGCCGCCGGAATGATCAACGGTCCGACGCTCAAGGAATCGCGCGTCGTCTGGCACAGTTCGGAGGTTTCTCGCGAGGAACGTGCGACTGCCGGCGCCACCGTGTGGCTCACCGGTCTCTCGGCCTCGGGTAAGTCGACGATCGCGGTGGAACTCGAACGCCGCTTGGTGGCCGCGGGTATCCCGGCGTACCGCCTCGACGGCGACAACCTCCGGCACGGATTGAACGCGGATCTGGGATTCAGTGCCGATGACCGCGCCGAGAACGTCCGCCGAGTCGGCTCGGTGGCGCAGTTGTTCGCTGATTCAGGTGCAGTGGCAGTGGCCTGCCTGATAAGCCCGTACCGCGAAGATCGTGATCGAGTGCGGGCGGCGCACGAGGCCGCCGGGCTGAAGTTCGTCGAGGTCTACGTCGACACCCCGATCGAGCAATGTGAAGCCCGAGACCCCAAGGGCATGTACGCCAAGGCCAGGGCCGGGGAAATCACGGGATTCACCGGAGTCGACGATCCCTACGAAGCTCCGACAAGTCCCGAGCTGGTGATCAGACCCGAAGACGGAACGCCTACCGAACTTGCGCTGCGAATTATGGAAGTGTTGGACCGGTGAGCGAATCCACACACAGCAGAATCGCCGACGAGGCACTCGCGGCGGAATTGGCGCAGGCCGCCGGTGCGATCCTCCTGGGGATCCGAGCCGAGGGTCTGGGTGTCGACGACGGTCGTGAACTGGGTCGCCGGGGCGACAAGGCCGCCGATTCCTACATCCTCGACCGGTTGGCTGCCGAGCGGCCGGGCGATGCCGTGCTCTCTGAGGAATCTGCCGACGATCGCAGTCGTCTGGATGCAGCTCGGGTCTGGATCATCGATCCGCTGGACGGCTCCAAGGAATACGGCTTGCCGAATCATGCGGATTGGGCAGTGCACGTGGCGCTTTGGGAGCGCGGTAGCGGAATTACCGCAGCCGCGGTTGCTCAGCCGGCGCTCGGAGCGGTGTACTCCAGTGGCGACGAGGCAGCTTCGGTTGCCGCCAACTCGCCGCTCCGCGTAGTAGTCAGCGGATCGCGACCACCCGCATTCACCGAAGCGGTGGCAGCCGAACTCGGCGCCGACGTGGTGCACATGGGATCGGCCGGCGCCAAGGCGATGGCGGTGGTGCGCGGCGAGGTCGACGCGTACCTGCACGCCGGTGGGCAGTGGGAATGGGATTCGGCTGCGCCCGTCGGCGTCGCACAGGCGGCGGGACTGCATTGCAGCCGCATCGACGGTTCGTCGCTGCTCTACAACGAATCTCATCCGTACCTGCCGGATCTCGTGATCTGCCGACCGGAGTTGTCGGAGTCGATCCTGGGCGCAATTGCCAAGCACTCCACGGAGTCTGCGGTCAGCGGACGCGTCGCCATGGCGCGTGAATACGTGAACGCATTGCTCACTCATGACGCAACGAAGGTCCGCTTCGCCGCCGACGCCTGGCGGGTCGAGAACGGTCAGCGAACCGGTGACAGCGGCGCCTTCATCAGCAACGAGCTCGAACAAGGCCAGCAATATCGCGGAATCGTGGCGATACGTGAACTCGCGCTGCGTGAGTGGGGCGAGAGCGTCGTAGCCCGGTATCTGCTCGACCTCGGAACACCTGGCCAGGCACCGGCCGTCACAGTTTTCGTCACCGAGTACTTCGGGATACCGGCAGGCGAGATCGAAAGCATCCTGGCAATCATCGAACCCCACGAAGACGATTCGAAAGAGGCTGGAACACAATGACATCGGACAAACTGATCACCGATTTCTGTGCGCTGTGGGCAGACATCGATGTTGCAAAGATCGTCGACTACTTCACCGATGACGTCGTTTATCACAACATCCCGATGGAGCCCGTGGTCGGTCGCGAGGCCGTCCGGGCGTTCATCGAGCAGTTTGTCGGTGCCTTCGGCAACATCGACTTTCAGATCAAGCGTCAGGTCGCGGACGGCAACACCGTCATGAACGAGCGCGTCGACGTTTTCACCATCAACGGCGCCGAGGTAGCGCTCCCGGTCATGGGGGTGTTCGAAGTCGAGGACGGAAAGATCAAAGCCTGGCGCGACTATTTCGACATGGCGCCGATCAATGCGGCAGCCGGCCAGGCCTGATCGGGGCGCCTACTCCGCGATGACAGCGTGCGGGTAGTCCGACGAGCGGTGCTGGAAACGTGTGATGGCGGGATTCACGATGACGCCGTCCCGGATTTCGATGGCCCGATCGACGGTCTCGTCTGCCTTCCAGGCCGTCTCTCCTGCCATCACAGTGGGCAGGTAGGGAAGAAGTGATTCGCTGATCTCCCACGACGCGGAGTTCCACAGGTACGACGGGCTGTGATCGACGCCGTAGTAAGTGATGTTGTCGCCGACGATGAAGGTCGGATCCGCGAACGAGGTGGGACGAGCCCAGCTGAACCCCATGCCTTCGTCGCACGAGACGTCGACGATGAGGCTTCCCGGTTGGAAGTCCATGAGATCTTCCTCGGTCAAGAACGTCAGTGGGGCGTCCGTGTTCTGCAGTACGCAGTTGACGACGATGTCGTGCTCGGCCAAGAAGCCGGGCACCGGCACGCTGTGGTTGTCGAGCATGACGTGGCTGCCACGGACGTCACCGTTGTTGTTGTCGAACGAGACCATGCGCGCCGAGTGGATGGGGGAGCTGACCGCGGTGACTCCACGCTGGGTGAGGACGTTCACTTCGTGGATACCGTGCGCCTTGAGTGCTGTGACCGCGCCGCGTGCAGTGGCTCCGAAACCGATCACGGCAGCGGTGAGACGCCGGCCGTAATCACCGGTGGAACCGATCAACTGCAGGGCGTGCAGTACCGAGCAATAACCGGCGAGCTCGTTGTTCTTGTGGAACACATGCAGATTGAACGATCCGTCGCTGTGCCAGAAGTTCATGGCCTCGAAGGCGATGAGAGTCAGTTTCTTGTCGATCGCGATCTGTGTCAGTTCGGTGTCCTGGACACAGTGCGGCCAGCCCCAGAGAACCTGACCTGACCGTAGTTCGGCGAGGTCACGCACCAACGGCTTCGGTAGCAGAACCACATCGGTTTCCGCCAAAATCTGCTTGCGCGTGCGGATTCCGGCAACGAGGCGCGAGAGGTAGTCGTCGGAGTAGCCGAAGGGGTGGCCGTAGCCTTCTTCGAGGTAGATCCGAGAACGTAGTTCGGCATCGATGCGATCGAAATGCGCAGGATGGATCGGCAACCGGCGTTCTGCCGGTTTGCTCGACTGTCCGATGACTCCAAGGGTGCGTGCGTTGTTCAATTGTGTATCTCTCGATAGGAGCAGGTAGAGATGTCAGGCAGGAGCCTGAGGGACTAGCAGAAGCCGCAGGAACGCTGGCAGATTGCCTCGGCCAGGACCGCGTGAAAGCGTGCTGGCTGCGCTGCTGTCGATCGCCGACGGCAACAGAAAGGCGCGTCGGTATGTGCTCAGTCTAGTCCGGAACGGCCCTCGGCCGGTGGCCGGGCGCTGTGTCGTGCTCCGCTGACGTGTGGCTACTGCTCGCGCAGGCGTGAATCCAGTACGGCCAGTTGGATTTTGCTGGCGTCCGCGTGTACCTGACGTCCTTTGTCGGTGACGTCGACGAAGACTCCGCGCCGGTCGGCCTCGCACAGTGCTCGCTGAACCAGTCCGGCCTTCTCGAGACGGGCCACGCTACGGGAGAGCGCGCTGGGACTCAGGTACATCTCCGAGGCAAGCTCCTGCATGCGTGGACGTTCGCACGTGGCGTCCATGAGTCGGTCGAGAGCCTCGAAGTCGCTCATGCTCAGCCCATGCGCCGACTGCATCTGGCGATCGAGTTCGCACGCGATGTCGTTGTAGCTGGTCGACAGCGAGCGCCAGGTGTTGCGCAATTCGGATTCCGACGTCACGACCGCATTCTAGTTGAAGACTCGATTACGTGCAATTGCATTAAATGCTTGTGCATTATGTGCATGTGCATCTATTCTCGCTGACGTGACTTGCACAGACTCGACACTCAAACCATTCGATTCGCCGGAAGCCCCGGTTTCTACGGAATCCTCGGATCCGGCCACAGGGGAGGGCTGGTCCCTCAAGCTGTGGGGCATCCTCGCGGTGCTCTGCCTCGTGTTGTTCCTCGACGGTCTCGATGTGTCGATGGTGGGCGTCGCGCTTCCGTCCATCGGCAATGAACTGGGCCTGTCCACTACCTCGCTGCAGTGGATCATCAACGGCTACGTCCTCGGATTCGGCGGCCTGTTGCTACTCGGTGGACGTACCGCCGATCTTCTCGGGCGCAGGAAGGTCTTCCTGATCGCACTGACCGTGTTCGCAATCGCCTCGCTGGTCGGTGGCCTTGTCGACAACGGAACACTGCTGATCGCATCACGATTCGTGAAGGGATTGGCCGCGGCCTTTACCGCTCCGACCGCAATGTCCATTCTCACCACGACGTTCAAGGAAGGTCCGGCCCGTAACCGTGCGCTGTCGGTGTTCTCCGTGTTCGGCGCCAGTGGTTACTCGTCCGGTCTGATCCTCGGTGGGCTGTTGACCAGTGCCGGTTGGCGATTCACGTTCCTGATGCCGGTTCCGTTTGCCGTCATCGCGCTGATCGGTGGGTACTTCCTCATTCCGCGGGACCGTCCCGCAGATACCGGGGGACACGATCTCGTCGGCGCCGTCACCCTGGTGACGGGAATGCTTCTCACGGTGTACACGATGGTTTCGGCTCCGACCCGTGGATGGGCACACCCGATGACGCTGGGTTCGTTCGCCGTCGCAGCCGTGCTTCTGGCGACGTTCTTCTTCGTGGAGAAGAAGGTGGCGCATCCGCTTGTGCGACTTGGGCTTCTGCGCGTCGGCACTATCGTTCGTGCGAATCTGGCCATCATCGCACTCTTCGGTTCCTACCTGAGCTTCCAGTTCATGATGACGATCTTCCTGCAGTCGGCCCTCGGCTGGTCGCCCCTGAAGATGGCGATGGCACTGCTCCCCGCGGGCATCATCGTCGCCTTCGGATCACCGTTCGTCGGACGGCTGGTCGACCTGTACGGCAGTGCCAAGCTCATCATCGCGGCACTGACCTCGCTCAGCGTCGGGTACCTCTGGTTCCTCTTCGCGGGCAGCGATTCACCGTCGTACGTCGTGGCGATTCTGCCGAGCGTCATCCTGCTCGGACTCGGATTCGCGCTGGGATACACCTCGATCATGGCCCAGGCCACCTCGGGTGTCGACGACTCGGAGCAGGGTTTGGCGTCCGGGCTGGTGAACACCTCCGCTCAGGTCGGTGCGGCGCTCGTGCTCGCTCTCACCACTGCCCTCGTAACCGCTGGATCGCACACCGCGTCCGGCGCCGGTACCGCCGGATTCGAGCAGTTCCATCCCGGACTGATCCTGGTCACCGGGGTCGCGCTGGTGGGCTTGGCGATCACCGTCTCGCCGCTGGTACGTGGAAGGTCGCAGCGGGGAAGATCCGTGCGTGAAATGCGCGCTGAGGAAGAAAAGGAATTGGCCGAGGTCAACTGAATACTCGCTTCATCCGCGAATGCGCTCGGCCGCGTAGGGGACAATCCTGCGCGGCCGAGTTGCTGTGTCTGAACTATCGCGTGGCAGATTTCAGGGCAGCGTCTTTCAGTGCTACGTCGAAGGTCGTCGACGTAGCTTGCGAACCGAGAATCAAGGCAAGGCGCACCAACATGGCTTCGCGGTCGGACGGATCAGCCTGATCCAGTGCATTCGACAGTGCCAACCAGACGTGTTCGCGGTGGCACTCGTCGTCGACCACCGCAGTTGTCGCCGACTGTGCCGTATCGAAGTGCGTCGGCGCAGTGCCGGCGGTGAGGTGTTTGGCCACGTCGTTCAATTGCGTGGGATCGCTGATGCGGCACAGCACCAATCCGTCGGGCCGAATCACGAAGATCTCGCCGACACGTGCGCCGAGGGCAGATGCGAGATTGCCTTCGGCATCGGGAACCGTGGAGTCGGTAGTTCCCACGGTGATCACGCGTACGGTTTCCGGTGCAAGGGCCTGAGCAAGGATTTCGGCTTGCGTGTCGAGTTCGGATACCAGCTCAGCTGACAGTCCGAAAGCCAGCAGGCCGAATCCAGTACCGCGCAGACTGTTCAAGGAGGTAGATGAACCGTCCGCCGAGACCTGGACGACCCTGTCTTCCAACGGATCGCCGGGTAGTACGCCCTCGGCGCCCGCAGCTGTGGGCCACGTCAGCGGGGAGAGCCGGGCGTGCGTCGCACTCGACTGGCGCGGGTTGATGAGGTGCGCGAATTCGCTTCGCTTGGTGGCGAGTTCGAGTACGGCATCGCGGGTGGTCCGGTAGCCGTGACTTCCCGGCGACATGATGAGCGTCGACTTGCCTGCGTTGTCGACGTTCTGCTGCCACGCGCTGCGACGTTCCTTCGAATACGCGTCGAGGATGGTGGAATCGGCAGCTCCGTTGATGACGGCGGCTAGTTGCCACACCAGGGTCTCGGCGTCTTCCATGCCCGAGTTCAGGCCGCGCACACCGAAGATCGGAACGAGATGCGCGGCGTCGCCGGCAAAAAGCACACGGCCGTGAGTGAAATCTTCCAGAGCGAGTGCGTGGGCGCGGTAGAAGCCGAACCATTCCAGGGTCCAGGGGATGTCGCTCTGGAGCCATTCGAGGTGACGCGTGATGCGGTCACGGATGCGATCTTCTTGCGTCTCCGCTTCCGGATCGTCCGAGGCGTCGAGCTGGTAGTCGATGCGCCAGATGTCCCGTGGTTGGCGATGCATGATGATCGTGGACCCCGGGTTGCTGGGTGCGTCGAACCACACCAGACGCTCGGCCGGGAGTTCCGATTCCCAATGAATGTCGGCAATGACGTAGTTGCCCTCGTAGCTGTTGCCCTGCAAGCGGATTCCGCTGAGTTCGCGCATCTTGCTGCGTCCACCATCGGCGGCAACGACCCACGCCGCGCGCAGTTCGCGGGTTCCGAACGCGGTGTCGACGGTCAGAGTCACCTCGTCGTCACCGACGGAGATGCCGGCGATCGACGACGACCAGTGGAAGTTCACCAATGGGTGAGCGAGCAGCTTGTCGGTCATGATCTGCTCGAACTCGGATTGCGAGACGTTGACCATGGGTCCACGCGCGTCGTGCTCGGCGGATGCCATGCGGAACTGCAGTACTTCCTGATCGCGGTAGTAACTCCGACCACCCACCCACGGCAGAACTATGTCTTCGAGCTCGGCACCGAAGCCGAGGCGTTCGGCAACTTCGAGGCTGTGGCGTGACACGCAGATCGCGCGACTGCCGAACGAGACCTGATCGGCCGCTTCGAGAATCGTGACGGCAATGCCGCGCTGCGCCAAGCCCATGGCTACGCCCATGCCGACGGGGCCGGCTCCGACGATCACGACGGGAAGTGCGTCGGCCGAAGGCGCCAGGGAGGCGAAGTCCTCGGGTGCGTACTTCTTCGGATGAAAGTAGGTCGACATGGTCACGAGGCTTTCTGTGCGGCAGTGTTTTTCGGGATCAATTGAGGTTCCGGGAGCAGCAGGATGGAAACCAGGCTGATCACGGCAATGATCACGAAGTAGGCGGTGATGGCGAACGAGGTATCGAAGGCGGCGTAGAGCGCGGTGGCGATCATCGGGGCCAGACCGCCGCCGAGGATTGCGCCGATCTGGTAGCCGAGTGACGCTCCGCTGTAGCGGATGTGTGCGGGAAACAATTCGGCGAACAGTGCCGCTTGTGGGCCGGCGCAGCAGCCGAGCGTGAAGCCGAGGGCGATCATCGATACGAGCATCACCGGAACGATCGCTGTGTCGATCAGCGGAAAGAACACCGCTGCCGCCACTACCAGGGTGATCGAACTGCGGATGTAGACGGTCCGGCGTCCGAGAGTGTCCGACTTGTGAGCGCTGAAAGCCATTCCCGCCATCCAGAACGGGCAGGATGCGATGAGAAGAAAGAGCATCGTGGTCTTGCTGAAGCCGAGTTCGGTCTCGCCGTACTTGAGGACGTAAACCATGTACGCGTACGCGATTCCGTTGGTGGCGATGAAGGTTCCACCGGCGAGGAGCACAGTCTTCCAGTGTCTGGTGAGAACCTCGAGAATCGGCATGGACTCCGCCGGTGCCTCGGACTTCGACGCGGTGAACTCGTCACTTTCCTCGAGGCCGAGACGGATCCACATCGCAACGCCCACCAGAACTGCGCTGAGCAGGAACGGGATTCGCCATCCCCAGGAGTTGAATGCATCGTCGTCCATGAAGGCGGCGAGGGGGAGATAGACGAGATTGGCCACCAGTACGCCTGCGGGAACACCGATTTGTGGTGCGCTGCCGTACAGCCCCTTCCTGCCCTCCGGTGCGTTTTCGGTGGCGACCAGAACTGCGCCGCCCCACTCGCCGCCGACACCGAGTCCCTGAACGAATCGCAAGGTCACCAGGAGTATGGGGGCAAAGACGCCGATAGCGGCGTAGTTGGGTAGCAGCCCGATGGCAACGGTGGCGCAGCCCATCAGCATCAACGAGGTGACCAACATGGATTTGCGTCCGATGCGGTCGCCGAAGTGGCCCATCACGATTCCGCCGATGGGACGCGCGACGAATCCGACGGCGAGGGTGGCGAAGGCGGCGAGGGTGCCGGCCAGATCGGACGTGCCGGGGAAGAACTGCTTGCCGAGCACGAGTGCGGCGGCGGTGCCGTAGATGAAGAAGTCGTACCACTCGATGGCGGTGCCGACAAAGCTGCCGAGGGCGGCCTTACGCGCCTTGACCGTCGCGGCGGCGCGCGTTGCGGTCGGTGAGGCGATGGAGGTCATGAAGTGCCTTTCGAGATGAATGTGGCTTGAAGAAACAATGACGTGCGCCACAACAATTGAAAAGCGAAAGAATTGGAGGTTCTTGCACGGAAAATACGTGGAACCAGCTCCGCTGCCTGGTAGCGGGACTATTGGGCAGGTTCTGAGGGTGAAACGAATTCTATGAAAGCGCGTGCGACGCGGCTGAGGCGAGTGTTCTGGTGCCAAGCGAGAACTACGTGCACCGACGGCACGGCGGGGGAAGCGATGGTCTTGACGACCACCTCGAGCCCCTCGTACGTGACGTCGATCTTGGGCCGCTGGAGTAGCAGCGTCCAGCCGAGGCCACGGCCGACAAATGCCCTCGCCGTCTCGAAGTTCGCAGTTCTGTAGGCAACCTTCGGGGCGAATCCGCCTGCGCGACAGACGTCGAGCGCGTGTTTGGTGCTCGGCGGCGCGTCGAGGAGAACCATCGGGTGTTCCGCGAGGTCCGGAAGATGGATCGGTCGCTCGGACCGCGCGAGTGGGTGTTCTGCACCCAGGACGATCAAGGGTTCGCGGATGGCCAACGGAACTGTGCGTAATTGTGGAGACAGGTCCAGGTCGTAAGCGATTGCGAGGTCCAACTCGCCGTTCTCGAGATGTGTCTGGAGCCGATTCTGAGTGTCCTCGCGGAACTCCACCTGCGCGTCAGGATTCTCACGGGTGAACCCGGCGATCATCGACGGCAACACCGTCGGCCCCAGAGCGGGATAACAGCCGATCGCGATGGGCCCCGACACGCTTCCGCCGGTTCCGAGCGCATCGGATTCGAGTTCCCCGGCTTGCTGAAGTAGCGCCCGGGCGCGCACCAGAACGGATTCACCGGTGCGGGTCAGTTGAATGCCGAATGAGCGACGGCGAACGCACAGTTGAACTTTGAGCGCGCGTTCGAGTTCGGTGAGCGCCGCGGACAGGGCGGAAGGAGAGAGGTGCAGGCGCTCGGCCGCGGCACTGATCGTTCCGGTCTCGGCTACCGCGACAAACGCAGCAAGCTGACGCATCGTGTACGTGGGAGCAGGATCGATGCGAGGCATGAGATCGACAGTAGTCGGGTAGATTGCCCTGAATATTTTGGTGTGGCACCGTGAAGAGGTCGACGATCAATCGCTGACCTGCGTCTTCGTGGTGCCCCCGGCAGGATTCGAACCTGCGACCTTTCGCTCCGGAGGCGAACGCTCTATCCCCTGAGCTACGGGGGCGCACCGAACTTTCGGTGTGCCGATTGGGCTGCGTTAGCGTAGCGCATCACGGGGGGACAAGACCAAACCGGCACCCGTCTCGGCATGGCGTCCTCGCGTGAGGTAGTCGAGGATGCGGCCGGGGACCATGGTCGTCGAATCATCTGTACCGACTGACTCGGATGCTTTTTACGCCTAGGCTCGGCTCTGAGCACAGGCTCGGGCGGACTGCTCGGGCACCCTCGTGAGGTACGGGAGTCGTTGATGACCGATCACCACTATTCCGAAGACCAGCTCGCGCTCGACCTGAAGTGGTGGGCAGCGGCCAACTACCTGACCGTCGCGCAGATCTATCTGAAGGACAACACGCTTCTGCGGGAACCGTTGCGTGCCGAGCACATCAAGCCCCGACTGCTCGGGCACTGGGGGACCAGCCCCGGCTTGTCGATGATCTACACGCTCCTCAATCGGCACATCGTCGCCACCGGCGCAGACTGGCTTTACGTGACCGGTCCCGGGCACGGCGGTCCGGCGCTGGTCGCGTCGACGTATCTCGAGGGAACGTACTCGGAGATCTATCCGGAAGTCTCGGACGACGCCGAGGGCATCCACCGGATGTGTCGGCGATTCTCCGCTCCCGGCGGAGTGCCCAGCCATGTGAGTGTGCAGACACCCGGAAGCATCCACGAAGGCGGCGAGCTCGGCTACGCCCTTGCCCATGCGGCCGGCGCTGCCTTCGATCATCCGAACCTCGTGGTGGCCTGTGTGATCGGCGACGGCGAAGCGGAGACCGGGCCGTTGTCCGGCTCGTGGAAGCTCCCGGCGTTCCTGAATCCACGACGCGACGGCGCGGTGCTGCCGATCCTGCACGTGAACGGTGCCAAGATCGCCGGGCCGACGGTCTACGGACGCAGCAGCGACGAAGACATCCAGGCCTATCTTGGTGGACAGGGGTGGGCGCCGATCGTCGTCTCCGGTGACGACCCCGACGCGGTGTTTCCTCAGCTGTATCAAGCGATCTCGCAGGCGCACGAGAAGATCCGCGAGATGCAGGGTGCCGCACGCCGCGTAGAGGAGTGGACGGGTTCGTGGCCGGCAATCGTGTTGCGGACGCCGAAAGGATGGACCGGTCCACACACCGTCGACGGAATCTTGGTCGAGGGCACACATCGTGCGCACCAGGTGCCGTTGTCCGGCGTGCGAAGCAACGAATCACATCTGCGGCAACTCGAAGAGTGGATGCGGTCGTACCGTCCGGACGAGTTGTTCGACGCCAACGGATCACTCGTCGCGGAACTGGCGGCGCTGTCGCCGACGGGGGACAAGCGCATGGGGAGCACTCCCTACGCGAACGGTGGACGACTTCGCGTCGATCTCCCGATGCCGCCGCTCGAAAAGTATGCGCTTCCCATCCAATCCCCGGGTTCGACCTTCCACGAGACGACGCGAGTTCTCGGCGAGCTTCTGCGCGACATCTACGCCGCCACGGAAACCGAGGACAGCGGCGGGATCTTCCGACTCTTCTGTCCGGACGAGACGTCGAGCAATCGCCTCGGCGCCGTATTCGAGACAACCGATCGCTGCTGGCAACTGCCGATCACCGACTACGACGACGGGCTGTCCGCGGACGGTCGTGTCATGGAGGTCCTCAGCGAGCACCTCTGCGAGGGATGGCTCGAGGGCTATCTGCTGTCGGGCCGACACGGGATGTTCGCGAGCTACGAAGCATTTGCGATGGTGAGCGTGTCGATGCTCATCCAGCACGCCAAGTGGCTCCAACATGCCGTCGACCTGCCGTGGCGGGCGTCTGTTGCTTCGCTCAACGTGCTGTTGACCAGTACGTGCTGGCGCAACGACCACAACGGATTCAGTCATCAGGGCCCCGGCATGATCGACGCCGTTATTCCCTTGGCACCCAGTGTGATCCGCGTGTGGCTGCCGCCGGATTCCAACACGTTGCTCTCGATCTCGGATCACTGCCTGCGTAGTACCGACCACGTCAACCTGATAGTCGTGGACAAGCAACCGCACCTGCAGTACCTCACGCTCGAGCAAGCGCACGAGCACTGCGCGGCGGGCGCTTCGGTCTGGGAATGGGCCGGAACCGAGGCTCGCGGACAGGAACCGGACGTGGTCCTGGCCGCCGCGGGAGATGTGCCGACGCAGGAGATCCTGGCTGCTGCACAGTTGCTGCGCGATCACACACCCGAACTGATCACCCGCGTCGTCAACGTCGTCGATCTGATGGCCTTGCTGACGCCAACCGAGCATCCCCACGGATTCGGGGAGCGGGTCTTCCTCGATCTGTTCTCCGCGCAGACCGACGTCGTGTTCGCATTCCACGGATACTCGCGTGCCGTGCACGAACTGATTCACGGGCGTCCGAGTCCCGAGCGCTTCCACGTTCGCGGATTCAGTGAACAGGGAACAACCACAACACCGTTCGACATGGTCGTCCTCAACAAGATGAGCCGCTACCACCTGGTGATCGAGGCGCTACGACGCTCCAAGCGTCGGCCGGCCGGGGCGTCCGAGTTGGCGGAGTTCTGCCGCACACAACTCGAAAAGCACTCGCGTTACATCGTCGAGCACCTCGAAGACATGCCGGAAGTAGAAAACTGGACCTGGTCCTGAAATTCAGGACCAGGCCCAGTTGGGTCTGAACATTCTCGGCTCAGTTCAGTTCTGCTCAGTTCATGGGCAGTGGCATTGCGCCGCGAGCTGCCAACATGTCGGTCATCAGCTTGGACTCGCTCTGCTGCGTGTTGACCATCGTCTGCGCCAGGCTGCGCACCGGCCCCTCGGTGGCGTCGGCTGCTGCGTACTCCATCATCGGAAGCCCACCTTCGTGGTGACGAAGCATCAGCTGCAGGAACAAGGTGTCGAGTTGCAGACCTTCCGCTGCGCGGAGAGCCGCAAGGTCCTCGGGGGACGCCATGCCGGGCATGGTGTCGACCGGCCCGGAATGACTCATGTCCATCGTGGCCGAAGTCCCGTGCGATCCATGGCCGGAGCCCGAATCCGACGACATCCACTCCATGTACGGGCCCACCTTGGACAGCGGCTGATCCCACATGGTCAGCCACGCCTGCATCTGACCGAGCTGGTTCTGCTGCGTGGTCAAGATGTCGAACGCCAGCGTGCGTACGTCGTTGTCCGTGGACTTCGTCAGGGCGATGGACGCCATGTCGACGGCCTGGCTGTGATGCACGCTCATGTCCTGCGCGAAGCCCACGTCCACCGAATCCGAAGCCGGAACGGTCAGTGACGACTTCGCATCGGGTCCGAGGAGGTTGGTCAGTGCGCCGAGCGCAAAACCGACGGCGATCGCGCCGATCAGACCGATGATCAGCAGTGCGGTGCGCTGACTCGGCTTCGAAGACTGATCGGTGTTCGTCGAACTATCCACCGGCGGGAATCTGTTCGTCGGTGGCCGGGGTAGCGCCCGTGCCGTCCATCTGGATGGCGTCGGCGCCCGGAGGTGTCGGATCGAACGGCGACGTCGACGGAGTGAACAGCGGGTTGGTGCAGCTCGCGCCGACCTCGGGGTAGACGTTCGGGTTCTGGTTCAGCGCAGTGATGAACTGATCGATGCGATCGTCGTCGGCCTTGTCGATCTCGAGGCGATGGCCCCACGACTGCAGAGAAATGGGGCTGCTCTGACCGGGGTACGGCGACATCAGCATGTAGGACTTGCCGTTCACGCGTCCGGCGAGACTGTCGATCTGGTCCTGGTCGACGAGATCGGGGTTGTACGTGATCCAGATGGCGCCGTGCTCGAGCGAGTGGACGGCGTTCTCGGTGCGAATCGGGTCGGCGTACACGGTTCCGGTGCAGTTAGCCCAGGTGGCGTCGTGCGGGCCACCGAACGGCGGGGTCTGGTCGTACGCCACGCGCTGAGTGGAATCGACGTGCTGGCCGGCCGGGTACTCGATCTTGAGGACGCCGTCGATCTTGTCGGACGGATCCTTGTTCTCGGAGCTGTACTTGTACGGCTCGAGGGCCTGCCGCTCCTCGACCTTGGGCCACAGATTGATACCGAGCACGGCGATGAGTGCGAGCACAGCCACACCGGCGCCGATCGACAGCCAGGGGATCTGGCGGGGAGCGGGGACGCCGCCCTTGCCCTTCTTGGCCGGCCGACTGTTCTTGTTGGCGGCCTTGATGGCCTTGGCTGATTTGGCCCCGGAGTTCTTGTTGGGACCGCGACTATCGGAACCGCTTGGCATCGATTGGGCTCTTTCGGTGTGTGGGCTTGAGGTGTGGCGCGCCCGCGCATGAAGGTACGCGGTGGTAGCTCGGGCATTACCACTGTACTTTCCGAGTCTGAGGGCAAACTTTGAGAGTGGCGTGCGACACGCCACAGCGGCCCCGCGCACGTTCACGGAGAGCGAGGCGTGAGGCGAGTCTCCACTTCCGGTGTGCAGGCAATAGGATGAATACCTGTGACTCCAGCTGACCTTGCCGAACTGCTCCGCGGAACCGCAGCGAGCGTCCTTGCCGATCGTGGCCTCGACGTATCCGTGCTACCCGAAACCCTCACCGTCGAGCGACCACGCAACCCCGAGCACGGCGATTACGCCACCAACATTGCCATGCAGGTAGCCAAGAAGGTCGGCACGAATCCCCGCGAGCTGGCGGGCTGGATCGCCGAAGCCCTCACCGCTGCCGACGGAATCGAATCCGCCGAGATCGCCGGGCCCGGCTTCCTCAACATTCGGTTGGACAAGGACGCCCAGGGCGCGATCGTCGTGTCGGTTCTCGAAGCCGGTGCGTCGTACGGCTCGGGTGACTCCCTCGCCGGCAAGAAGATCAACCTCGAATTCGTCTCCGCCAACCCCACCGGACCGATTCACCTCGGTGGAACCCGTTGGGCCGCAGTCGGAGACGCGCTCGGACGCATTCTGTCCGCGCAGGGTGGTTTGGTAACACGTGAGTACTACTTCAACGATCACGGTGCCCAGATCGACCGCTTCTCGCGTTCGCTGATCGCTGCAGCGAAGGGTGAACCTGCTCCCGAAGACGGTTACGCCGGTGCATACATCGCCGACATCGCCGCCTCGGTTCTGAAGCAGCGTCCCGACGTCATGGATCTGCCTGCCGACGAGCAGCAGGAAACCTTCCGCGCCATCGGCGTCGAATTGATGTTCACGCACATCAAGCAGACCCTGCACGACTTCGGCGTCGACTTCGACGTCTACTTCCACGAGAACTCGCTCTTCGAATCCGGTGCGGTCGAGAAGGCCGTCGAATCCCTCAAGGGTTCGGGCAACCTCTTCCACGAAGACGGTGCGTGGTGGCTCAAGAGCACCGACTACGGCGACGACAAGGACCGCGTCGTCATCAAGAGCGATGGCAACGCCGCCTACATCGCCGGTGACATCGCCTACTTCCAGAACAAGCGCGCACGTGGGTTCGACCTCTGTATCTACATGCTCGGCGCCGACCATCACGGTTATATCGGCCGTCTCAAGGCTGCCGCTGCCGCATTCGGCGACGATCCGGACACCGTCGAGGTGCTGATCGGCCAGATGGTCAACCTCGTCAAGGACGGCACTGCCGTCAAGATGAGCAAGCGTGCAGGCACCGTCATCACCCTCGACGACCTGGTCGAGGCAATCGGCGTCGACGCCTCGCGTTACGTCATGATCCGCTCGTCGGTCGACTCGAGCATCGACATCGACCTCGACCTGTGGACCAAGACCAGCAGCGAGAACCCCGTCTACTACGTGCAGTACGCGCACGCACGCCTCTCGGCGATCGCTCGCAACGCCGCAGACCTCGGTCTGTCCGCCGACGCGAGCAACCTCGCCCTGCTCACCGTCGAGCAGGAGGGTGACCTCATCCGCACGATCGGCGAGTACCCACGCGTCGTGTCGAGCGCTGCGAATCTGCGTGAGCCGCACCGTATTGCCCGCTACCTCGAAGAACTCGCGGGTGCGTACCACCGCTTCTACGGCGCGTGCCGCATCCTTCCGCAAGGCGACGAAGACGCCACCGACGTGCACCGCGCGCGTCTGGCTCTCTGCGCCGCCACCCGACAGGTCCTGGCCAACGGTCTCGAACTGCTCGGCGTCACCGCACCGGAGCAAATGTGAACGCGCACCCCGCCGGCCCCAAGCACGCCGAGCAGTTGCAGGCCCCCGGCTTGCCCGACCGTCCGACCAGCCCCGAAGCCTTCGGCGAACTCTCACCGCAGGTGTGGCCGCGCAACGCTTCTCGTGGCGACGACGGTGAAGTGACCCTCGCGGGTGTCAAGGTCGGTGAACTTGCCGAGAAGTACGGCACTCCGTTGTTCGTCATCGACGAGGACGACTTCCGCTCGCGCTGCCGTGACATGGCCCGCGCCTTCGGCCCGGATGCCAAGGTGCACTACGCATCCAAGGCATTCCTCTGTGGCGAGATCGCACGCTGGGTCGCCGACGAAGGCCTCTCGCTCGACGTCTGCTCCGGCGGCGAACTGGCGATCGCGTTGCACGCGGACTTCCCGGCCGAGCGAATTGCCATGCACGGCAACAACAAGTCAGTCGCCGAACTGGCCGCTGGTGTCGCCGCGGGCGTCGGACACGTCGTGCTCGACTCGTCGATCGAGATCGACCGACTCGATCGTGTCGCCGGTGAGGCCGGTGTCGTTCAGGACGTGTTGATCCGACTGACCGTCGGCGTCGAAGCGCATACCCATGAATTCATCTCCACCGCACACGAGGACCAGAAGTTCGGTTTCTCGCTGGCCGGGGGAGCGGCGATCGACGCGGTCCGTCGCGTCTTCGCCGCCGAAAACCTGCGACTGGTCGGCCTGCACAGCCACATCGGTTCGCAGATCTTCGACGTCGACGGTTTCGAGGTGGCAGCGCACCGCGTGATCGGTTTGCTCCGCGACGTCGTCACCGAGTTCGGAGTCGAGAAGACCAAGCAGATTTCGATCATCGACCTCGGCGGCGGCATGGGGATCTCGTACATCCCCTCCGACGACCCGCCGCCCGTCGACGAACTGGCAGCAAAGCTCGGCCACATCGTGCGCAACGAGTCAGCACTGGCCGGATTGCCGGAGCCGACGCTTGCCGTCGAACCCGGCCGCGCCATCGCCGGACCTGGCACGGTGACGCTCTACGAGGTCGGCACCATCAAGGACGTCACGGTGGGTAGCTCGCTGACACGCCGCTACATCAGCGTCGACGGCGGGATGAGCGACAACATCCGCACGTCCCTCTACGGTGCGGAGTACGAAGCCAAGTTGGTTTCGCGAACTTCCGAGGCTGATCCCGTCGTTGCACGTATCGTCGGTAAGCACTGCGAGTCCGGTGACGTGGTCATTCGGGACACCTGGATGCCCGAGGACGTCGGGCCCGGTGATTTACTAGCGGTAGCAGCGACCGGTGCATACTGCTATTCGATGTCGAGCAGGTACAACCTGCTCACCCGCCCAGCCGTGGTGGCGGTGCGTGACGGAGTCTCACGCGTGATTCTGCGGAGGGAAACAGTGGAAGATCTGCTCAGCTTGGAGGTATCGCAGTGACGAGCGAATCGGCGCATCGCGCTATCGGTGTGGCCGTTCTCGGCCTCGGCAACGTCGGGAGCGAGGTCGTCCGGATCATTCGTGAGCAGGCCGAGGAACTCGAAGCTCGCGTCGGCGCCCCGTTGGAACTGCGGGGGGTTGCCGTCCGCCGTATCGGCTCGGACCGCGGAATTCCCGAGGAACTGCAGACGACGGACGCCGAGTCCCTGGTCGGTCGTGACGACGTCGACATCGTGGTCGAGGTGATCGGCGGAATCGAGCTCCCTCGCAAGCTGATTCTCTCTTCCCTCAACTCCGGTAAGTCGGTCGTAACCGCCAACAAGGCGCTGCTCGCGGACCACACCGGTGAATTGGCGGAGGCTGCAGAGGCCAACTCTGTCGACCTGTACTTCGAGGCCGCTGTTGCCGGCGCGATCCCCGTGATCCGCCCGCTCACACAGTCGTTGGCCGGAGACCGTGTCAACAAGGTCGCCGGAATCGTGAACGGCACCACCAATTTCATCCTTTCGGCGATGGACGAGACCGGCGCCGACTACGAAGAGACCTTGGCCGAAGCCGGACGCCTCGGATACGCGGAAGCCGACCCGACCGCGGACGTCGAAGGCTACGACGCCGCGGCGAAGGCAGCGATCCTCGCGTCGATCGCGTTCCACACCCGCGTCACTGCCGCGGACGTGTACCGCGAAGGAATCTCCACGATCACCTCCGCCGACCTGGCGTCGGCGAAGGCACTCGAGTGCACGATCAAGTTGCTCTCGATCTGCGAGCGCATCGTCACGCCCAAGGGCAAGGAGCGGATTTCCGCTCGCGTGTACCCGGCGCTGGTTCCGCTCAGCCATCCGCTGGCCTCGGTCAACGGCGCGTTCAACGCCGTTGTCGTGGAAGCAGAGAACGCCGGCCGGCTCATGTTCTACGGCCAGGGCGCAGGCGGCGCCCCCACCGCTTCCGCGGTGATGGGTGACCTGGTGATGGCTGCGCGCAACAAGGTTCACGGCGGCCGCGGCCCCCGCGAGTCCAAGTACGCCAAGCTGAAGGTCGCCCCGATGGGCGACATCCTCACGCGCTACTACGTGAACATGGAGGTCGCGGACAAGGAAGGTGTGCTGTCCGCAGTCGCCGCCGAGTTCGCCAAGCACGGCGTGAGCATCTCCGTCGTCCGCCAGGAGGGCGCCGGCGCCGGCGCGCGTCTGGTGGTCGTCACTCATGTAGCAACCGACGCGGCTCTCTCCGAGACCGTGGCGGCTCTCAACGAACTCGAATTCGTCACCGCTGTGACCAGCGTGCTGCGACTGGAAGGCACTGAACAATGACCGGCATCGTCAACCCCGTCCACAAGGCATGGCCGGGTCTCATCGAGGCATACCGGGACCGTCTCGCGATCGGTGACAACTGGAAGACCGTCACCCTGCGCGAAGGCGGCACCCCGCTCCTGCCGGCCGGCCACCTCTCCGAGATCACCGGCTGCGACGTCTACCTCAAGGTCGAGGGTCTCAACCCCACCGGTTCCTTCAAGGACCGCGGCATGACGATGGCCGTCACCGACGCCTTGGCCCGTGGCCAGCGTGCAGTTCTGTGCGCGTCCACCGGCAACACCTCCGCCTCGGCCGCTGCGTATGCAGCCAAGGCAGGCATGACCTGCGCCGTGCTCATCCCGCAGGGCAAGATCGCCATGGGCAAGCTTGCGCAGGCAGTCATGCACGGTGCCAAGATCATTCAGGTCCAGGGCAACTTCGACGACTGCCTCGAGCTGGCACGCAAGACCACGGCCGAGTTCCCCACCATCGGCCTCGTCAACTCGGTCAACCCGGTGCGCATCGAAGGCCAGAAGACCGCGGCATTCGAGATCATGGACGTGCTCGGCAAGGCTCCCGACGTGCACGCACTCCCGGTCGGAAACGCCGGTAACATCACCGCGTACTGGCGCGGATACTCCGAGTACTACGCGGACGGTCTGACCACGGTCAAGCCCCGCATGCTCGGTGTCCAGGCAGCCGGAGCGGCTCCGCTGGTCAACGGTGCACCCGTCAAGGATCCCGAAACCATCGCCACCGCAATCCGAATCGGTTCTCCCGCGTCCTGGAACGGCGCTGTCGCCGCGAAGGAAGAGTCGAACGGTGCATTCCGTGCCGCCACCGACGAGAAGATCCTCGAGGCTTACCGTCTGATCGCCGCCACCGAGGGCGTCTTCGTCGAACCGGCGTCGGCAGCCAGTGTCGCCGGCCTGCTCGCCGCACGTGCAGAGGGCTGGCTCGAGCCGGGCCTGACCGTCGTGTGCACGGTGACCGGTAACGGTCTCAAGGATCCTGACACGGCTTTGAAGGGTATGCCGAACGTCGAGCCGATCGGTGTCGATCCCGTTGCCGTCGCGGCTGCCCTCGAGCTTGCATAGTGTCCGTGGATTCATCGACCACTCCGCGGAATCCGGTGTCTGACATGACTATAACCCTGCCTATCGGCCTTTCGGTGACTGCTCGCGTCCCGGCCTCGAGTGCGAACTTGGGGCCGGGGTTCGACACCCTCGGTCTGGCGTTGGGGTTGTACGACGAAATCGTGGTCACCACAACGGATTCAGGCCTTCAGATTCGCGTCGAAGGTGAAGGCGCTGCCGACGTGCCCTGGGGTCCTTCGCATCTCGTGGTCCGCGCCATCGAGCGTGGTCTCGAGGCGGCCGGAGTGTGGGCCAGTGGCCTGGACGTGTTGTGCCGCAACGCGATTCCGCATTCGCGCGGGTTGGGATCCTCGGCTTCCGCGGCTGTCGGTGGATTGGCAGCAGCCAACGGTCTGGCGCGCGCTCTCGATGCCGAGATCGGCTTGACGGAAGAGCAGTTGGTTCAACTCTCGTCCGAGTTCGAAGGTCACCCGGACAACGCGTCTGCCAGTGTTCTCGGTGGCGCAGTCGTCTCGTGGAGTTGCCCACCGGCCGTCGAAGGCGACGAGCCGATCTACTCCGCGGCCAAACTCGACGTCCATCCCGACATCCGTGCTGTGGCACTGGTTCCCGAGGAGCGGTCGTCCACCGCACACACTCGCGGGCTCCTGCCCGAATTGGTTCCGCACCAGGATGCCTCGTTCAACGCGAGCCGCAGCGCGCTCGCCGTCGTTGCGCTCACTGCTCGGCCCGATCTGTTGATGGCGGCCACCGAGGATCGCCTGCATCAGGCACAGCGCGCACCCGCGCTTCCGCTCACGACGCGATGGATCGGGATCCTGCGCGAGGCGGGTATTGCTGCGACCGTTTCGGGAGCCGGCCCCACCGTGTTGGCGCTCAGCACAGAACCTTTCCCCGTCGAACTCGCGGAAGCGGCGCGGGCAGACGGACTACGTGTGCTCGAATTGGACATCGCCGACGGCGTCGAAGTATCCACGACGACGGTCTGATCCCTGCCTTGGTCCTGGTGATCGCCCACTACCGATCGGTAGTGAACTGACACACCCAGTCATCCAAATTCTTGCCGGACTCAGGTTTGGGCGCTATCCTGGGCTATGTCCGTACATCGTGCGCGTCAGTCGCCGGTGCATCACCAGGGGGCAAAACTCCTTCCCAATCGGGGTCCACAGTCCTTGGCATGATTCTCGCAGGCATGATCCTCACGCTTGTACCTTCTCCGAAGGTTTGAATCCTCCGCGGATCGAACACTCAGAGGTTCCATCACTCTGGGGTTCAACACACGGGGGAGTGAATCGTCGACGAAGGCGCGTTGGGCAGGTTTGCGAGCGCATGAAAAGTTTGAGGCGAGAGTTTCCGACAATCATGTGACGGCGGACAAGCCGGCAGTTCTGGACAGCAACCACGTACGGCACCACCGAGTTCGGTATTCAATCGAACTGCGGGACGAACCCTCGACTTTGCGCAGTGCGAGTGAGGGAAGGAAAGGACCTCCGTGACCGATACGGACCTCATCGCCACTTCTGCACCCGCCGGGTCGGAATCAGGCGACAATTCTCAGGCGTCATCTTCAGCATCGAACGGTGCGGTGGCGACCTCCACGAAGCGTGCCGAAACGCGCCGTGGTGCCGGACTCTCCGGCATGGTGCTCACCGAACTCCGCACTCTTGCGGGTGAACTGGGCATCAAAGGCACTTCCGGCATGCGCAAGGGTGACCTGATCGCAGCCATCAAGGAGCGCCAGGGCGGCAGCGCGAAGGCTGCACCCGCACAGAGTGAACTCACTCTCGACGACGCACCCGTTGCGCGCACTCGTGCCAAGAGCACTCGCGCCGCACGCACCGAAACCCCCGCAGCCGAAACAGCTCCGGCAGCCGAGTCGGCTCCTGCCGAGGCCGCGCCTGCGCGTACGGAATCCGCCGAGGATTCCGATCAGAGCGCACCCCGTCGCGGACGTCAGCGTCGTGGCGCCGCTCGTCGTGCAGGTTCACCCGACCAGGGCGAACTGAGCATCGAGCAGGAAGCGCCTTCGGCGAAGTCCGACGCGGACACCGCGAAGGCCGCCGATTCTTCGAAGGTCGCCGAGACCGCCAAGGCCGAGGCTCCGGCCGAGCGTCCTGCGCGCACCGAGGGCAAGTCCGACGCTGATCAGGCTCCCGCCGAGCAGGGCAACGAGCGTCCCCGCCGCGAGCGAAACCGGGACAACCAGGGCCAGCGGGACAACCAGGGCCAGCGCGAGAACCAGGGCAACCGGGGCAACCAGGATCGCCAGGATCGCCAGGACCGTCAGGATCGCGGCAATCAGAACAACGCCGGCCAGAACAACGCCGGTCCGCGTACGGACAACCGCAACAACGGACCGGACGACGACGAAGAGGGCGGACGCGGACGCCGCGGACGCCGTTTCCGCGAGCGCCGTGGCCGTGGTCGCGATCGCGGTGAGGGTGGCGCACCCAACGATTCACGCGAGACCGAGATTCGTGAGGACGACGTCCTTCAGCCGGTCGCCGGCATCCTCGACGTCCTCGACAATTACGCCTTCGTGCGTACGTCTGGGTACCTCGCCGGTCCCAACGACGTCTACGTCTCCATGAACCTGATCCGCAAGAACGGCCTTCGCCGTGGCGACGCCATCACCGGTGCCGTCCGCGTCTCGCGTGACGGTGAGCAGGGCAGCCAGCGCCAGAAGTTCAACCCGCTGGTTCGCATCGACACGGTCAACGGCGGCGATGTCGAGGCCGCGAAGAAGCGCCCCGAGTTCAACAAGCTCACGCCGCTGTACCCGAACCAGCGTCTGCGCCTCGAGACCGAGCAGCACATTCTCACGACGCGTGTCATCGACCTGGTGATGCCCATCGGTAAGGGCCAGCGTGCCCTCATCGTCAGCCCGCCCAAGGCCGGTAAGACCAGCGTGTTGCAGGCGATCGCGAATGCCGTCGCCACCAACAATCCTGAGTGCTACCTGATGGTCATCCTCGTGGACGAGCGTCCCGAGGAAGTGACCGACATGCAGCGCAGCGTGAAGGGTGAGGTCATTTCCTCCACCTTCGACCGCCCGCCGGGAGATCACACCGCAGTTGCCGAGCTGGCAATCGAGCGTGCGAAGCGCCTGGTCGAGATGGGTAAGGACGTCGTCGTACTGCTCGACTCCATCACGCGTCTGGGTCGTGCGTACAACAACTCCTCGCCGGCGTCGGGACGCATCCTCTCCGGTGGTGTCGACTCGACGGCGCTCTACCCGCCGAAGCGTTTCCTCGGTGCTGCCCGCAACATCGAGAACGGTGGATCGCTCACCATCATCGCTACCGCAATGGTCGAGACCGGATCCACCGGCGACACCGTGATCTTCGAAGAGTTCAAGGGCACCGGCAACGCCGAGCTCAAGCTCGATCGCAAGATCGCCGAACGCCGCGTGTTCCCGGCCGTGGACGTCAACCCGTCCAGCACGCGTAAGGACGAGTTGCTCCTGAGCCCGGACGAAGCTGCGGTGCTGCACAAGCTCCGCCGCGTCCTGTCCGGTCTGGACTCGCATCAGGCCATCGATCTGCTGATCGATCGACTGAAGAAGAGCAAGAACAACCTCGAGTTCCTGATGCAGGTCTCCAAGACCGCACCGGGTGCGATCGACGACTGATCGACTCGACGTCAAAGGCCCACAACCAGCTGGTTGTGGGCCTTTTGCGTGGGCGGAACAAAACCGAGGGGCAGTGCGTTGACAACTTCGTACAGCCACCCCGAGGCGTGCGAGACGCGGATTATCTGGTGAGGTACCGCATCTGGCATACTGAACGGCCGAGTCCGGTTCCGGTTCACGATGTCGATTGGCGACGTCGACCCGGCGACCATTGAAAGGGACACCATGAAGGCAGGAATCCACCCAACCTACGTAGCGACCACCGTCGTCTGCGGTTGCGGTAACACGTTCGAGACCCACAGCACCAAGGAGTCCGGACGCATCAACGTCGAGGTTTGCTCGCAGTGCCACCCGTTCTACACGGGCAAGCAGAAGATTCTCGACACCGGTGGACGCGTCGCTCGCTTCGAGGCTCGCTACGGTAAGCGCGCAGACAGCAAGGTCCCGGCCACCGAGTCCTAGCTGTTCCGCCGACGCCCGATCTGCCATGCGCAGATCGGGCGTCGGCTTTTTTGTGCCTGCACTCGGTTTGCGCGTTTCCCGGGTCCCGGCGTCGAAATACCTTCAAGCGCGCAC
Source organism: Rhodococcus sp. IEGM 1302 (assembly GCF_030056935.1). NCBI lineage: Bacteria > Bacillati > Actinomycetota > Actinomycetes > Mycobacteriales > Nocardiaceae > Rhodococcus > Rhodococcus sp. IEGM 1302. The sequence goes on along the minus strand of NZ_JASHKY010000010.1, from coordinate 15,809 downwards.
CGTAGGAATCGAAACTCAGAGCGGAGCGAACCATGGCAGGCGCAACCCAGCCCTCGGCCATCGACGACATCTTGGCGGAGCACGCCGGTCTCGAAGCACAGATGTCCGATCCGGCGCTGCACAACGACCCTGCCGCTGCCAGGCGCGTCGGTAAGAGGTTCTCCGAGCTCTCGCCGATCATGTCGACGTACAACAAGCTCACCGCTGCGCAGGACGATCTGGAAGCCGCGCGCGAACTAGCCGCCGACGATTCCAGCTTCGCCGCCGAGATCCCCGATCTCGAAGCCGAGGTCGCGCAGCTCGAGCAGACGCTTACCGATCAGTTGGCGCCGCGTGACCCGCATGACGGCGACGACATCGTCCTCGAAGTGAAGTCCGGTGAGGGCGGCGAAGAATCCGCGCTCTTCGCCTCGGACCTGGCCCGCATGTACGTCCGCTACGCGGAACGGCATGGCTGGCGCGTCGAGATTCTCGACGCGACGGTCTCCGATCTCGGCGGATACAAGGAAGCCACGCTGTCGATCAAGAGCAAGTCGGACACCCCGGACGGAGTGTGGGCGCGGCTGAAGTTCGAGGGCGGCGTTCACCGCGTCCAGCGAGTGCCCGTCACCGAATCCCAGGGACGCGTTCACACTTCGGCTGCCGGCGTTCTGGTCTACCCGGAGCCCGAAGAGGTCGAGCAGGTCCAGATCGACGAAAGTGACCTGCGTATCGACGTCTACCGTTCGTCCGGCAAGGGCGGTCAGGGCGTCAACACGACCGACTCTGCTGTCCGAATCACGCACCTTCCGACCGGCATCGTCGTCACCTGCCAGAACGAGCGTTCGCAGCTCCAGAACAAGGCGCGCGCCATGCAGGTCCTTGCAGCCCGTTTGCAGGTAGTCGCCGAGGAAGCCGCGGACGCTGAAGCGTCGGCAGGTCGCCAGAGTCAGGTTCGGACGGTGGACCGTTCGGAGCGCATCCGCACCTACAACTTCCCCGAGAACCGCATCACCGATCACCGCATCGGATTCAAGTCGCACAACCTCGACGCGGTGCTCGACGGTGAGCTCGACGCACTTCTCGATGCATTGGGCAAGGCGGACCGAGAGGCGCGTCTCGCGGCCGAGTAGATGCAGACCATGACTGACCTCCATCCCGCCGGGAACTCGGTGAACCGCGTGTCGGTCGAGCGTGGCAGGCTGTACCCGTGAGTCGACTTCCACTTCGTTTGGCGCTGATCGAAGCTGCAAAACAGCTCGACGCCGCAGGTGTGCCCAGCCCACGCACCGACGCCGAGTTGTTGGCATCCCACCTGCTCGGGGTCGAACGCACGCGTCTCGGACTGATTCCGTTGGTCGATCCCGAGGTCATCGCGGCGTTCGACGAGTTGGTTGCCCAACGGGTGAAGCGGATTCCGTTGCAGCACATCATCGGAGTCGCGTCGATGGGCAACATCGACGTCGCTGTCGGGCCGGGTGTCTTCATTCCGCGGCCGGAAACCGAACTGCTCATGGGTTGGGCACTCTCGTTCCTCGAAGGTTGCGGAAGCAAGCCGCCGGTAGTTCTGGACCTGTGTACGGGATCGGGTGTACTCGCGCTGTCCATCGCCGAGGCCCGTCCGGACGCCGTCGTTCACGCCGTGGAGAAGGAGCCCGCCGCCCTGGCGTGGGCGCGTCGTAATGCTGCCGACCGCGAGGCCGCCGGTGATACACCGATCCATCTGCATCAGGGTGATGTCACCGATCGGAACCTGTTGCCAGGGCTCGAGGGCGGCGTCGATCTGGTCGTGTCCAATCCGCCGTACATCCCCGAAGGCGCGCAATTGCAGCCTGAGGTCATGGATTACGACCCACACACCGCACTGTTCGGCGGTACCGACGGTCTGTCCGTCATCAAACCCATGATCAGCAACATCGCACGGTGGCTTCGAATCGGCGGCGCGGCAGGCATCGAGCACGACGACACCAACGGGGACGGCGTCGCTGCGCTGTTCTCGGCGCGCCGGGTATTCGGCGAGGTCGCGCAGCATCCAGATCTTGCCGGTCGTCCGCGATTCGTCGTCGCCAGACGTGTCGCCACCGACGTCGAAGCACAGCGGAATCGAACGCCCGAAGCGCAGAGTGAAAGGATGGCTGAGTGAGCACCGTGTACGACTGCAGTCAGACAGATTCCCGAACCGCAGGCTTGGCCGCCGCGAAGAACGCGCTCAAGGCCGGCCGACTCGTAGTTCTCCCTACCGACACCCTTTACGGACTCGCCGCCGACGCGTTCGACAGCGAAGCTGTCACGAGTCTTTTGCGCGCCAAGGGACGCGGGCGAGACATGCCCGTCCCGGTTCTGGTCGGATCGTGGAACACCATCGACGGGCTCGTCTACAGCGTGCGCCCGCAGGCACGGGATCTGATCCGCGCATTCTGGCCCGGCGGACTGAGCCTGGTCGTCGAGCAGGCGCCTTCACTTGCCTGGGACCTCGGTGATACCCGCGGAACCGTCATGCTCCGCATGCCCTTGCATCCGGTTGCCCTCGAACTGTTGCGCGATGTCGGACCGCTTGCCGTCTCGAGCGCCAACATTTCGGGGCGTCCGCCGGCAACTACCGTCGAGGAAGCCCGAGATCAGCTCGGCGGATCTGCCAGCGTGTATCTCGACGGGGGCAAGGCCGAACACGCCGTTGCTTCCACGATCGTCGACCTGACCGGCAATTCACCGCGTATCTTGCGAGTGGGTGCCGTCTCGGCAGAATCCATCGCCGAGGTATTGGGCACCAGTCCGGAAAGTCTCGTAGAGGGAGTTTCGTAACGATGGTCGGCGCCGGCGGCGAGCGCGCGGGGGAATCCACGTATTGGGGACCGGATTTCGGTGAGCTTGCCACGGCAGACCCCGAGATCGCGGCTGTTGCGCTGGCCGAACTCGAGCGTCAGCGCGACGGACTTCAACTCATCGCGAGCGAGAACTTCACCAGCCCTGCCGTACTGGCTGCCTTGGGTTCGACCCTGAGCAACAAGTACGCCGAGGGCTATCCGGGTCGGCGTTACTACGGCGGGTGCGAGTACGTCGACGTAGCCGAGAATCTGGCGATCGATCGGGCAAAGGCGCTGTTCGGCGCCGAGCACGTCAACGTCCAACCGCATTCGGGGGCCACTGCGAATCTCGCGGTGTACGCCGCATTCGCCAAGCCCGGCGACACCGTATTGGCGATGAGTCTGCCGCACGGTGGGCATCTGACTCACGGGTCTCGCGTCAGCTTTTCTGGGCAGTGGTTCACCACCGTTCCCTATCACGTCGATTCGGCCACCGAATTGATCGACTACGACGAGGTTCGCACCCTGGCTCTGGCGCACAAGCCGAAAATCATCGTCGCCGGCGCGACCGCGTACTCCCGCACCATCGACTTCGCAGCCTTCCGCTCGATCGCAGACGAGGTCGGTGCGATCCTGTGGGTCGACGCCGCCCACTTCATCGGACTCGTGGCAGGCCGGGCGATACCTTCGTGCGTTCCGTACGCCGACGTCGTCTCCGCGACGACGCACAAAGTCCTCAGAGGCCCGCGCGGCGGAATGATCCTGTGCCGCAGCGAGCATGCCTCGGCTGTAGATCGCGCGGTGTTCCCCTTCATTCAAGGCGGCCCGATGATGCATGCGATCGCCGGGAAAGCGGTTGCGTTCAAAGAGGCGTCGACGCCGGAATATCGTTGGTATGCACAGGAAGTGGTTGCCAACGCATCGGCGCTCGCGCTGTCGTTGGAAGCTCGCGGTCTGCGCACCGTGTCCGGTGGAACCGACACACATCTGGCGCTTCTCGACCTGCGCGCAAGCGGTGTCACCGGCGTCGACGCCGAGCGTAGGTGCGGACTGGCTTCGATCACGCTCAACAAGAACGCGATTCCGTTCGATCCGCAGTCGCCCGCCGTCACGTCCGGAATCCGCGTCGGGTCCGCGGCCGTGACGACCCAGGGTTTCAACCGCTCCGACATGAGCGTGGTGGGGGAGTTGATCGCGCGCGCAGTTGTCGCGGACCCCGCCACCACGTCAGGAGAGGCCGAGTTGGCAGCAGTTGCCGACGGCGTTCGCGAACTGGTCCGGGCAAAGCCTGCCTATGCCCGCCAGACGGGTGATCTCGAGCAGTGATCACTTCCTACGAGGCGACCACGTATCTGGCACAGGGTGGCGGGGGAGCGGGTGTTCCCATCCGTGAACTTTTGCTCGTGCTGTGTACGGCGGCGGTGGTGACCTACCTGGCGACTGGCGCAGTCCGGTTGTTGGCGCTGAGGTTCGGCGCTGTCGCGATTCCTCGTGATCGGGACGTTCACGTCGAGCCGATTCCGCGCCTCGGTGGCGTCGGAATGTATGTCGGCATGGCTGTCGGTCTGCTGTTCGCGCAGCAATTACCCGCGCTCACAAGAGGTTTCGGCTTCGGCAGTCCTGACGTACACGCTGCGCTCGTAGCTGGCGCCGTCATCGTCCTCGTGGGTGTGATCGACGACAGGTGGGGCCTCGACGCCCTCACCAAATTTGTCGGTCAGGTGACTGCTGCCGGCGTTCTCGTGGTGATGGGCGTCAGCTGGTTCATCATCTACAACCCGTTCGGCGGTGACGGTGGGTCCACCATCATCCTCGATCAGATTCAATCCGGACTGTTCACCGTTGCTGTTGCCGTCGCGACCATCAACGCCATGAATTTTGTCGACGGTCTCGACGGATTGGCCGCCGGGTTGGGGCTGATCGCGGCGCTCGCCATCCTCATCTTCTCGATCGGTCTTCTCCACGATCAGGGCGGCGACGCGAGTGTCTACCCGCCGGCGATGATCGCGGCGGCCTTGGCAGGCGCTTGTCTCGGTTTTCTTCCACACAACTTCAATCCAGCGCGCATTTTCATGGGCGATTCCGGGTCGATGTTGATCGGTCTCATGCTGGCCGCGATCTCCACCAGTGCATCCGGTCGTATTCCGCTCGCTGCTTACGGAACCCGCGACCTCGTCGGCCTCCTCGCGCCGTTGTTGCTGGTCGGGGCTGTGATGTTCATCCCGATGCTGGACATGCTCCTGGCCGTGATCCGCCGGACGAAAGCGGGCGTCAGTCCGTTCAGTCCGGACAAGATGCACCTGCATCATCGCCTCTTGCAGATCGGACACACGCACCGACGAGTTGTGCTGGTCATCTACCTGTGGGTCAGCGTCCTGGCGTTCGGTGCCGTCGGATCCTCGCTGCTCAATCGTCAGCTGGTTGTTGTACTCGTCGCGGCCGGTTTGGTTCTTGCGTTGTTCTTCACTGCGGTGCCTTCGCTGATCGATCGCAAGCAGCAGCGTCGCTAGCCAAGTTTTCCGATCCATTACCCTTGGGCATCGTGACGAACACGCCGCAGCCTGTACCTGCCTCGCAACCCATCCCTGATTCGACCGCCGCCATGAAGTCGGCCGTGAAGTGGGGTGTGATGGGGCTGATCGCGCTGGCCGTGGTCGGCGCGCTCCTGGGCGGGCTCTTCGCCGGTAAGGAAGGCGTCTACGGCGCTCTGATCGGCGCAGCCGTCGGCGGCGGGTTCATCCTGTTCACGGCGTTGGGCGTGCTGCTCACAGCGAAGCTGCCTGCGCTCACGGCCGGTGCCGTTCTGCTCGGTACCTGGCTGCTGAAGATGATTCTCGCCATGGTGGTTCTCTTTGTCCTCTCGGACATGGATTTCTACAACAAGACCGCCCTCGTCCTGGTCATCATCATGTCGCTGGTCGTGGTGCTCGGTGCGGAGACTTACGGCGTCCTGGGAACCAAAACTCCGTACGTCGATCCCACTCCCAGCAGCAACGTCGACGACGACGAGTAGTACTACAAGAGGTAACTAATCGGACTTCCAGGTACCCCATCTACACAATGTCGTAGATGACTTGATAAGGTTCGGTTCAAGCGAGAGCAATGGTGGGCCGAGTAACACTCAGCCGACGATGCCATGTGCTCGCAGGTGGTCGAAATTCTGACCACTGAGTCGACGAGAGTCGCCGACACCGACAGACGCCAGGCCCCTCTAGGGTTCTCCAGCTGCTGACGAATGCGCGAGTCGAACTTGTCGACTTGTAGATCGTCAATGTCCGATCGAACCGCAGTCAATGATGGCTGCGGACCGACTACGGGAGAGAACGCTGAGCGTCACCACCCTGGCCGCGGATGAATTCCATGCGCCGTCACTAGACGATTTTTTCCCGCCCTCCGTGTTGATCCACGCGGGCCCCTTCGAGCTCGACCGTCTGATGCTGATTCGTCTGCTGATGTCGGTGCTGGTCGCAGCGTTCTTCGTGATCGCGATGCGCAGCCCTCGATTGGTTCCCCGCGGACTTCAGAACGCCGCTGAGCTTGCGCTCGACTTCGTTCGGATCAACATCGCCGAGGAGATCCTGGGCAAGGAACAGGGCAAGCGCTTCCTGCCGGTCATCACGACGATCTTCTTCCTCGTGGTCGCCAGCAACCTGGCCAGCGTCATTCCTTTCCTGAACATCTCGCCGAACGCGCGAATCGGTATGCCGCTGGTACTCGCAGCGCTCGCCTACATCGTGTTCAACTACGTGGGAATCAAGAAGTACGGCTTCTTCAAGTACGTCAAGAGCAGCATCGTCGTTCCCGGCGTCCCGCTGCCCCTGCACTTCCTGTTGGTGCCCATCGAGTTCATCTCGACCTTCATCCTGCGTCCGTTCACGCTGATGGTTCGTCTCATGGCCAACATGTTGGCCGGCCACATCCTGCTGGTGCTGTTCTTCAGCGCGACGAACTACTTCTTCTTCGTGTCCGGCGGATTCCAGGCGATCTTCGGTGTTCCGTCGATCATTGCCGGTATCGCATTCACGTTCTTCGAGCTGCTGGTCATCTTCCTGCAGGCGTACGTGTTCGCGTTGCTGACCGCGGTGTACATCGAATTGGCGCTTCACGCCGACGAGCACTGACCTTTTACCTCATCACCAGCTACACCAAGAACTGAGCCTCTTGCCGAATCCGGCGGAGGTCAACAGAAAGGGAACGGAACACCATGAGCCTCGCATACCTGGCACAGGAAACTGCCGAGACTGTCTCTCGCTCCAAGGGCTTCGGAGCCATCGGCTACGGCCTCGCAGCGATCGGCCCCGGCATCGGCGTGGGTATCGTTGTTGGCAAGGCAATCGAAGGCATGGTCCGCCAGCCCGAGATGGCCGGACAGGTTCGCACCACGATGTTCCTCGGTATTGCATTCACCGAGGCCCTCGCGCTGATCGGCCTCGTCGCCGGCTTCATCTTCTAAGACCGACATGGCAGCCACCATCGCAATTCTCGCGGCGGAGGGGACGACTGAACACAACCCCCTCATCCCCGAGACATACGACATCGTGTGGTCCGCGGTCGCGCTCGTAGTAGTCGGTTTCGTCTTCTGGAAGCTCGTTCTTCCGAAGTTCCAGAAGGTCTTGGCCGAACGCACCGAGCAGATCGAGGGCGGTATACAAAAGGCCGAAGCAGCACAGGCAGAGGCAGCAGCAGCGCTCGAGCAGTACCGCGCGCAGCTCGCCGAAGCTCGTACCGAGGCAGCGCAGATCCGTGAGGAAGCGCGTACCCAGGGTCAGCAGATCATCGCTGACATGAAGGTTCAGGCGCAGGACGAGAGCGACCGCATCGTGGCCGCAGGCCACAGCCAGCTCGTCGCCCAGCGTCAGCAGATCGTCGCTGAGCTCCGCTCGGATCTCGGCAAGACCGCTGTAGACCTGGCCGAGAAGGTCATCGGGGAGTCCCTCGCCGACGACGTGAAGCGCGCCGGAACGGTTGATCGTTTCCTCAACGAGCTCGACACCGTCAGCGCTGATTCAGCCAGGAAGTGAGCAACATGTACGCAGCGAGCCGTGAAGCCTTGGCGCAGACTCGTTCTGCGCTGAGCAGTGCCCTGGGCGCCGTCTCTGCAGGAGCCGCAACTGCTGCTTCTGCTCAGGCTGGGTCCGAGCTCTTCTCGGTGGTCGAGGTACTCGACGGCCAGCGCGCTCTTCGCAGCGCGCTGGCTGACGCTTCGGCACCGGCCGCTGGTCGCCAGGCTTTGGCAGAGCAGTTGTTCTCCGGAAAGGTCGGCGCCGAGGCGCTCGCCACCGTGAAGGCAGCTGCAGGCCAGGACTGGTCTGCGGCCCGCGACTTGGTCAACTCGCTCGAACTGCTCGGACGCGAAGCTCTGCTCCGCGCCGCAGCCGATCAGAGCCAGTTGGACACCGTTGAGGACGAGCTCTTCCGTCTCGGTCGCATCGTGGCAGGGGATCCCAGCCTGGAGCAGACGCTCTCGGATCTGTCGGTTCCCGCAGCCCGCAAGCGTGAGTTCCTCTCCCGCTTGCTCTACGGCAAGGTCACCGCGGTCACCGAGGCACTCGCCGGACAGGCTGTCGGCCGGTTGAAGTCTGCACCCGCAGACACTTTCGATCAGCTGTCGAATCTTGCCGCAGCGCAGCGCGATACCACCGTTGCTCACGTTCGCAGCGCCTCGGCGTTGAGCTCGGAGCAGTCGGATCGCTTGGCGAGCACTCTTACCCGCAGCTACGGGAAGCCGGTAGCAGTGCACGTCGAGGTCGATCCAGAACTCCTCAGCGGCTTGGTCGTCCGGGTGGGCGACGAGGTTATCGACGGCAGCGCAGCGGGTCGACTCGCAGCACTGCGGAAGAACCTCAAGTAGTCCTTCAGCCGAACACATACTCCAGATCTTTTCGAAGACCAGACACCGAGAGCAGGAAAAACATGGCGGAGCTGACGATCTCCTCCGACGAGATCCGTAGCGCGATCGACAACTACACCGCGAGCTACTCCCCGGAGGCCTCCCGTGAGGAGGTCGGCACAGTGACCGACACCAGTGACGGCATTGCGCACGTCTCTGGCCTGCCTTCGGCTATGTCCAACGAGCTGTTGGAGTTCCCCGGTGGAATCGTCGGCGTCGCGCTCAACCTGGATGCCACCGAAATCGGTGCCGTCATCCTTGGCGATTACCAGAACATTCAAGAAGGCCAGGAAGTAAAGCGCACGGGCGACGTTCTGTCGGTTCCCGTCGGCGATGCTTTCCTCGGCCGCGTCATCGACCCGCTGGGTGCGCCCATCGACGGCCTCGGCGAGATCGAGAGCACCGAGAACCGTGCACTCGAGCTCCAGGCCGCTTCGGTGCTCGAGCGCCAGCCGGTCGAAGAGCCGCTCCAGACCGGTATCAAGGCTATCGACGCCATGACCCCGATCGGCCGCGGCCAGCGCCAGCTCATCATCGGCGACCGCAAGACCGGCAAGACCGCGGTCTGCATCGACGCCATCCTGAACCAGAAGGCCAACTGGGATTCCGGCGATGTCAACAAGCAGGTGCGCTGCATCTACGTTGCCATCGGTCAGAAGGGTTCCACCATCGCGGGCGTCAAGGCTGCCCTCGAGGAGAAGGGCGCGATGGAGTACACCACCATCGTTGCTGCCCCGGCATCTGATTCCGCAGGCTTCAAGTGGCTCGCACCGTACACCGGCTCGGCCATCGGCCAGCACTGGATGTACCAGGGCAAGCACGTTCTGGTCGTGTTCGACGACCTGACCAAGCAGGCAGAGGCGTACCGCGCCATCTCGCTCCTGCTGCGTCGCCCGCCGGGACGCGAGGCTTACCCCGGCGACGTCTTCTACTTGCACTCCCGTCTGCTGGAGCGTTCGGCGAAGCTGTCCGACGCACTCGGCGGTGGCTCGCTGACGGCTCTGCCGATCATCGAGACGAAGGCGAACGACGTCTCGGCTTACATCCCGACCAACGTCATCTCCATCACCGACGGTCAGGTGTTCCTCGAGTCCGACCTGTTCAACAAGGGCGTTCGCCCCGCGATCAACGTCGGTATCTCGGTGTCCCGCGTCGGTGGCGCTGCACAGACCAAGGGCATGAAGAAGGTTTCCGGTTCGCTGCGTCTGGAACTGGCTCAGTTCCGTGAGCTCGAAGCGTTCTCCGCCTTCGCATCCGACCTCGACGCTGCCTCCAAGGCTCAGCTCGAGCGCGGTGCCCGCCTGGTCGAGCTGCTCAAGCAGGATCAGTACAGCCCGATCCCCGTCGAGGACCAGATCGTCTCGATCTACCTCGCCGGCGAAGGCATCTTCGACAGCGTTCCGATCGGCGACGTCCGTCGCTTCGAGAAGGAACTGCTCGAAGACCTCAAGCACTCGGCTGCAGGCGTCTACTCCAGCATCAACGGCGGTAAGGCACTCGATGCCGACAACGCTGCTGAGCTGATCGCTGCAACGAACAAGTTCAAGGAAGGCTTCATCGCATCCGACGGAAGCCGGGTCGTGAACGAAGCCGAGGCTGACGCTTTGGGCGCCGACGAGGTCGCGAACGAGCAGATCAACGTCAAGCGCAAGACCGTCAGCAAGTGACGTACGCGCCCATGACACTGCGAATTCCGAAGGGAGAGTGATTGATCGATGGCGAGCATTCTCGAATTGCGGTCTCGTATCAAGTCGGTCAACTCGACCAAGAAGATCACCAAGGCACAGGAACTGATCGCGACTTCGCGTATCACCAAGGCTCAGATTCGCGTCGCCGCGTCCAAGCCGTATGCCGAGGAGATCACGAAGGTACTCACCGAATTGGCGAGTGCGTCTGCTTCGCTCGATCACCCGTTGCTCAACGAGCGTCCGGAGCCCAAGCGGGCAGCGGTCCTCGTTGTCACCAGTGACCGCGGCATGTGTGGGGGCTACAACTCCAACGTCCTCAAGCAGGCAGAAGAGCTCATGGCTCTCCTCCGCAGCGAGGGCAAGGAGCCGGTCGTGTACGTGCTCGGTTCCAAGGGGCTCGGCTACTACACGTTCCGCGGCCGCGACATCGGTGCTGCGTGGACGGGCTTCTCGCAGGATCCGGGTTACTCGGATGCCGCGAAGGCCAGCCGCCACCTGGTGGAGCTGTTCATGGCTGGTTCGGGTAACCAGGTTGCCGCTCCGAACGGTGAAGGCACGATCGAGGGCGTCGACGAACTCCATATCGTCTACACCCGCTTCGTGTCGATGCTGACGCAGACTCCCGAGGTTCGCCGTATGGCTCCTCTCGAGGTCTTCGTGTCGGAAGAGCGCATCGAACTCGGTGACGACATGCTGACCAACGGCCACGACGACGACCATGACAATGGCCCCGTCGCGGACTTCAGCTTCGAGCCCGAGCCCGAGAAGCTTCTCGGCGCTCTTCTCCCGAAGTACGTCAGCACTCGTATCTTCTCGTCGCTTCTCGATGCTGCGGCATCGGAGTCGGCAGCCCGTCGTACTGCCATGAAGGCCGCGACGGACAACGCAAACGAACTGGTGAACACGTTGAGCCGTCAGGCCAACCAGGCTCGCCAGGCCCAGATCACCCAGGAAATCAGCGAGATCGTCGGCGGCGCCAACGCGCTCGCCTCGAGCGCAGGAAGTGACTAGCACATGACCGCAGCAGTAACCGAAAACAACGGGGCAGGTTCGGCTTCGGCCGTAGCCGGCCGCGTCGTGCGGGTCATCGGTCCCGTCGTGGACGTTGAATTCCCGCGTGGCGCTGTTCCTGAACTGTTCAACGCCCTGAACGCCGAGATCACGCTTCCCTCGGTCGCCAAGACGCTGACGCTCGAGGTTGCACAGCACCTCGGTGACAACCTGGTCCGCACCGTCTCCATGCAGCCCACCGACGGCCTCGTCCGCGGCACTGCAGTGACCGACTCGGGCAAGCCGATCTCGGTTCCCGTCGGTGACGTCGTCAAGGGCCACGTGTTCAACGCCCTGGGCGATTGCCTCGACACCCCCGGCCTCGGCCGCGACGGCGAGCAGTGGGGCATCCACCGCAAGCCACCAGCCTTCGATCAGCTCGAAGGTAAGACCGAGATCCTCGAGACCGGCATCAAGGTCATCGACCTTCTCACCCCGTACGTCAAGGGTGGAAAGATCGGCCTGTTCGGTGGCGCCGGCGTCGGCAAGACCGTTCTGATCCAGGAAATGATCACGCGTATCGCTCGCGAGTTCTCGGGCACCTCGGTGTTCGCAGGCGTCGGTGAGCGTACCCGTGAGGGCACCGACCTCCACCTGGAAATGGAAGAGATGGGCGTCCTCCAGGACACCGCCCTTGTCTTCGGCCAGATGGACGAGCCGCCCGGAACGCGTATGCGCGTCGCCCTGTCCGCACTGACGATGGCGGAGTACTTCCGCGACGTCCAGGGCCAGGACGTTCTGCTGTTCATCGACAACATCTTCCGCTTCACGCAGGCAGGCTCCGAGGTTTCCACCCTCCTCGGCCGTATGCCTTCGGCAGTGGGCTACCAGCCCACGCTGGCGGACGAGATGGGTGAGCTCCAGGAACGCATCACCTCGACTCGCGGTCGCTCGATCACCTCGCTGCAGGCTATTTACGTGCCCGCCGACGACTACACCGACCCCGCGCCGGCTACGACCTTCGCGCACCTCGATGCCACCACCGAGCTTTCGCGCCCGATTTCGCAGATGGGTATCTACCCCGCTGTGGATCCGCTGAGCTCGACCTCCCGCATCCTGGAGCCCGGCATCGTCGGTGCCGAGCACTTCCGCGTCGCCAACGAGGTCAAGCGCATTCTGCAGAAGTACAAGGAACTGCAGGACATCATCGCCATCCTCGGTATGGACGAGCTTCAGGAAGAGGACAAGGTCCTCGTCGGCCGCGCCCGTCGTATCCAGAAGTTCCTCGGCCAGAACTTCATCGTTGCCGAGAAGTTCACCGGTGAGCCCGGCTCCGTCGTGCCGCTCCGCGACACGATCGAAGCCTTCGACCGCGTCTGCAAGGGCGAGTTCGATCACCTGCCCGAGCAGGCATTCAACAGCTGCGGTGGACTCGACGACGTCGAGGCTGCAGCCAAGAAGATGGCCGGGAAGTAGTCCACGATGGCTGAGATGACCGTAGAACTCGTTGCCGTCGAGCAGCGCTTGTGGTCTGGTTCGGCGACGCTGGTCAGCGCTCAGACCACCGAGGGTGAAATCGGAATCATGCCTGGGCATGAGCCGGTCCTCGGCCAGCTGATCGAGGGCGGAACCGTGTCGATCACCTCGGTCGACGGCGAGCGTATCGTTGCTGCGGTACACGGAGGATTTCTCTCCGTCACTGCGACGACGGTGACGATCCTTGCCGAGTCCGCGGACATGGCACAGGACATCGACGTCGAGGCAGCCAAGGCTGTCTTGGCCGAGAACTCGGGCGACCTCGAAGCGATTGCGGTCGCCAAGGGTCAGCTCCGGGCCGTCGAGCGCGCGTAAGTTACTCGAGTAAAGCCGCGACGGGAGCCGACGAACAGTGACATTCGGAATGACTGTGTTGATCATTCTGGTTGTGCTGCTCGCGGTTCTCGTCGCGGCTTTTCTGTATCGTCTGCTGGTTCTGCGTCGCGGCGGTACCGCTGCACTGCTTCGTGTTCTGCCATCTCCGGGGGACAGCGGGTGGCGTCACGGAATCATTCGCTACGGCGAAAGCACCTTTGTCTTTTTCAAACTGTCGAGTCTGCGGCCGGGCCCGGACTCCAGGATCGATCGTCAAGGTATCGAGGTCGAGAGCCGTCGTTCTCCCTCGGGTACCGAATTCGACATCATGAGCGACGACATCGTCGTGGTCAAGGTCAATGACGGCTCGTCGGCCTACGAAATCGCTTTGGACAGTGGAGCATTGACAGCGTTCCTGTCCTGGGTGGAATCTCGGCCGGACGGGCGCGCCCGTAGGCGACGCACCGCCTGACCGGTCCCGCTCAAGCCCCGGCGCCGGGCTTCCAGAGCACATCGCCTTCAGGATTTGCCACTCTTCCCATGATGAAGAGCAGATCCGACAATCTGTTGAGGTATTTCGCGGGGAGCACGCTCGTGTCCTCCGGGTTCGCATTGATGGCGGACCAAGCCGCACGCTCAGCACGCCGCGAGACGGTTCTTGCTACGTGAAGCAGGGCTCCCAAGGCGGTTCCGCCCGGCAGAATGAACGAATTCAACGGTGCCAGTTGCTCATTGAGTTCATCGCACCATCCTTCGAGTCGATCGATGTAGGACTGAGTCACTCGTAGCGGCGGGTACTTCGGGTTCTCGACCACGGGGGTGGACAAGTCGGCCCCTGCGTCGAAAAGGTCGTTCTGGATCTGGCGCAGCATTGCGAGGAGATTCTCCGGGGGAGTGCCGAGGGCAACGGCCACACCGATCGCTGCATTGGTCTCGTCGCAATCCGCGTAGGCGATCAGACGCGGATCGTTCTTGGACACGCGGGAAAAATCGCTGAGGCCCGTGGTCCCGTCGTCGCCGGTCCGGGTGTAGATCTTCGTCAGGTGAACAGACATAGGGCTACGGTACCGGCGCGGTGCCGACGAGGTTGTGGCTCTAGGCTGTGAACCGTGAGTGAGCACTTTCTTGTGACCGGGGGTAACCGCCTCGAAGGTGAAGTACTGGTGGGAGGGGCCAAGAACAGTGTGCTGAAGCTGATGGCCGCGGCGCTGTTGGCCGAAGGCACCACTGTCGTGACCAACTGCCCGGACATTCTCGACGTACCGCTGATGGCGGACGTTCTGCGAGGTCTGGGCTGCGAAGTCGAACTCGAAGATTCCGAAGTGCGGATCACGACGCCGGCCGAGCCGAAGTATCACGCTGACTTCGATGCGGTGAAACAGTTCCGAGCGTCAGTGTGTGTTCTCGGTCCGCTGGTCGCGCGTTGTAGACGCGCTGTTGTTGCCTTGCCTGGCGGTGACGCCATCGGTTCTCGGCCCCTCGACATGCACCAATCCGGGCTCCGCCTGTTGGGTGCGCGCAGCGAGATCGAACACGGATGTGTAGTTGCCGAGGCAGACGACCTGCATGGAGCGAACATCCGCCTGGTCTTCCCGTCTGTGGGTGCAACCGAGAACATCTTGATGGCAGCGGTCCTCGCCCGTGGTGAGACAGTGATCGACAACGCTGCACGTGAGCCCGAGATCGTGGATCTGTGCAACATGCTCAACGAGATGGGCGCCAAGGTATCTGGCGGCGGAAGTTCGACGCTCACCATTCAAGGCGTCCGCAAGTTGGAACCGACTACGCACCGTGTCATCGGCGATCGGATCGTCGCTGCAACGTGGGGTGTCGCGGCATCCATGACCAGGGGTGACGTCCGCGTTCGTGGGGTGAACCACAAGCATCTCGGACTGGTCCTCGACAAGCTTCGGACGGCCGGCGCGGAGGTGACTCCCGAGGTTGACGGTTTCCGCGTCATTCAGCGTGAACGGCCTAAAGCGGTCAATTTCGCAACATTGCCGTACCCCGGATTCCCGACCGACCTGCAGCCGATGGCAATCGGTTTGGCTGCGGTTGCCGAAGGCACGTCGATGATCACCGAGAACGTATTCGAATCGCGTTTCCGATTTGTCGAGGAAATGATCCGACTCGGCGCCGACGCTCGTACTGACGGTCACCATGCGGTGATCCGCGGAGTTCCGGTGTTGTCGAGTGCACCGGTGTGGTCTTCGGACATTCGGGCCGGCGCCGGGCTCGTGCTTGCGGGGTTGGTTGCGGACGGAACCACCGAAGTTCACGACATCTTCCACATCGACCGTGGGTACCCGCGATTCGTCGAGAATCTCCGTGGACTCGGGGGAGTGATCGAGCGGGTGGGCTCCGAATAGCTTCGGTGCTCGGCGTCACACTCGGGCCTATTCGCAGTTGGCGGAAAGGCTCAACGGTCTGACCTGGCCTTAATCGGCCAATTCGGTGTGGTGACCAGGCGATTTGTGAATTGATTGAAGGTTCGCGTAACTTATTCCAAGTCAGAGCGACACGGACACCGACTCCCACCTGCGAGGGTGAGGGACACGAGGTTGTACGAAGTGCCTGGCGAACACAATCCAGTTTTTCTTCTCGGGG